>NZ_JALNTP010000009.1:0-199486 GCF_023161805.1 Pseudoalteromonas sp. 1CM17D | reverse complement strand
TGATGTATAGCGATTTGATTTTTTCATAGTTCCAGTTTCTCAAGTTATTGAGTCTCTGGCAAACACGGGGCGATTCAATAGAGTTGCTGGCGGATATAGCGTAGCAGTTTCCACTTCTATCTTTAATGCAGGCACTTATTATTGGGAAGTTGAAAATAAAACAACAACTGGATCTACTTATGGTGGAATTACTTATGAAGTAAGATCTGGTGGCTAGTTAAACTTTCTATTAACGACTCAGCCCTATGAGTCGTTAATAGAAAACAATCTAAAATAAAAGCTTAAGTTTTATAAAATTATGTCGATAAAAGAAAACGACATATGAAAAAGGATTTTTATGAAAATCAGCACCAATCTACTACCTACTCTATTTGAAAGTAAAATATCTATTTTTACAAACAGTGATGATGAAAAAATAAAAAGCTTTTCTACTAAAACAAGCGAAAGTGGCTTAAAAATTAATATAAACACAACTCACCTTGATCCTAAAGTTAAAGAAAAAAAAGACAATAATGCTTTTGATTCATCATTAATTGAGGGAAGTGCATATGAAAAAGTATTTAAAAAAGAAGAGCTCAACTTTTCTAATATGAGTATAAAAGAACTTCATAGTATTGTTAAAAATGTGAATGAAATGGAACGAGAATACACACAAAAATACGATAGTGATGAACCAGTTAGATTAGGTAAGTCAGGAAACCCCATAATATCCAAAAAAAGAGAAGATATGAATAGTTTAGAGTCTAAACTTAGGATCCTTTCTTATGGTGGAGGGGATGTAGATCCTGATAAAAAAATTAATGTTATGGAGTATTTTTCTAATAGTTCAGAGAAATTAGATGGACTTGCTAAAGAATATCCTGAACGTCAGACTTATCAAGTAAGAGCCTCTTACATGAAAGAAATAATTAATACGTTTGATAAATTTATATCAGACGATACTTTTGATTTATATCAAGAAAAGGCTGCTTTATTGTTAACCGACAAAAAGAAAGTCGATGTTTTTATTTGAAAAAAGCCTAGAACATAGCAAAACAGCTAACAGCTTATTGAACACCATTTTGGTGGTTTATAACACACCGAAACGGCGTATATTACATACCCTGATAATTTCACCAATAATTACCTTTGTAAACAAGTAATTAAAACAGCTAGGAATTAAGCATGTTATTTTGCCCCAAAACGGCGTTTAATAATGTTATTGGACAAAATTAGATTTCTACTTAAAACACAGGAATAAATTTAACTTTTTCAGTGTCCGGTTATCGCTCAAAGCCGACCTATAGAATAATTGCTTTAACACGTTTTGGGGCAGAAACGAGTTTCGTGTGAAGGTCCGCTTCTGGCACTCTTCAGCCACTCGACAACATAAAATGTGATAATAATTGGCAAGGTATTTTACTGTGTCGGATGGCGCTTCGCTTATCCGACCTACACTTACACAAAGCTGCTTATTTGGATTCACCTACTACCCAAAATAAAACGCTTATTCAACACTAATACCTTGGCTTAAAAGGTACTCCACTGCTGCATTAGTATGGGGCTTAAATGCCTTCCAACGCCCAATTGCTTTATTGTTAAGTGGTTGGCGTACTTGCACTTTACTTGCAGTAGATACCGGCGCGGTGTTTAAGTGAAAGTCTATACACTGTGCTTGCCACTCTAAATTACAAAAGCTAACTAGCTCTTTTATTTGCTGCTCGGGCTGGGCGACTAGTTCTTCGTATTTTACTAATTTTATATTGCTATGCAGGGCGCTAAAGTGCTGCATGAGTTTATAAAAGCGGCTGTAAAATTTGGCAGTGTCGAGTAAATCGAGCGAGTACGCGTAGTAGGGGTTATTTATAGTAAATAGCTGGCGGTAGTTACCAATGCAAGTGTCCATTGGGTCGCGTAGCATGCAAATAATTTTCGCGTTTGGCAGGGCTTTGGTTATTAAGTCGATATAAAAAAAGTTAAACGGGAGTTTATCTATAAAGTGCTTATGGCTGCCGGTGGTTACGCGAGTGGCGTTTAAATACGTTGTCCCAAGCTGATTAAAATCAAGCTCATACGCTTTAGTGAGTGTTTGAGTATCGAGCACATGCAGTGTTTGAGTTTGGCTTAATTTTTTAACGCTTAGGCCAAAGTCTTGTAATTCACCGGCTGATTGTACGTCGCTGTGGCTCGATAAAATACGCTCAACCAATGTGGTGCCAGAGCGGGGCATACCTAATACAAAAATAGGCTCTTGCGTTGGGCTGCCGTGTGTTAGCGCGTGTTTATGCTGCTCACTTAAATGTTTAATGTGTGCAAATAATGCGACTGAGCTTTTATGATCAAAAGGCTGTATAGCGCGTTTAGTGGCTTTTCCTTGCTCTAGGCTGTTAAACGCATCATCAAATTTGCCTATGTCTTGGTACTCTTTTGCAAGTGCGTGGCCAATGTGTAATTTTGCATCGGGGTGTGTTACTTGCTCAAACACGTTTTTTAGGCCTTCAATATGGTTATTTTGCAGCGACGCTTTGGTTAAGTCACTTAATGCAAAGTGGCTTTGGTGATGCAGCGGATTGAGAGTAATTGCGCTTTCAAAGGCAGTTTTGGCTTGTTCAAATTGGCCTAAAAATTTAGCGCTTACCCCTAAATTATAATAAAACTGTGGCTGCGGTTTATTTGCATGGTTAGCCAGCTCAATAGCGCAGTTAAAATAGTTTAGTGCCTCTTTGTGTAGGCCTGCTTGCGTAAGTGCAACACCTAGAGTGTCGGCATCAAGACTCTTTTTTATTTGCTCAACGGGTATCGCTAAAGCGGTGTTTTTGGCTTTGGTAAGCTCACCTGTTAATGCATAACACTTTGCAAGCTGCGCGGTGTATTCAATGCTTTTGCCAAGGCTAAGGGCTTTTTCTATTAGCTTTATGGCTTTATGAATTTGCCCTACGCGTAAATTAACCATGGCCAGTAAAAAGTAGCCATCAGCAAAGTCATTTTTTTGCGTTACTAATTCAACGAGGGCTTTATGGGCACGTTGTATATTACCTTGGTTTAAATACTCAATGGCGCTTTGATGAAGGTGCTTTAAGTTTGGCTGCATGATGTTTGTTTTATTTATGTGTTAATAAAGAAAAAAGGCTCAAATAAATTTGAGCCTTATAACATTGTTTAAAAGTGACTATAAATTATATTTCAAATTTGTAGTTAAATTTAACGCCTACCGTAAGTGGGCGATTTATATAGTGGCCGTAGTTACGTTGTATGTCGGCACCGTTTGCAGTTGTTATATCGGCATCTGAACGACGTACTGATGTAACGGCGTATTTATTAAATACGTTATCAATGTATAAAGTAGTAGACCACTCATCAGCCGTTAGCTTAGCAGAAATATTACTTAAGCTGTAACCTGGCAGGGTTTCGCCATTGTCATGCAAACCTACTTTTGAAATTACATCACTTTGTGCGGTTAAACCGTAGTTAATATCAAGGGTTTTGTCGTTAAACACATCTGTTTGATAGTTTACACCCATTGAGAACTGATGCTCTGGCGAGCCCGGTAAGCGGTCGCCGTCTTCTGCGCCATCGGTGCCATCAGCATTAAATAAAAATGGGGCGTCTGAGGTTAGCTCTGCTTTAGTGTATGCGTATGTTGCGTACACGGTAAACGAGTCAGATAAAATAGCACGGGTAGATAGCTCAATACCTTTTGCGTTGGCAGAGCCTGCGTTAGATAAGTACGGTAATTGGCCTACATCTGTTGCGCCTGCAATTTGCGCATCTTCCCAATCTACATTAAATAAAGCGGCGTTAAAGTGTAATTGGCTTCTAAACCAGGTGCTTTTAAGGCCTAGCTCGTAGTTTGTTGTGGTATCTGCATCAAAAAGCCTTTCGTCAGCGTTACCACACCCTGTTTGCTGGTTTTCAGGGATAGGATCAGGGCAAACAGCTAGAAGGTTGGAACCGCCAATTCTAAAGCCTTCACTTACTGTTACATAACCCATTACTGAATTAGTAAACTGGTATTTAGCATTAAATTTGAATAAGTTACCGTTATCGCCTGCTTCGTCTTTTTCGTAAGCAACGGTGATTGCATCAGGGTCTGCATCGCCATAAAGTGTATTTGCAAGCGGGAAGTCAAATGCTGCTTGCGCCTCTACATCGTATTCGTAAAAACGTGCGCCAATGGTAATATCTAATTTTTCGGTAACTTGGTAGCCAACTTCGCCGAATAGCGCAGACTCAGTGACCTTACTTTTTGTAAGCTCTAAGTATTCTAATGAGTCAGGTCTTAGCTGAGCGCCACCAAAGTTATCGATAGCGAATTGGTCAAACCCAGGCGTAAACTCTCTACTTGATGCTTCGGTTTCTGTTTTGTTGTAAAACGCGCCTACAATCCAGTTAAAGTCGCTGTCGCTTTGAGACACTAAGCGAATTTCTTGAGTGAAGGTATCTTCTTCGTCAATTTCACGTGTGTATGATGAAAACGCAGGGAACTCTTCATAACCGTAATCTAGGCGGATAAGTAAATCGGTTTGGTCACGTTGGCCGTCGGCATCAAAGCTTGAAATACCGGTTGCCGATACAAGCTCTGCAAAACCTAGGTCGGCTTTTAGCTCAAGGCTTAGTAGTTGATCTTCTTTTTCGCGCGGCTCTTCATAACGATAAGCCGACTCGTATTTACCTACAATATCGCTTAAACCGTTATCATCGTTTAGGCTGTTGTAATGAACAATTGAACGGCCTTCGCTGTCTTGGTTTTGGTAAAAGTAATTAAGTGTCCCTTCAAATGTTTCGCTTGGTTTCCAACGTACAGAAATACGCCCTGTTGTAGTTGTTTCGCCGTTAGCATCTTCAACATTTTTAATATTGTTGTTTACTTCGTCGGCGTTGCTCCAATCAGGGTCCGGTAGCGATACACCTGGTTCACGCACTGTGTAAGCATAATCAATAAAGCCTGGGTCTTCGTATACGTTCAAGCTGGCACGTACTGCAAGTTCATCCTCAATAAGTGGCAGGTTTACTATAAAGCCGCCTTCGCCGCCTAACGAGTCACTTTCTTGGGTTTGAAACATATCGCCAAATATTTCTACCGTTGTAAAATCAAGCTCTGGCTCTTTAAGCATGTAACGAATTGCGCCGCCTAAAGTGCCCGCACCATAAAGGGTACCTTGTGGCCCAATAAGTACTTCTACGCGCTCTATATCTACTAAACGCATATCAACTGACACTGGGATTTCGTTAACGTATGTGGCTACGGTGCCGCCATCTGATGATGGACCCGACGAGTTAGTGTTTAAACCACGAACTATAATCGGTGAGCCTGAGCGACCACCTTGATCGGTAATTGTTAAACCAGGTACCCAACGCGCTACATCGGCTAGTTCGCCAATGTTTTGATCTTTCATTACATCGGCATCAAGTGCGGTAATGTTTAGCGGTGCATTTTGTACAGATCCGCTGCGTCTTGTTGCTGTAACTTCGATTACTTCGAGTGATTTGTTTTTAGCGGTGGTTTCTTGTTGTGCCACAGCCGAGTTAGAAAATAAAAATGCGCCAGATACAGCGCTCGAAATAGCCAAGGTTAGCAAGCTTGGTTTAAACATAAAAAGTGATCCCCAGATTCAAAATTTAACACCAGTTAATATAAGTTAATCAGTTTATCAGGGAGTTAAAGTGGTGGGAATATTAAAATTGAATTTTAATTCACTTTTTTGGAATAAATATAGCTAGTTGCACAACAAAAAATTATATAAATATGTATAACATCCAAGTAATTGGCTAATTAAGGTACAAAGAAGCATATTTTACTCGTTGAGCAAATGTAAATAGCCATTCATATTGGTTAATTACCTAAATGTATTAATACGGTTAAAAACCTATAAGGCCCTGTTGAATGTTTTGCTCAACGGTATTTATTCTCGTTTTGACACTATAAAAGTGAAGTTTGATCCCCATTAACCCTTCATACCGTAAGCTATAGCATTTCGTACTAAAGTACGCGTATTTAAGGAATATTTATGAGCCAATTATTCTCACCTTTAAAGCTCGGTGAACTCACTTTAGACAACCGCATTATTATTGCGCCTATGTGCCAGTACTCAGCAAATCAGGGGTCTGCCAGTGATTGGCACACTATTCATTTAGGGCAATTGAGCTTAAGTGGTGCAGGGCTATTAATTTTAGAGGCCACCGCGGTAAGCCCTGAGGGGCGCATTAGTTACGCCGATTTAGGGCTTTGGAATAACGAAACCCAGCAAGCACTGGGCAAAAGCTTAAAAGCGCTTAGGCAATACAGTCCTATGCCTATTGGCGTTCAGCTTGCGCATGCAGGGCGAAAAGCATCTACTGAAAAACCATGGGATGGCGGTGGTGCAATTGCACCTAGCGATGAAAACGGCTGGCAAACACTAGCGCCTTCTGCCATAGCCTACGATGACAGCGCCTATCAACCAAAGGCTATGACAAAATCGGATATAACCCAGCTAATAAACGATTTCGTCAGTGCAGCAAAGCGCGCTGATGAGCTAGGGCTTGATTTAATTGAGCTACATGGTGCGCATGGTTATTTGTTACACCAGTTTTTATCGCCTCTTTCAAACAAGCGTGATGATGAATACGGGGGCAGTTTGCAAAACCGTATGCGCCTTGTGCTTGAGGTTTTTAAAGCACTAAGAGCTGAATTTGCAAGCCATAAACCGGTAGGCATTCGTATCTCTGCTACTGATTGGGTAGAAGGTGGCTGGGATTTAGCACAATCTATTGAGCTTGCTAAAGCATTAGACAAGCTTGGCTGCGATTTTATTCACGTAAGTACAGCAGGGCTAAGCCCAGAGCAACAAATACCGGTTAAACCTAACTTTCAGGTACCATTTGCAACCGCTATTAAAGAGGTCGTAAGTATGCCGGTAATAGCCGTAGGTTTAATCACGGAGCCACTACAAGCCGAAGATATTATTAGCGAGCAGCAAGCCGATGGCGTAGCACTAGCGCGAGGTATTTTGTATAACCCGCATTGGCCTTGGCATGCTGCAGCGCAGCTTGGTGCAACCGTTAATGCGCCTAAGCAGTACTTGCGATCTAGCCCACATGGGCAGCCTTCACCTATTAAGTAACCCACACTTTTACATTTACCATGGCTACCCACTGCATTTATATGCAGTGGGTTTTATTATTTATAAATTAGAGTTATTTATGAACCAATCACGTGTACAGCCAGTGCAAATAAGTAATACCTTAGTGAGCATTATTGCTCTGTGCTGTGGCCTTATTGTGGCAAATATTTATTATGCCCAACCTATTATTGAGCTATTAGCGCCCGATGTGGGTTTAAGTGCGCACAGCGCCAGTTTTATTGTGTCGCTTACACAAATTGGCTATGCAATGGGACTGTTTTTTTTAGTGCCATTGGCTGATTTAGTCGAAAACAAACGCTTAATGCTCATTACCTTAGCCATAACATTTTTAAGTTTGATAGGCGCAGGCTTGGCGCAAAGCCCAAGTGTAATGTTGCTATTATGCTTATTGGTGGGGGCGAGCTCTGTATCGGTGCAAGTATTAATACCGCTTGCTGCGCATTTATCGTCAGATGAAAAACGTGGGCAAGTACTGGGCAATATAATGGCAGGGTTGCTACTGGGTATTTTATTAGCTAGGCCAGTTTCAAGCTTGATAGCCGATCACTTTGGTTGGCGAGCCGTATTTTACTTTGCCGCAGGCTGTATGGCATTTATAGCCAGTGTTATATATTTTGCTATACCGAGCAGGCAACCGGCACACAATACAACGTACTTTAAGTTATTAAAATCGCTTAAGCAGCTAATAATACAGCAGCCAGTGCTGCGTCAGCGGGCATTGTATCAGGCGCTTATGTTTGCCTCTTTTAGCTTATTTTGGACCAGCGTACCGGTGGTATTAGCCAGGGAGTATGGTTTATCGCAATCACAAATCGCCTTATTTGCTTTAGTAGGCGCAGCTGGTGCTATTGCAGCCCCTATTGTTGGGCGTTTAGCCGACAAAGGTTACACGCATCAATTATCGTTACTTGCAAAAGTGATTGCTGCTGCGTGCTTTTTACCCAGTATATTTGAGCTTCCGCACGGTATTATTATTTTAGCGCTTACGGGCATATTTATTGATTTTTCTGTGCAGGCAAATATGGTGCTGGGTCAGCGGGTGGTATATTCATTAGAGCCGCAAAGCCGAGCTCGCTTAAATGCTATATACATGACCAGTATTTTTGTTGGTGGAGCGCTTGGCTCGTTAATGGCAAGCCCGCTATACGAAGCTGGTGGCTGGGAAAGCGTGGCGTTAGTGGCAGCGGGTATGCCAGTTATATCACTAGTTGGCTATTTAATGACAAGTAAAAAGTAGCGCGATACAAGTTATATAATATTTTGTTATTTAAAAGGCCAGCGCAGTTATGTGCTGGCCTTTTTATAGAGGGGATTATTGTTTTTTAACACTCGAAAATGAGCTACCCACCGAGGCTATAATCACTAATAAAATAGCCAACCATTGCCACAAGGTTAATAACTCACCAAGTATAATAAACCCAGCAAGGGCGGCAAACGCAGGCTCTAAACTTAGCATAATGCTAAACCCTTGAGCGGGCATATTACGCAGTGCAACCATTTCAAGTGTATAGGGCAGTGCGCTTGATAAAATAGCAATGCCAATGCCCAGCGGTATAACACTCCATGTAAACGCACTGCTTTGTAATATGCCGCCATAAGGTACAAGTACAATGGCTGCTACGGTCATGCCGAGTGCGACCGTTGCGCCGCCTGAGCTTTGCGTGCCGGTTTTCTTGCCAAATAAAATATAGGCTGCCCAGCAAGCACCGGCACCTAGCGCGAGTATTACGCCAATTGGGTCTAGGCTTTCTTGGCTGCTCATATCGGGCAATAACAGTAAAATACCCGCAATTGCACACGCCACCCAAAATAAGTCGCGCTTAGCGCGTGAGCTAAATAACGCCACCGCTAATGGGCCGGTAAATTCAAGCGCCACACCAATCCCTAAAGGGATACGTTCAATGGCGTAATAAAATAAAATGTTCATTCCGCCTAGGCTTAAACCGTATACCACAATTGATAACCGATTACCCTTAGCTGGTAGGTGTTTCCACGGTTTAAATATTAAACACAAAATAAGTGCAGAAAAGCCAAGCCTAAGTGCAGTAGTGCCTTCGGGGCCAATAACAGGAAATAACTGCTTAGCAAATGAGGCGCCAGATTGAATTGTGATCATTGCTAAAATAACGCACATAAGCGCGAGCAAAAAGTCTTTAGTGGATGATTGCATTGTTTTCCTTGGTAACAATCGTCTAGTTTTGCGCAGTGTATCTGTTTTTTATTGGCTAAGTAATAGCTTGTAGTGCATACAAATTAAATTTGGGAGGGAGTGACTAATATGTGCGATGAATTAGCGTAGCTGATTATGCATAACTAAAGGCAAACGCTGAGTGCCTTAAAATAAAAAAGCCAGCGAATAGATCGCTGGCTTATAAACGTTTAGGTCGTTTTAGTGTGTTTTGCTAGCACTTTTAACTAGGCCATCTAAAGAATAAAGGCCACGTTTTTCATCATTTTTACGTTTGATTTCTTCAAGCGCACGCGCTTCAACAGCGTCAAATAATGCATTAATTAAACGGTTAAAGTGTTTATGCATTGCGGTACGTGCGGCGCTTGCATCGTGTGTTTGTAGCGCGTTATAAATAGCGGTGTGCTCATCCATTACGCAATCGTTATTGTTTTTACACACACTGCCATAATCAGCCACAATTTGTGAATTGTTTAAACGTAAATCCCATAAATTTGCCACTGCATACTCAAGGGCTTTGTTACGTGTAGCACGCGCTATAATTTCATGAAACTCGCGGTCTGCTTGTTCTACATATAAGCCTTTTTCCATGGCTATTAGCGTTTGCTTTAATTGAGCTAGTTCTTCATCGGTGATTGATTGAGCGGCAAGTGCGGCTATTTCACCTTCAATGAGTGCGCGAGCTTGTGTTAGCTCAAAAGCGCTGATCTCTTTAGTTTTTACAGATGTTTCTTGTTGTTCTATTACATAAACGCCTGAGCCGGTTTTGACCTCTACGCGGCCTCGTACTTCTAATGCAATAATAGCTTCACGAATTGTTGGGCGGCTTACGTCAAACATGTCGGCAAGTTCTCGCTCTGGTGGTAAACGACTCCCAGCAGAAAACTCTCCTTGGTTTATCAAAGCTTCAACTTTATCAACAATGCGCCAAAATAAGCGACGGTTTCCCATATTCTACCTTTATTACCTTAAGGAATAGCGGCTAATAGGCTCAAATAGCCTAAACCTACTGTTATTAGCAGAGGTTACCCCAAAATTCACTATTATGTCAAAATTCTAAAGTGATGTAACGGTCATATAATATTATAAATGAGTGTTAACCTATTTATGTTACCAATTTAGTATAAATTTTAATAATTGGCTAGCTTGATTGGTCATGTTTTTGTGTGCTAAGTTAACTTTGCTCATTTATATAAGCGTGCTTAGAGCAAGCTAACTTTAATGGATTGAAATGTGTGCAATCTAGGCGCGGGTTAATGGTGGTGCGAGGTGAGTAACCTAGTTCGCCTAATAACTGGCGCAGCCTTGGTTGAATGGTGAATAGATTTATGCAAATTAAACCATTAAAAATCTACACGCTTTAATAAAGAGCCTGTGTAATTTAGCTGTACCTAATAAAAAATAAGTAAGCACATAATTACAACTAGGCTCTTGCCTTGATTGCCCACGGATGGGGGTCAACTTTAGTCCGCTGCTGCGCTTTTATCATTAGGGTACACTACCCCAAGCTGCTTTCTTGCGGTATCAAGTACGTTCATTACGTCGCGGGCAAGCTGATGTGTATTAATATCTGACTCTCGCTTTTGCGCGTTTATGGTTTTCATAAAGTGCGCAACTTCGTATTTCATAAAGTGCTCATCAAATTTATCAGAAATAACCTCAACCTCCCCGTTATTGGCAACAAACTCTATGTGTTTTAACTGCGACACGGCGTGTATTCGTAAGCGTCCGCGCTCACCTTGTATTTCTGTGATGTTATCGCCTTGAGAAATTTTAGAGTAGCTAATAACGGCTTGTTTATCATCGTAATTTAATAATACGTCGCCTGCGCCATCTACGCCTGTATCTAATAGTACCCCACTGGCACTCACGCGCTGTGGAGCGCCCCAAAGTGCTATAAGTAGGTAAAGCGGATACACACCTAAATCGAGCAAAGCGCCATTGGCAAATTCCGGTAAAAAGGTATTTGGGCGTTCGCCGTTTTTGTATTTATCGTAACGTGATGAGTACTGACTGTATTGGCCAATAAACTTACGGGGTTTACCAATTTTACTCAGCGCATTTTTAAGTCGCGCAAAGTTTGGCAAATGCGTGGTCATCATTGCTTCCATGTATAGGCGTTTATTGGCATTAGCTGCAGTTAAAATAGCATTTAGCTCTTGGCTATTAGCGGCTGAAGGTTTTTCGCCTAGTACATGTTTGCCTGCTTCAAGGCACATTACTGCATATTGCTTGTGTAGGCTATTTGGCGCTGCAATATACACCGCATCAACATCGGGGTCTTGGCATACCAGCTCAATTGAGGTGAAAATTTTTACATCGGTATTGGGGTGATTAGATAAAAAGGCTTCGCCGCTTGATTGTTTGCGTGAGCACACACCGTATAAATTAAATGCAGGTAACGTATTTGCTGCGCTTAATAGGGTATCACTAATAAAATTTGTACCGACAATGACAAAGTTCATGCCTGCTCCTTAGCTTAAATAATAAGAGCCGTTACTTTAACATTTTTTTTGCCCTGTATGCTTTAGGGCGTGTTGACCTTTGGTGGTTGAATTTGCAGCAGTATGTTTGGTTTTTAGGCAAGGCAGAGCCTATGTAGTGTGGTTATTCCCCATAAATAGGCGATAACGCAGCATAAAGACCAAACATGCGCTGCCCTATGGGTTCTTTCTAGGGACGATTGACTCTTTGTTGCTCGATTTTCACTTAGCCCACTAGGTTACAAACCTCGCGCCGCGATTAAATCGCCCCTAGATTGAATAAATTTCAATCCACAAAGTTCGACACGCCTTAGGAGAATACCCAAACCAGCGTTTAACACTTGCGCATAAGGTTGCTTGTTCGTGATAGCCTAAAAGCATTGAAATAGTACTGATAGAGTATTGTTTTTGAAGCAAGTAATGCGCTGCCAGCGCCCGGCGTGTGGTGTCTTTAAGTTTTACAAAGCTGGTGTTATGTTTAGCCAATTCACGGTGCAAGGTACGCGGGTGCATATTAAGTGCCTCGGCAATAGTTTGGTTTGAACACTGATAAATAGGCAGCATTGGCCTTATGAGTGCGCTTACTTGGGCAGGTAATGAGTGACTGTGTTCGTTGCGTTTAGCTAAAAAATTAAAGGCCGCGTCGGTTTTATTAAGGTTGTTGTGGTTAAGCTTTATCGATAAGTCGGCTTTGTTTATTACAATGCCCGCACTGTTGCGGTGCTCTATTACTTCACAGCCAAAATAGCTTTTGTATGCGAGTGTATTAGTTGCCAGCTTTTGCGGTAAAAACACAGTGCGAGGCTTGCACTGATTATTACTTAATTTTTTTATTATGCTCATGGCTAAGCCAAGCGTGAGCTCTATGGCTTGGTTTATTTGTGGTAGGGGCTTTAGGTTAAATTCAAACGATAAAAATAAGCTCTCGTCATTATCTAATGAGTGCGTTGTTAAGCACAATGCGGGGCTGTGTAAGTGTAAATATTTAACCACCCAGCTAAGCGCTTCTTCTAAATTAGTCCCACTTTTAGCGGCTATGGCTATGTGGCCTAAAATATCAAAGTTTTGTTTATTTGCTAATTTAAGCCCAAAGCTTGGGCAGTTAAGCGTGTGGCTGCAGTACTCTAATAAATTTGCATAGCTCAAGTAGGGTAAATATTGGTTTTCAAGGTTATTAAAGTCGACAGTGACCTTACAGGTTTTCATTACGCTTGCTGGGTCTGCGCCAAGTTCTTTAATTAACGAGTCTATTGAATATAAAGAGGTGGCACGTATTGGGCTGCTCATACACTGGCGCTGTAAATTAAAGAGGGTGTCTAAAAATATCAAGTTTTTAGGATTTAATCTATGCACTATAGAGCGAATAGCTTGCTGCAATAAAACTGCTTATTTACAACTGCATGGATGTACAAAGCAGAAGCAGCTACCAATAACACCTAAATAGTGATTATGCAAAGGCACCTATGAGTAACCACACGTTTGATTATATTATTATTGGCGCAGGCAGTGCAGGTTGTGTGCTGGCAGCGCGTTTATCAGAAGATCAGCATATAAGTGTGTGCTTAATAGAGTCGGGGGGTAGCGATAAGAGCGCTTTAATTCAAATGCCTGCGGGTATTGCGGCCAGTGTGCCATATGGCATAAATAGTTGGCACTACAATACGGTACCGCAAAAGGCGCTTAATAACCGATGTGGCTTTGTGCCGCGGGGTAAAGTGCTAGGTGGGTCTAGCTCTACTAATGCCATGGTGTATATACGCGGTAATAAATACGATTACGATAACTGGGCACAAAATGGCAACCTTGGGTGGGACTACAACAGTTTATTACCCTATTTTATAAAAGCCGAAAACAATAAAACGTTTAATAACGCGTTACATGGCACAAAAGGGCCATTGCATGTGCAAGAGCTGACTAAGCCAAGTGCGGTAAACTCTTGCTTTTTAAAGGCGTGTGTTGAGCAAGGAATACAGTTAAATGACGATATAAATGGCGCTGAGCAACATGGAGCACGGCTTTCGCAGGTTACGCAACATAATGGTGAGCGCTGTAGTGCTGCAAAAGCGTATTTAACACCGCACTTAAACAGGCCTAACCTTAGTGTGTTTACCCACAGCCACGTTAATAAAATTATAATCAAAAATAAGGTCGCCCACGGCGTAGAGCTTGAGCGCGGCGGTAAAATTATTACATTAATGGCCAAAAAGGAGGTGCTTTTAAGCGCCGGTGCAATTAACTCTCCACAAGTGTTAATGCTTTCAGGAATTGGCCCTAAAGCGCATTTAGCAGCGCATAACATACCACTGGAACATGCACTGGAAGGAGTAGGGGGTAATTTACAAGATCACTTAACCGTGGTGCCTTTGTGTAAAGCAAATACTGCAAAAGGCACCTTTGGGGTAAGTGTAAAAGGCGCTGCAAGTATTATTAAAGGGTGTGCGCAGTGGTTTAGTAAACGCAGCGGAATATTAACCAGTAATTTTGCTGAGTCACATGCGTTTATTAATGTGTTGGATAATTCGCCTGCGCCGGATATTCAACTTGAGTTTGTAATTGGGTTGGTGGACGATCATAGTCGCAAAGTTCACCTTGGCCATGGCTATAGTATTCACAGTAGTATTATGCGTCCCAAAAGCCGAGGGACAATAAGGCTTGCCAATAGCAATCCACGCAGTGCGCCGCTTATCGACCCTAATTATTTAAGCCACCCTGATGATTTATCGCTTATGCTTGCAGGGCTTAAAAAAGCGCTGCGCATTATGCAAAGCTCCGCCTTTGATAAAATTCGTGGCAACATGGTTTACCCGCTTGATGTAAATAACGACTCCCGGCTTATTGAATTTATTCGCCAAACTGCCGATACCGAATATCACCCTGTTGGCACCTGTAAAATGGGCACCGACAATATGGCGGTGGTTAATAGCAAACTACAAGTACACGGGATACGCAGCTTAAGGGTTATTGATGCCTCAATTATGCCTACCATAGTAACAGGTAACACAAACGCACCTGTTATTGCCATTGCTGAAAAGGCCGCTGATTTAATTAAATTGAGCTATAAAACAGGGTTATAAGTTGCGGTTGTAAAAGTCAGTAAGCCACGCCTGCCAGTCATCTTCTAGCTTAAGCATTTGTTGGTGCTTTTTAGCGTTAAGATGTTTGTTTTCATCTTCAGTGGCAATAAAAGGGCCTACCCGACAAAGCGAGCAATGATTTTCACCTAAATACGCAGGCTTTGTAAGGTGAGTGCTTAGTTCGTCAGATTGCGCCAAGATTGCTTTAGGCGTAAACACATAAGTGATGCCACTGGTGTCTTTTACGTGTTTGTCACGGTCTACGTTTCTTATTTTATAACCATCAAACTGGTTAATATCAAAAGGCATTTGGCCCGCGTATTTAGCCTCAAGGCCATTACTTAAGCTGCCTTCAATGTTCCAATCGCGATAGGGTTTTACATCTTTTGAGGTTATGTAGCAAAGCATAGGGCCGCTTTTGTCGAGCGCGTAATTGTTAGCGTATTTAATAAATTGATGTAGTAACGCGCGATTAAGCACGTTCATGCTGGTTTTTTGAGTGTTGCTTTCAAATGCTTCGCGCCCGACAAAGGCAGGAATAAGCGGAAACTGAAAAATAACTACATCAAAGCTGTGCTGGTGGGCAGCTAATTTTTGCCAACATAAAGGGTCAGTTACATCAAAGCAATTAATAACCTCAACATGACACTTTTTTAAACTACTTAGCGCATTGTGCTGGTATTTTTGCTCTATGGTTTTGGCGCTATCATAAGTAGATGCGACTAACTTAACTGGTTTTATGTGGTTAACCACCGCATTAGAGAACGATAGATCGCCATCGCCTACGGTGAGAATTCGCCAATTAGGATTTAAATACATAACTTAATTAGATTTGTGAGTGTTTTGATCTGCACTTTGAGTATTTTGCGCTGTATTAGCACCATGCAAACGATGAAACGCAAGGCGTGTTTTAAGCCCTTCAATAGCTATTTGTTTTAAAATTAAATTAAAGGTAATTAAAATAGCAAACACAATATGAATAGGGCCATGTGTAAAACCCGCCTCTGGGTTATAAAGCGTAAGCCCAAACAACATAAATAACACCACTAACAGTATTTCTATTAATTGGTTTGAGTAAAAGCTGAGCCGGCCTTCATTTTTGTGATCTTTTTTAATACTAATAGCGCAAAAAAACGGAATAACTTTAATTTTAAAAGCGGCGTTTTTTTCTACGTAGTTTTCGCCAAGCTCGTTAAGCTGCTGGCGTAATGTATCAATCATGGTGCGTCCTTAAATAGCAGTGCGCGGATGTTACACTATTACGCCTAGTAGGTTAAGCAGCGTAAGGTTATTTTGGGTAAAGGCTCATACCAATGGTGAGTATGTGACACACAAATACCACTGAGGTAAGAATAAAGCGCATTTTTTGATAATCGCGATGGTAGGTTTGCCATTGTGATGTGGCTTTTTCAAAGATAAGAACTAACCAAAAACTAGCCCCTAACCAGGCAAGCGCCCACTCCAGCGGAATAAACGATAAAAATGGTACGGGTATAACAGGCACAACCGCTTTAATTGCATCACTGTAGCTTTGCATCCCAGCGCGCCATAAATTGCCCGCCATAAATGCCAGTATAGCAATGCTATAAAAAGTAAAAAACTCCAAGTTAACGCTATTACTGCCAAACATAAGTGGCCACGCTACACAGCCCAAAAAGGGTAGTAACCCCAAATAGCCAAGTTGAATATGATTAACAAATTTTTCCATTACAGCATGCCTTATGTTGTGTATTTTTAGCGCGGCTATTGTAGCAGTATTCTTAGCACTTACAGGTAATAAATCGTCTACGAATAGAAGAGCTAGATAGTTCAATCTTAAAAATCGATTGTTTTAATCTAAACAATCAATTTTATTTAGTTTACCAATGGGCTTATTGTATTAATCAAGCCAACGCGAAAGGCCACACATTTTGGCTGCGTTGAGTAACTTTAAAACACTTTAAATATAAATGAGGAATACTATGAGCACTTCATTGATCAACACAAAAATTCAACCTTTTAACGCAACTGCATACCACAATGGTGACTTTGTAGAAGTGTCTGAAAAAGACGTACTAGGTAAGTGGTCAATCTTCTTCTTTTACCCTGCAGATTTCACGTTTGTATGTCCCACTGAGCTTGGCGATGTTGCTGATTACTACGAGCAGCTACAAGAAATGGGTGTAGAAGTTTACTCAGTATCAACTGATACTCACTTCACGCATAAAGCATGGCATGACACGTCAGACACTATTGGTAAAATTAAATTTCCAATGATTGGCGACCCAACTGGCCGTATTACTCGCAGCTTTGGCGTTATGATTGAAGATGACGGCCTAGCACTTCGCGGTACTTTTGTAATGAACCCAGAGGGCGAAATCAAAGTAATCGAAACGCATGACCTAGGTATTGGCCGTAGCGCTAAAGAGTTAGTACGTAAAGTACAAGCTGCTCAATACATTGCAACTCACGACGGTGAAGTTTGCCCTGCATCTTGGCAGCCAGGTGAAGACACACTTGCTCCTTCACTAGACCTAGTTGGTAAAATCTAAGTACAAGTTTACCCACTTTTATGAGGGCAGGTAACTGCCCTTAAACCAACATCATTTCGTTTGTTGGTGCCTCCTATCTCAACTCGGACTCATTAGCACATGCATTAGTTGGCATGGGAGGTTTGCTGTTTAAATTTTCCTAAAAAGGGTTAAGCCATGTTAGATAACAACATTAAAAATCAATTAAAAAGCCATTTTGAATCGCTTACTCAACCTGTTGAGCTGCTTATTGCCTTGGATGACAGCAAAAAATCAGCAGAAGTAGAAAGCTTAGCAAACGACTTAGCATCATTAAGCGACAAGTTTACGGTAGTGAGCAACCCTGATTCGAGCGCACGTCGCCCATCTATGGTTGTGCATTCACCTGAAAAAAACACCCACATTACGTTTGCTGGCGTACCTATGGGTCACGAATTTACAAGTTTAGTGTTAGCGCTTTTACACACTGGCGGACACGCAAGCAAAGCAAAAAGCGAAGACATTGAACAAATAGAATCACTCAATCAAGAACTTAATTTTGAAGTATACATAAGCTTAAGTTGCCAAACATGCCCACAAGTAGTGCAGGCGCTAAATACAATGGCAGCTACAAATAGCAAAATTAAAGCAACAATGATTGACGGCGCACTGTTTCAAGACGAAGTAGAAGAGCGCAATATTTTAGCAGTACCAGCTGTGTACTTAAATGGCGAACCATTTAGCCAAGGTGCATTAAGCCTGACCGACATTTTAAATAAAGTAGACACTAAAGGCGCTGCTAAGCAAGCTGCAGCACTAAGCGAAAAAGACGAGTTTGATGTATTAGTAGTCGGTGGCGGACCTGCGGGTGCCTCAGCCGCTATTTATTCTGCTCGTAAAGGGTTAAACACCGGTATAGTTGCCGATAGATTTGGTGGTCAAGTTGCCGATACGTTGGCTATCGAAAACTTTATTTCGATTAAAGCCACTGAAGGTCCAAAGCTTGTTGCTCAGCTTGAAGAGCATGTTAAAGAATACGATGTAGATGTAATGCATAACCAACGCGCAGCAGGGCTTGGTCGCAGTAGTAATGGTTATGAAATTACCCTTGAAAACGGGGCTACTTTAAAAGCTAAATCGCTTGTTTTAGCAACCGGTGCACGCTGGCGTGAAATGAACGTCCCTGGTGAGCAAGAATATCGCGGCCATGGCGTAGCTTACTGCCCACACTGTGATGGTCCGCTATTTAAGGGTAAGCCTGTTGCCGTTATTGGTGGTGGTAACTCGGGTATAGAGGCGGCTATCGACTTAGCTAACATTGTAGAGCATGTAACGGTACTTGAGTTTGCTGACACGCTGCGCGCTGACGAAGTACTTATTCGCAAAGCGAATAGCTTAAGCAACATCACTATTATTAAAAATGCGCAGACCACTGAAGTAGTAGGCGATGGTAAAAAAGTGACCGGACTTAATTACACTGACCGTGTAACAGGCGAGGAAAAATCATTAGCACTTGCAGGTATTTTTGTACAAATAGGTTTGATCCCTAATACCGAATGGTTAAAAGAGAGCGACCTTACACTAAGCAAGTTTGGCGAGATAGAAATTGACGCTAAAGGCGCAACCTCATTACCGGGCGTTTACGGTGCGGGTGACGCGACAAATACGCCATTTAAGCAAATCATTATTGCAATGGGTAGTGGTGCAACAGCAAGCTTAGGGGCGTTTGATTACTTAATTCGCCATAGCGAGCAAAGCAACCAAGACCAAAATGCAGCTTAATAGGCAAAACTTCTCTTGATGTAACAGCAATAGGTACACCCAAAAGCTGTTTGTTAACCCAAGCCGCCCTCTCCAAAGGCGGCTTTTTTAATGCTTATAACAATATCTCTATTAATCACAGCCACCAGAATCCCCACCGCAATCATTATTAGAGTGTGAGTTATTACTAGCATAAATTGAAGAGTCAGTGCTTGTATAAGTTGAACGGCCTTGTGATGCCTTACCACTGATAAACGTAACTAATAGCAATACGCTTGATACAATAACAACGATTATTGATGAACCCCATTGCCCTGTAGAAATGCCTTTAAATATGGCTAACAACAGTACAGTAAAAAGTAATGTTCTTATTATATTTCTCATAGTATGTACTTACTAAATTAAAGCGAATTTACTTTAGCTGTATGTTCTAAGGCATTAGAAAGCGCTTTTTCTATGTGCGGAAGCTTAAACGGCTTAGAGACAAACATATCCATGCCTGCTTGCTGGCAAGCTAGTTTATCTTGCGACGATGTATTAGCAGTTAGCGCTACAATGTAGGTGCTTTCGCTAGGGCAAATACGTTGCGCTCTCAGCGTTTTAGTGGCTTCAAAACCATCCAGGATTGGCATAATGCAATCCATAAAAATAAGGTCGTAATGCTTTTGCTTACACTTAAAAATAGCGTCTTGGCCATCAATGGCGCAGTCGGCTTTTACGTTTAACTTATCAAGAGAGGCATCAAGCACACGGCGGTTTATATCGTTGTCATCAACAATAAGTACACTGAGCGAATGGCTGTTTAACTCAATTTTTGATTTAATATCGTCTATTACTTGCTCTTTACCAAGCTCTAGCGGAATATTAATGCTAAACGTTGAGCCTTTTTGTAGCTCACTTGTCACCTTTATTGTGCCGCCCATGTATTCTACAAGCTCTTTTATAATTGCTAGGCCAAGCCCTGTGCCCCCTTTATTATTTTTAGCGTCAACCTCTTGTGTAAACGGCGAAAATAAAGACTCTAAAAAGGCAGGGGTCATTCCGCGACCAGTGTCAGAAACTGTAATACCAAGAGATAGCGCATCGTTATTATTTATGAGCTGTGTTTTAAGTTTTACATGGCCTTGCTCGGTAAATTTTAATGCGTTACTTAATAAGTTAGAGGTAATTTGGCTCAGGCGTGTACTGTCGCAAAAGGCCCAGCAGCTATCATCAATTGTATTTTCTATGATTAATTCAACATGGGTTTCTTTAAATAACGGGGTATATAAAGAGGCTAAATCACTAAATATGGTTTTAAGCAGTACATCGGTTGGCTCTAGTTTTAATTCACCATGATTAATTTTAGAAAAATCGAGTACTTCGTTGATAATGTTAAGTAAAATATCAGCGCTGCGTAGCGCTATTTTTATTTTTTCGTCTCGTTTTTCAGTGTCTTTTTCATCTATTAAGGTGGTGAGCATGCCAGTTATGCCATTTAGGGGGGTGCGTAACTCGTGGCTAATTTTAGCAAATAGCATACTTCTATCTTCTAACATATGCTCTGCTTCGGCTTTTTTCTTTTTTAGCGCTTCTCTAAGCAAGATTGATTCGGTAATGTCTTGAAATGTACCAAATAGCCTTATGCAATTACCTTCGTGAAACTCGGCTTCTCCAAAAGTCGAAATCCAAATTTCTTGGTTTTGTGCAGTGATAACCTCAAGCTCTAAATCCCATTTTTCACCTTTGTTTATGGCGTTTTCTACCGCTTTATTTATGGCTTCTCTGCTGGAACCCTCTTTGTAAAATTCAATCGCGTTATCAACTATTGGCTGGTAGTCATCGGCTACCTGATGAATGCGTTTAGTTTGCTTACTCCAATAAACTTTGTTCTCGATTAAATCGACCTCCCAAGTGCCGATATTCGCGATGTTTTCGAGCTTTGAAAGGGTGTAGCTATTTTTTAAAAGTTGCTCTTTCGTGTCTATTTTTGCAAATTCAGAGCCTAACCACTGAGCAAACAGCTCAATGTAATCGTAGGCTTCGTCGCTAAATGCAGTTGACTCGTTAGGTGATGAAAAGTTAACAGTGCCAAAGGTTTTATCGGCTACTTTTATAGGTGCGCCAATGTAGGACTCAAGTTGAAAATTTATGTAACAAGGGTGATTGGCAATCGTACTTTGTGAGGCTTTATGAAACGAAAGCGCCGAGCCTGCTGTTAATGTGTGGACGCAGTATGTGCCACCTAGCTCAAATTGTGTGCCGGGTAATAGGGCGTTATCAGGGGTTATAGCATGTAATACTGTGTACGTATTAGCATCAATTTTACTAATTATTGCTACATCAAGGCTGAACACTTCTAGGCCAAACGCGAGTAGGCTTTTAATTTTTGAATCAAAATCCAGAGTTTGGTCTGAGACTATATCGTGAAAACGCCTTAAAAAGTTCACCGCAATTACCTTAATTGTATTTTATATCGTTATGCGTATCGGCAGATAGGCACATTTATTTATATGTTTTTAACAGTTTATACCAACAGGCGTAAACCGTTGAGCAATATATTGAGTAATGGGTGTTAGGCTATCAACACGCGAACTTAATTGTTTTGCTCAATTAGCAAACTTTTCCCATTAATAGGTAGAATTAGGCGTGTATTCTGGGTTTATGTCGCCGCCTACTTCTTCTGGGTCTACATCGTTTATAAGCAACACTTCGCGCACGGCTTCAATATGATCAAGCACTGTTTGATAGCGCTCGCCATATTCGTACTTTGTTACTTCAATTGCTTGCGGCATGTAAGTAAATGCAATTTTTAGTGCGTGTAACGCGTCTGGATTGATTTTATCGCTCATAAATTTCTCTCATTTTATCAATGTATAGTGATTTGTTTAACAGCTGCAAAAAGAGCCTGCCTAGGGACAATTAGCTTTTTGCATATGCCTTAGCAAAATAACAATAATTATAGAGTTTGTTGACTGTTAAAGTAAAAAATTTGCCTGTTTAGCCGTTATTTTAATGGGCTAAGCAGTTAATCACTGATCAGCATGATAACGCAGTTGTTTTGGGATTATTTAAAAACAGTTTTAGCTCATCATATTTGCCTACCTAAATACCAAGTATGCTCAAAAAATGTAATTTTATAAATAAACAGACATTGATTATGCGAATAAAAAGGAGCTTATTAGCTTATTAAGTAACGATAATATGTTGCATAAATTTACAAATGCGCAATATAATGCAAATAGTTGTTATTTGCATATGCAGGTGTGCGCGCCTGCTATTTATTAAATGAGCTAAAAATGAATAATAAAAAAACCTTTAGCGCTACAAAGCGTCGCCATTTAATGGCGTGCGTATTGGCATTGGTAACCGCTACGGTGATGATCACCGGGATGACTACCTACTTGCCCTTACAAATGAGTGAACAAATTTTACTGCCTATTTTACTGTTTCCAATTATTTGGGTTGGGCTTTTTATATATGCCTACATTAGCGAAAAAGCATGGCAGCCATTTTTACTCATGATCACTTTGTGTTTAGTGCATGGAATTTTAAGTTATTTTGCATTAATGCAGGGGCAAGGATGAAATCAATTACTTTAAAAAAGCTATTTTTATTACATAGTTGGGTGGGCGTAGTAACCGCCGTTTTATTGTTTGTTGTGGCATTTACCGGCGCGTTAGCAGTACTTGCCAGGCCTGAGCTAAAAATTTGGGCCAACCAATCACTGCAGCAAACTCAACATATTCCTAATAGCGAAATAAGCACATTAGTTAATACATACCACGCTCAAGTGCCCAAAGAGTTTGGTGAAAACATTCATGTGTTTATGCCAACAGGGCATAATTTTCACTTACTGGCTTTAGTATTTGAATCGCACCATGGTGATGAAAATTACCAGCAAGAAGTACTTCGGGCATTTGAATTTGACCCAGCAAGCTTAACGTTGGTAAATACCTACTATGGCCCAAGTAAGCAATATTATGCCAATAGAAAAACAGATGCAGCCAGCTACATTGGTGAGTTTCACGCTGACTTACACTTAGGGCAACCTATAGGGCTTATTTTAACTGGGTTTTTAGGTTTAACATTATTAGTAAGTACGGTAACTGGCTTATTTATACATCGTAAATTAATTAAAGAGCTGTTCACCTTTAGGTGGCTTAAAGGCTTTGATGTAACCATAAGTGACGGCCACAAAGTAATGGGCATTTGGGGCAGTATTTTTAATATTGTAATTGGCTTTAGTGGCGCATTTTTAGGGCTCGCAACCGTAATTTTACTACCTGCAGCAGCTTTTGTTAGCTTTGGAGGCGACCAAGATAAGTTAATAGAAACTTTTACAGCCATTCCTGAGCCAATAATTAGTCATGTAAATCAGCCGACTAACATAACCGCTATTTTAAGTGATGCGCAGCAACGCTACCCACATGCTGTTATTTTAGATGCCACGGTAATGGCGCATAACGATGCTAACGCACAAGTGTATTTACGCCTTTTAGGAGGCGAAGCCGTGGCTTCTCAGTTACTGCATTACAATGGGCAAGGGGAGTACATCACTTCAATGAGTAGCTTTGGCGATATTGCAGGGGTATCAATTAAAATTATTGAAATACTCTTCCCACTCCATTTTGGTAATTTTGCAGGTTTATTTGTCAAGTTACTTTGGGTAATGCTTGGCTTAGCATGTGCCTTAATGCCACTTTCTGGCATGATGATGTGGTTAGCAAAGCGTACCAGAGGCAGCACACCAACGCTTAGCGCTGACGCGTATGCAAGGTGGAACCGCTTTATTATAGGCAGTTGCGGTGGTTTAGTGCTTGCTTGTTGTGTGTTATTCCCTGTGCAAGTACTTTTAAACTATGCCGTGGCTGGCGCTGAGCACAATGCTTACTTTGGGCCGGTATTTTTTTACGCGTGGTTAGTATGGCTAGTAATTGCAGCATTTTGGCAAAACTATAAAAACTACTTCAGAGCAACCTTGTTGCTTTGCGCCTTATTCTTAATAAGTGTTTTACCACTTAATAGTGTATTGGGCGTTAATAATGTTATTAACGCAAACAGTACCCTAGTGGCATTTACAGATATTAGCTTTTTAATTGTGGGACTGGCGTTTTTATGGGGATACTTAAAAACAAAACCTGATGCCATAGCACTTGCAGAGGTAAAAGCAGGATGAGCACCGTTATGATAATTATTGCACTAGCGTGTTTACTGGCCGCTTTATTATTAATGAGAAGTAAGCACTACAATGTAGCCTATAAGTGGCTGTATTGTTGTGCTTTAATAGCTATTGCCTTAGCGTTTTTTATACATGTTTACGCTGTGCTAGCGGGCATTATATGCACCATTGCAGCGTTTACTGTAATGGGCATACTGGTTGCGCTATCTAAAGGGAAACAACACACTTAGCTTAAAAAGGCTTTGGCTGTATCAATTCCCATTTTGTACCCGTCGTTAAGGCGTTTAACATTTTTTGTTGTACGGCCCACTCTAAATTGAGGCGGTGGAGCAATAATATTGATTTTGCAATCTTCAGGCGGGTTATTAATAAAATCTATGCTGCTGTTATAAACATGCGCTCTGTTAATCGAGCTATTTATTAAAGCAGGGTAGTTTTTATAAAGTTTTTTGGTTAACCACTGCGATTTACTTGGCTTTTTTCTATAGCCTAGTGGCTGAGAAAGCACCACGGTTATTTCTTGAGCGCCCATTTCGTATGCTTTTATTACGGGAATAGAGTCTGCTACGCCGCCATCGGTCATCGCAATATCATTAATTATAGGGTAGTTACGATACGCAATTGGAATCGCGCACGATGCCTTAAGTTGCTCTACCATCGCATCACTACTTGCTTTAAGGTAGTGGGGTTGCCCTGTGGTGATAGCTGTAGAGACGATATAAAATTCGTGAGCCGCCTTTGCAAAGGCTTCTGTATTGAGGGGGATCTCTTTAATGGTTGCTTGCCACAGCCAATCTAAATCAAATAAGTGGCCGCCTTTGATAAAGCGCGCTAAGTTAATAAATTCAGGCCGACACGAAAAATCGGTAATAACATGGTAGTTTCGTTTAGGTTGTTGGCATAAATAAGCGGCTATATTGGTAGCGCCAGCAGAAACCCCAAAGTAATTAGTAAAAGGTTGATAGCGCTGCGCTAAAAACTCATCCAACACGCCGGCGGCAAAAATACCGCGCATTGCACCTCCCTCAACCACTAAAGAATGTTTATTGTTATTATTAATCATACTATTACCTCCCTTTTGATGATATTACCAACTAACCAGGTAAAGCGCGATAAAATGCTGAAATAATTATACCCATTTGCCACATTACTTAATTCACTTAAGGGGTTAAACTTAGCGCTAACGGCGCTAAAAATTTTGATATAACCAGACCAATAACGAAGCTTTTATCCTGTAATCAACATGGTTTAGTATTTAAAACTAAATCACTTAATTAAGCTATTTGGTATTAGTGCACTGTTTGGCTTAGCAAAAGCATTTAGTTGCTAATATGTTTTGTTTAATCGTAAGTGTTGGGTATTTCTGATAAAGTATTTATTAATACAAGGCTTTGTTAATATTAAAGAATCGTTATTTATGACTGACTCAAGTGTGACCGTATTTAGTAACTTGCAAAATAAGTTAGGTGAAAGCCCGCTTTGGCACCCTTTGCTTGAAACG
The DNA here is from genome assembly GCF_023161805.1 of Pseudoalteromonas sp. 1CM17D. Lineage (NCBI taxonomy): Bacteria > Pseudomonadati > Pseudomonadota > Gammaproteobacteria > Alteromonadales > Pseudoalteromonadaceae > Pseudoalteromonas > Pseudoalteromonas sp. 1CM17D. Next base: position 173,726 of record NZ_JALNTP010000009.1, on the reverse strand, counting down.
CTATTTTGGGTAGATATAGAAAAAAATCTCCTGCTAAGTAAGTGTTTAACAAAGCCTGACTCACTAACACAAGTTGAAATGCAAGATACGGTTTCGGCTTTAGCGTGGCTTGATAAAGCACATCTTATTATTGGCACCAGTACGGGTATATATAAATACCATATAGCTTCTGGGGTGCGCCAAACGCTCACATTTTTAGAAAATACCCAGTCCACACGGCGCTCTAACGATGGTCGGGCAGACCCTTGGGGTGGGTTTTGGCTAAGCACTATGGATACAAACGCCCGCTCAGGCGAAGGTAAGATTTACCGTTTTTATCAAAATTCGCTTAATTGCGTGGTGCAAGGTTTAACCATTCCCAACGGGTTATGTTTTGATAAAGCGCGCTCACGTGCTTATTACTGCGACTCAAAAGCCAGCTGTATTTTTACTTTAAATGTAAACCCAGACAGCGGCGAGCCTATATTACCCGCCCAAGTTTTTTATCAATTTAAAAATACCCAAGTAGACCCAGATGGCTGTGTGATTGATGCCCTTGGCAACTTATGGCTTGCGGTATGGGATATGGGCTGCGTTATGTGTTTATCGCCAGATGGGGAGGTTTTAAACACACTGTCGCTTGCTGCAACAAAACCTACAAGCGTTGCGTTTGGTGGCAATAACGCACAGTGGCTATTTGTAACTTCTGCAGATGACAGTAATGTAAAAACTAACCAGTCATTACAAGGTAATGTATTTAAAATATCAGGTATAAAAAACGGGCAGCTAGAGCCGCCCGTTACTTTATAATAGATTTAGTTATGTAAATTGGCACACCTTATTACGGCCTGTTTCTTTTGCGGTATAGAGTGCTTGATCGGCTTTGCTTATAAAGCACTGTGGCGTGCTATTTCTATCAGGTGTGGCTGAATAAAAACCGATACTTAATGTTAAGTACTCACTTACGGTAGAGTTATTGTGTTTTATGCCTGCCGTTTTAATTGCTTGTTGAATTAAGCGGGTAAATTGTTGGCAGTCTTGCTCATTAGTTGCCGGTAAAATGACGGCAAATTCTTCACCGCCATAGCGCGCGGCTAAATCGCTTTCGCGTCGGCATCGCGACTTAAGCGCTGCTGCCACCTTAACTAAGGCTTCATCGCCTTGTTGATGGCCGTAGCAGTCGTTGTAATTTTTAAAAAAATCTATATCGCACATAATTAAGCTAACGGGTTGCTTTGCACGTGCGCAGCGTTTAATTTCGCTCTCTAGTGCTTTGTCAAAACAACGTCTGTTTGCAATTGCGGTTAGGCTGTCGGTATTTACAAGGTGGTTAAGCTTTTGATTTGCGGTAATTAGCTGTTGTTGAATATGCTGAAGCTCTTGCTTGTAGTTTAAGTTTTTAAACGCATTAGCGATTATTTCACCTACTAGTTTTAACCTAATTAAGTCTAAGTCTGTCCACTCACGTTTTTGCTTTACACAATCACAACCAATAAAGCCTACTAGCTCCTTATCGTAGCGAAGGCCAATACACAGTACCGATTGAATACCTTCACGCTCAAGTTCTTGTTTTTCTTTAGCCGCTTTTGCTGGGAGGCTGGCAACATCATTTACTTTAAATAAGTGTGTGGTGCCCATTAAATTAGCAAAGTAGGGGAGTGAGTTTTTTGGTATGTGCTGTAGTTGATCTTTAAATGACTGAATCCCCTGGTTAACCCACTCATGGGTGTTACGCATTGACTTACCATCGTCAGAAAATTTAAATAAGTAGCTCCTATCGGCATGGCATACAGTGCCAATGGCTTTAAGCGCAAACTCTATATGAGTATCAATATCGTCAATTTGAATATCTATTAAGTCGGTAGAAATTTTTGAAATAATTTTATCAAAGTTATATTGCGCATCTTCGTTGTGTTCAATTATCTCAAACGTAGCAATGTATAAGTGACTATTTAGCGAGGCAAGTTTGGCGTTTAGTAATAGGCCGTGCGTTTGTTTTTGTAAAAATACGTGGCAGTTAGTATTTATAACTAAGTATTTTTCAAACAATTGCGCAACAGTAAATTGTTTTTTACTTTCTGGACTACTTAACGTGAGGTGCTTAAAGTCTGCATCTTTTAATGTTGGCTGTGAGGGTAAATCAAATATACTCTGCGCTTGAGTGTTTGCTTTATAGGCTTGTGTTTTAGCATCATAAAGTACAACGGCAAACGGAATAAGCTTTATAGTACTCCACATATCTTCGATTGGTTTTAAGCCCACTCATTGCTCCAGTTGATTTTACATACAATTTAATTGTTCCTACTATGTTATTTAGTACAACTTTAGCTATTTTGCTAAGTTTTTAGTGCGTTTAAGAGGGCTTCGTATTACAATTGCTACTGTATATCATTACCCTTTTCTACTCTAAGCCACCTGACGGCTTATTTGCATTTTAAGTATAGGTTTTTCAAGCATTTCATGACAGAAATCACTACACACCAGGCGTCTCGTCGTCGGTTACTTATCGCTTTAGCGATAACATGTTCATTTATGATAATTCAGGTAATTGGCGCTTATTACGCTAATTCGCTTGCTGTACTTGCCGATGCAGGGCATTTATTTGTGCATAATAGCTCGCTATTTATTGCCCTTATTGCCTCAAGCTTAGCAATTCATTTTGCTAAAACCTATAACGATGGCTATCAACGCGCTGAGCTCATTGGTGGTTTAATTAATGGTTTACTGTATTTGGCAATAAGCTCCGTAATTTTATATGAAGGTGTAGAGAGAATTTCCCATCATAACGATGGCCATGATTTAGCAATAAACAGCTTTTTAATGTCGAGTATTGCCTCTGTAGGGTTTTTATTTCATGGTGCTGCAGCGTGGGTACTTTATAAAGGGCGCAAAGCAAGCATTAATGTGTACGCTGTATTTTTGCATTCGTTTTTTGACATTATATCGACCATTTCTACGTTTATAGCTGGCGTACTTATTTATTTTACGGGCTGGAGCATTATTGATATTTTATCGAGCATGCTAATTGCCTCGTTTGTGTTATTTACTGGCGGTAAAGTGATCACGAGCTGTATTAAAGGGCTGTTCTTTAATAACGCTAAGTTGCCTAAAGTGAAGGATATTGAGCAGTCAATTACCGATTTAGAGCATGTGCATAACGTACATAATGTGACGGTGTCGCGCAAAGACAGCGATATTATTGTCGGCGCTCACGTGGTGTTAAAAGAGCATTGTACAATTGAAAAGCACGATGAAGCCTGCCGCTTAAAAATAGAAAACCTCCTCGCTGCGCGTTTTAATGTTAAAAGCAGCGTACTACAAATAGAAAGCCACGAATGCCAGCATATTCATAGCTAACTTTTTATTAAAGTGTGAATATGCTCATGCGTTTCGGGGTTTTGTAATTGCTCTGCCCGCATTGGTTTTGCAAAATAATAACCTTGTAAAACATGACAACCTAACCCTTCTAAAAAGGCTTTTTGTTGCTTAGTTTCAACGCCTTCGGCTATGCAATAAAGCTCTAAGTTTTGAGCTAAAGTGTAAATGGTTTTGATGATCGACTCATCACTTTTATCAATCCCAATACTATTCACAAAGCTTTGATCTATTTTAATGACATCAATAGGGAACTGGCTCAAATAAGTAAGTGATGAGTAGCCGGTGCCAAAATCATCGAGTAACAGCTTAAAACCAGCCGATTTTAACTTTTGTAGTTGCTTTGCGGCTTTTTGCTTGTCTTCTAGCAGTATGTTTTCTGTAATTTCTAGGCGCAGTTGTACTGGACTCATTTGATGCTGTTTTAATATATTGGTCAGCTTAGTTGCTATATTCGTCCTTAAAATGTGCTTTGGCGACAAGTTAAGTGAAATATAAAACAATGGGTTGTTGGCCAGTGTAGGGGCTAGCTCAGTTAGCGCGCGCTCTAAAGCTTGCTCAGTTAATGCTTCTATCAGGCCTGTTTCTTCAGCAATAGGGATAAATAATGCCGGCGAGACAAATTGGCCGTTATTTTCCCAGCGCATAAGTAATTCAACCCCATTTATTGTTTGTGCGTGCGTGTCTATTATGGGTTGGTAGTGATTAAATAATAGATTATCTTTCGCGGCGTCTTTTAAATCGTTTTCGAGGATGAGCTTTTGTTTTATTTGCTCGTTCATCGAGTCGTTAAAAAACTTAAACCCGTTTCGGCCAGCTTGCTTTGCATGCATCATGGCTACATCGGCGTTTCTGATCAGTAAATCGGTCGAGCTGGCATCAAATGGGTATAAAGCCACGCCAATACTGGCTGATATATTAATAGAAAAATCTTCGATAATGACCTTATTGGCAAGTTCTGAGCTAATACTTTTGACTATGTTATTAAGTGCGGCTATGTCTTCTACGTTATCAATAAGCACTAAAAATTCGTCACCGCTTTGGCGGCCAAGCGTAGCATTACTTGGCAACATAGCGCTTACTCTTTGGGTAATATTACACAGCAGTTGATCTCCCACTGCGTGGCCAAATGTATCGTTTACCGGTTTAAATTTGTCTAAATCTATAAATAGTAAAGCGCTTTGAGTGAGCTGTTGGTGAGCTTTTTTAATCGATTTACCAATTTTTTGATGCATTAAACTGCGGTTAGGCAATTGTGTAAGGGGATCGAAATTGGCTAAATAACGCAGCTCGTCTTCTGCCTTTTTTTGCTCGGTTAAATCCGAAATAACAATCACATAGTAACTTATGCTATGTGTATCTTTAGCGATTGCAGTGGCACTTATATGTATGGGGTGGTGCGGGTTAGTTGCAGTTTTAATAACGGCATCAGTTCGCCAATTTTGTTTTGCTGTTAAGCTTTTTAATGTGCTGGCATAGCTTTTACATTGCGTTTTACCTATCGCATTAACAAACACTTTTAAGCTAAGCGGATGTTTATGAGTTTGCGAAAAGGTTTTTATAAAACTGTTATTTGCAGAAACCGGCACCAAATTATTATCTAGAATAAGCAGCCAGTCGTTTATTTGCCCAAACGCCTCACCTAAAATGTTGGCTTGCTGCTCATTGGCACGTTGCTCTGTTATGTTGGTATATATGCCAGATACAGATACCGGTTTATTTGTGTGCTCGTCATAAATAATTTGCCCTAAATCTTGATACCACAACCAATGGCCAAGCTTATGCTTTAACCGATAAGTTGCTTGCCAGTGCTCATGCTTTTTTTGTTTGGTAAAATTTAACCAGTGCGAAATAACCCGTGGTTTGTCTTCAGGGTGAATTAAAGCTAAATAATGTTTTAATGGAATACGGTTGGGCAAATTAGTATACCCAAGCTCACTCCCTCGGTTTGTATTTACCGAATCGTCGCTGTAATGGTAATCCCAAATGCCACTTTTATTGTTACTGAGCGCAAGTTCCGTTTGTTTTTGCGAGTGTATTGTCGCTTTTTGCGCATTAGCTATGGCTAGTTGTCTGCTTCTGTATTGCCAAAACAGTAAACACAGCACAGTTATAATAATTAAAATATAAGCCGCATACGCATAAGGAGACTTCCACGGCGCGTATGCCACATTAAAATTTAACAGCGCCGGCTTTGACTCAGTCGCACTATTAAAATTATACGCGCTGGCCTTTAATTGATAATTACCTGGTGGGAGCTTTGTAAAAAATATTTTGTTTGCTTTTAAATCATCATACTCTAGCGAAGTAGGTCCTTGAAGCGTAATTTTGTAACGTGTTTCCGCGCTATTTTGAAAATCAAAATTAGAAAAGCTGACCTCCAAACCCATATCTTCATGTGTTAATTGCAATGCAGAGGTGGCAAACTGATTTGGCTGATAGTCTAAATCGCGCGACATTAATGTAATATCGGTTATTGAGGTTGTTGTTTGCGTGCTTTGCTGTAAAAACTCAGCGGGGTTAAACGAAATTGCACCATAACTGCTGCCAAACATTACAGTGTTATTTTTAAGCGTAATTGCTCCTAAAGTACTAAATAAATTAACCGATAAACCATCTTTTACTGTAAAAACTCGCAGCCTCAACGTATCGGTATTTAAGCGGTACAAACCATTTTTACTGCTAAACCATAAATAGCCATACTCATCGCTAATAAGTGAATAAATAGACTGCGTTTTTAAGGCGTTACTTACGTTAAAGTGGTGCTTTTTTTCAAAGCTCTGCGCATCAATACCGACTAGGCCTTCGCTGGTTGTTGCTAACCATAAAATGTTATTTTTATCGGTTAACCAGTTTTCTACTGTGTGGTAATTTTGGCTGTCTTTTTTACTGGTTTTATAAATAGTGGTAAGGGTGTTTGTTTGCTCGTTAAACCGGTAAAAGTGGGTAGTTGTACTTAATACAAACTCATTTGGGTAATCATCAAAAGGTCGATGAAAAGTATAGGCCTCTAAAGGGGTTACATGTTGTTTTAACCCGTTAATTTCGCGCGTTAAGCCTGTTTTTCCATTGTACACATAAAAACTGTGATCATTATAAAAAGCGAATGTGTCGGGGGCTACCTCAGACAAACCATAAATAACCGCACCTTCAGACAGTGCGTTATTTAAATCTTTTTTAGCAACGGCTGTGCCTGTTTCTTTGTCAAATAAAATTAAACTGTAGTACCCCGTTAGCCATAAATACCGCGAAGTGGAATCTAAATCCGCTTTATTAATTGCAAAAATAGCGTATTCACCATAAACCGCTTTAGGGTCTTGCGAGGTTAGGTAGTAGGTTGTTTTGTTTTTAGCATTTACATGGGCAAGGCCATTATCGGTGCCGTACCACATAGTTAAATCATCGTCTTGGTAAATACTGTTTATATAGTTGTTTTCGGGTAGGGTGGTTTTGTTAAAGCGCCGTGTGTTTACTGACCAAGTAAGCACGCCTTGAGTGCGTGACGCCAGCCAAAACACGCCACTTGAGTCGACCATTAAATCGTTAATAGTATTTTCGGTAATATTAAATTTACTTTGATCAAAGCTAAGAATTAACTCAGTGGTGCCCTTTTCTCGGTTAAATTCGAACAAGCCATGCTCTGTGGCAATAAATTCGCCATAGGGTGTATTGCTGTAATCCCAAATATTGTAATCAGCAATCACGCTTTTAGTGCTTTGATCTGCAGCTGCTCCTGCTGAGCTATTTAAACTTAATGCGTACATGCCCTCAACGGTGCCTACTAATAATCCTAGCGCGGGGTCTACAGATAAAAATTTAACATTACTGTTATCGACTGTTTGTTTATCGGGAGTATGTAAATTAAGAGGGGTTAATGACTCTGTTTTTAGGTCGTAACTAAATAAACCCGTTTGTGTGCCTATAAATAGCGTGTTTTTGTAATATTTTAATGCGCGCACCACGCTGTTTTCATTGCCTATAGTAAACTCTAAAGTAAGTGAATTTGTTTTAGAGTTAAGTGAATACACGTTGTTTAAAATGGCAAGGTAAAAGGTATCTTGGTGCTGGGCTATCGCTTCAATAGAAGCGAAACTAGCTGTATTACCTGCAAGATTGCCCGAAAATATATTACGAGTAGTTAACGTTTTAGGGTTAACTAAATAGGCACCGGCAAGCTCAGTAGAAACAATTATATTGCCTGCATGCGTTTTAAATAGTGTAGTGATGAAGTTTTCGTTAAGGGTAAATCCGCCATCAAAAGGGGTTACCGTGTAGCCGTCAAATCGATTAAGCCCTTGCGCTGTAGCTATCCAAATATAACCTAAATCATCTTGCAAAATTTTAGTTACGTAATTTTGGGATAAACCTTCATCGGTAGATATTCGTTGTAGTTGTTGAGCATAATTTGTGGAGGCCGATACGCTAGTAATACAAAGAAAACATACAGTGGTGAAGAGAAAAAACAAAATACTCAATCGCACTAATAAACTCGCTCTAGGGCAGGGGATATACATATAAAAGTTAAATATAGCACATTTTTTAAAATGTGGATTACAACTTATAACAACTAAATTAAAGCACTAATTTAGTTATTTATAACCATTTAAGCTACGCTTACTAATTATAATTACTTAAAACGGGGTGTTATGGTTAGTCACAAAAATTTATCTGCAGATAACAGCGTGTTATTAGTGATAGATATTCAAGATAAGCTTTCTCCCGCTATTAGCGAATTTTCTGATTTACTAGAGTGGGCAATAAAAATTGCCAAAGTAAGCGCCCTTTTTAAAATTCCTAGCATAGTGACTGAGCAATATCCTCAAGGGCTTGGTGGTACAAACAGGCTTTTAAAAAACACCCTTATAAACGCACAGACTGTTGAAAAAACACATTTTAGTGCGTGTAATGAGCCTGCATTTAATGCTGTGTTTACAAAGCTTGCGCGTTCACAAATTATAGTAATAGGCACAGAGGCGCATGTATGTGTGTTACAAACCTGCTTAGATTTAATAGCCCAAGGATTTGAGGTGCATGTAGCGGCAGATGCTGTGGGTTCACGAAATACGATGCATAAATCGCTAGCGCTAGAGCAGTTACAACAGGCAGGGGCAATAATTACAAGCGTAGAAAGTATCATTTTTCAGTGGACAAAAAACGCAGCATTACCTGAGTTTAAAGCGGTTTTATCAATTATTAAATAAAGTTGGCAAGCTAGGCTATATTGATAATTAAATGTGGTCGTAATTATTAGCTAATACGTACAAACCCTGATTTTGTTTAAAAAAATTTTAATAATTAAAGGTATTTATGAATAGTGTAAGTCGTTTATTCACCATAATATTCATTTTTTTGTTTGTAGAGTCTATCGCCCTAGGCTTGTACTTTGGGACACTTACACAAGCATTTATAGTCGGCCTACCTTTAAGCTTAATGCCTATATGGTTACTTAAAACTCAGAAAAATAACCCAATCACAGGTCATGTTGTTGCTGCGGCAATTATGATGTTTTCTTTTTTGCACATACAACAAGCCTTTGGGTTAATAGAAATACACTTCGAAATATTCATCTTAATGGCCATGTTGATTATGTTTGTACAGTGGCAGGTGTTTATTACGGCCATTATTTTTGTGGCCGTTCATCATTTAAGCTTTTACTTTTTACAAACACAAAACACCGGTTTTTATGTATTTGACCCTGACAGACTGGCGTTTACTACGGTGCTTATACATGCCGGCTATGCAATAGTAGAAGTGTTTGTAGCAGGCTATATTGCTAAAACACTACAACAAGAGCGCAGAGCTGGCGTGTCTTTAACCAAAGCGACCGAAGCCATTATGCAAGACCCTGAGCATATACAGCTTTCGCTTAGGGCCGATGATAAAAATAGCAATGCAGTAGCGGGCTTTAATACTTTATTGGGTTATTTATCAGATGTAATTAGGCAAGTGCAAACGCAGTCTCTTTCACTGCAGCAAAATTCGCAGCAATTAATAAACGTACACGATGAGCTAGCAAGCGGGGCAGAGCAAAGAAAGCAACAAACTAATGATATAGCTGACTCTGGTGCTCAAGTTGCACAGGGTTTTAGCTTAGTTGAGCATGAAAGTGAAGTATTAAAGCAGCAGGTAGATAACATTACTCAAGCTGCAAATAGCGCCTTAAATGACGTTATGCAAACAGACACTAAAAGCACGGAACTACTTAATTTACTTAATCATACAGAAGAGCAAATAAATCATTTGGTGGCCGCTGGCGATGTAATATCAGGGTTGTTGAATGAAATATCAGGCATTGCAGAGCAAACTAACTTACTTGCGCTTAACGCAGCCATTGAAGCCGCAAGAGCGGGTGAGCATGGACGTGGGTTTGCAGTTGTAGCCGATGAAGTCAGAACGCTTGCTACAAGCAGTAAAGCCACGACAGATAAAATTGCTTTAACATTAAAAGATTTAGTTACAAACAGTAAAACGTCAACCCAATCTATGAGCCAGTGTGTCGATTTTGTTGTTGATTTAACGCATATCAGCACCACCATGAAAGAAAACATAAGCTCCATGAGTGAGCAAATAAAAGCCGTCAGCCAAAGTACTCACTCTGTAGCGCAAGTTGTTGCTGAGCAAGCTGTAAACACAAAACAAATAGCCTCAAGCACAGAACAAATGCAGCAAAGCCAATATCAAGATACCAAAGTGGTAGAAAAGCTAACCGCTAAAGTACAAATGATCGACGTAAGTATTGCGGTATTAGAGCAAAGCATTGCTAAATTTAAGTAATTCATCCATTAAAATGAGTGCAGTGATTGCTCTGTGGTTAGTGTTGACGGTCTCTGGTTTAGTTTATTATCAATATAATCAGTTGCGCGTTTTTGACAGTTATGGCGTGCTTGAGCAACCAGGGTGGTTTACTAAATTTAAACAACACATAGGGTTTACAGCAGCAAAGCATAATTCGTTGATTATCGTTACTGACCCTGGCTGTGGCTGCACCAAGCAAGCCCAGCCCCATTTAAAACAGTTGGCTGCGTTTTCTAAAGCGCAAAATATTACGCTTATCAATATTGAGCAAACAGCCTCTTTACAAATACTGCTCCCTGCTACACCAGCTGCCGTGGTGATTAACGATAAAGGTGACTTTGTTTATGCCGGCCCACTTTCTCAAGGGCTTGGCTGCGCGCAGGGCAGTGGTTTTGTTGAAACGGTTATAAATAATCTTGTAGCTGGATTTAACAGCGAACTGTTACTTAATAAAACCAGTGGTTGTTACTGCACTGCTTAATATTAGTGAATAATGAATCGCTTCCTAGATTTTCAATTTCAAAAACGTATTTCATTATTGACTCAAGGTAATGCTTAATGACAGACAAATTTAATAAAGTATACAGTGTGAGTGTCGAGCTTGATGAGTTTCTCTTACTTAATGAAACGGGGGCGAACAAACAATTCAATTGACCGAGGGCCAGTTGTTAATGTTCGACGGTATGAGCATGAGAGACAATTGGAGAGAGTTGGGCGTTGATTGGTTGCTAGAGCCTAGTACAGCTCACCAAAATTTAAAAAAACCTGATATAGCCGGTTTGTGTGCCTCAACAATTGTAGTATCCCCTAAATATTCACCGCTATTCTTAAACGATTTTAGCAACAATGTTGAGCTGCTTGAATGCAATTTAAAAGGTGAGAAGTGGTTTGCATTTAATGTTGTAGGCTTTGACAAAGCCCTTAGTGAAGAACACTCCATCCGAAATATTAAAAATGGCACTACACTGGAATCACCTCTACAGCTCAAACTGAATAATATGTCAGACACAGCTAACAATAAGTTTAGCAATCTGCTAATCTAGGAACATTAAACATCTACCTGATTTCTATTTACAACTATCCCAATGCTGTTTATTTCCTTGCCAATGCAATATCTTCATGTCATCGGAACATTCCAAGGCATCTTATTAGCAGCAATACTTTTGTTTAGTGCTGGCGTTAATAATACTGGGCGCATAATGGGCGTTTGGTGTCTTTTTCTAGCATTTTATTTCTGCTGTCCATTGATTGTAGTGCATGCTGAGGATACTGTTTTTGCTAATCTAATTGGATGGGGCTACTTTGTCCCCGCCAGCTTTGGTGCATTTTTATATTTATATTTTCGGTCAGCGATAATTAAAAAGTCATTCCATTTAAAGGATAGTATTCACGCTACGCCGTTATTACTTTGTCTTCTCTTAAATATAGATTTTTTGTTTTCTACCCCGACTGAAAAAATCAACATCGCTAATAACGCTTTACACAAAGAAAATATCCAACTGCTGACTCAAGTTATTATGTTCGTACAGGCATTTTTTTATTTAGCATTGAGTGTCAAACTGATAACTAAAAGTGGACGCCATGCGCGTGACACGCTTTCCAACTTTAATCCCAAAATATTTACCTGGTTATGGGTAGTATTAAATTTGTACGCAGCAATGTTGCTGACAGAAGCTGTCAGCACAATAATCGGCGCAAATTCTACTTTGGCTATTGCTAGTGATCTCATTGCCTTTACTTTGATATACAGCGTTTCGATGGCTCAGTGGCGTGAGCCAAACTTATTTACCATTGACAACTTGAGTGAAACTCCAGCGGAAGCACTCAACTCGACAACCAAGGCACAATGCTTCGACTTTAATACTAGAGCCAAATTATTAGAAAACATTGTTCAATATATGGAAGAAGAGCAACCTTATCTAGAAAGTGAACTTAGCTTAGATGCGCTAGCAAGATATACCAACCTTAGTAGTCATCACTTATCTGAAATCCTCAATCAGCAAGCAAATAAGAACTTTTATCAATTTGTTAACGAATACAGAATAAAAACAGTCTGTTCTCAAATTTCTTCTAATCCAAAAGAGAGACTTATTGATCTAGCTCTATCTGCTGGGTTTTCCTCAAAAAGTACCTTTAATGCCGTTTTCAAGCAATTCAAAGGAATGACCCCAAGCCAGTACAGGAAACAGCTGAAACTCGATTGCGAATGAGTGCGAATCGACCGAATCGCACGTCCAACTCGTCCAAATCAGACGATTTTTCTCTTAGACTGCTCTTTAATGCAACTTCTAATCGCCGTGGATAACAATATTCATCAGACGATTTAATTAGTGGAAAATAGAATTGAGGACAAAAATTGAAGACTATAATTTTAACTTTTTTTATTGCGTTTGTAGTTGGCTGCACTAGCTTGAATGAACCAAAGTCAATTACAAAAAACACAAAAACGCAAGAAAGTAATACTCATACTAACCTGCCTTCATCTGGCAAGATAGTGAGCATTAAAGTATTAAAAAGCAACCTGACTGAGCTAAGTCAACGCCTTGATACGATCCACCCAGACCCGGGCTTTACTATGGATGTATCTGAAGTTAAATCGCAGATAGAGTCCTTGTCAGAAGGTATAACTTCACCCATGACACATTATGAAGCATGGAAATATTTCTCTCAGCTGAATCCTTACTTTAAAGATGGACACATGCTAATTGCTTCGCCACAGCTTGATGATCAATTTAAGAGCCACATTCAGAACGGTGGTCGGCTATTTCCATTTGACGTAATGATAGATGCATCTCAACGTTTGCTTGTGGCGGAAACTCTTGAGGGCTATTCAGATATTAAAATCGGTGATGAGATTACCTCAGTCAACGGAGTTAGGGCATCAAAAATAATTGAAACTATGTTGGCAAGAATGTATGGCGACTCATTAGAGTTTAGGGCTGCTTTTGCTGCCAGTCGATTTAACAAAATGTACTGGTTACTGTTTGGTAGTAGCAAAGATTATCAAATTGAGTTTATGCATAAAAATAAGCGCAAGCAATTCTCTATAATGGGTGTCACTGATGAGCCGGAAAATCACAATGCTGATGTGAGGGAATTTGTCCAAAGTCGAATACTAGACAATGACATAGGGTATTTGCGTGTCGATCGCTTTTTTTATTCTCAAGAACAAGAACAACCTTTTTTCACATTTCTAGATGAAACGTGGCAGGCGTTTAAAGATGCGAACGTCAAAGATGTGATTATCGACGTTCGCCATAACCCTGGGGGGACCGATCACTATTGGCAGCAAGGTATTGCACCTTACATTGCGAGCAAGCCATTTCCATTTCTGTCAAACTTTAAAATTCGTATGACTGAACGAAATATCAAACTAGGACCTATTAAAGGTAATCAAGGTGAGGTTATTGAAGGCACATTTAATCAATTAGTGCCTGTCGACGCGCATAAGGGTTTAAAGGTACCTGGACGGGCATATTTACTAATGGGGCCGCTCAGTTATTCATCCACTACTTTGTTTTTAACCTCACTACAGGACTCTCGTCAGGCTGTCATCGCGGGTCATTCAAATGTAAGGTCTTGCACTACTGGGCGTATAGAAACTCATGTATTGCCTGGTTCTAATTTAGAACTAAACATGCCGACACTTATCTTTACTCGCCCATCAGGAAAAGAGCATTGTCAGCAACCTATCGAACCAGATGTTTATGTGTCGAACGAAGTAATAAATTCGAATGAGGCAGTGGAATACTTAGCAAAATATATTACCGCTAATAGGTAGACGAATATAGACGGGTTACCCAACATTTAAATAAGAGCGGTTAACGTGCAGGCTCAATCAAATCTGATGGTTTACCAACCCCGTCTTTAACTCAACACGTTAACCTAATTCGTTTTATGGTCGTTAAGAAGAAGCCTTGTGTTCATCAAATGGGACATGTCCTTAAGTATGTGATAACACGCTCTTGCGACTTTATGTGCAACTGTTTTAATCGCGATAATTTGGTTGGTTTTACCCAGCTTGCGTTGGTAATTTTTTCTAATTGTCGGGTTATACCTAATAGCAAAGTTAGCAGCTTCAGTAAACGCCCACGCAAGGTAACGATTACCATTCTTTTGATTTGTAGCGCCTTTCTTCTTCCCATTGCTGTATTTTGCACTTTTCACGCAGCGACAATAGGAGGAGAAATTACCTGGACTATCAAAACGTTTAATAGTGCCTGTCTCTAACATAATGGACAGTACTAACGTATTCCCAATCCCATCGATACTGGTTAGGTTTATAAACTCAGAGGAGAGTGATGTTTTATTAATAGCGCCCTCTATCGCATTGATTTGCTGTTGAGCACAGCGTATTAATGAGAGGTTAGAAATGACTGACAGTGCTGTATTCGTTGAGCTGAAATCGATGTGTACTTGCTCAACATTCACGCCTTTTCTGATAGCGCCATTTGTTTTATTTTGTTGCTACTGAGCTTATACCCAAGATGACGCATGTAACAACTTTGCACTGATAATAAGTTTTTAGTGGACTGTTGAACAATGTCCATTCGTTTACGCATTAAGTAGCAAACAGCCCTGAGTTCACGAGGATAAATGTAGCCCTCAGGCAAAATGTTTAGACGTAGCATTTTAGCCAACCAGCATGCATTACTATGGTCATCAGCATGTTTTAAACCTGAATATTGCTGAATTGCAGCGGGGTTTGCTAAGTGAAGTTTACACCCTTCATCCATTAAAGCATCGACTAACCAATACCAATTAAAGGTCGATTCAACAACAAGCCCTTCTAAGTTGTCTTTGTAAGGACTTAAAAAAGATAAAATGACAGACATATCATTATTTAAACGCTTAGCGGTAAGTGTTTCACCGTGTTCATTAATGATAGCGATAACACTTTATTTGAATGCAAGTCAATTCCACCACATAGTTTCATACCAAGCTCCTCGGATTCAGTATATGTTTTGGTCAACAAACTGTATCGTAAAACTCGAGGACCTTTCTATATGAGTATCAAATCTTGACTTCATACATTAAAAATCGTGAATGACCGCTTATGGCACAGAGCAGACCGCCGGTGATTATTGAGTGCAGAAATCCACGGCTATAACTGCCCATGAATAGAAGTTCTTTATGTAATGAAAAATAAAGATGCGCTGTTGATCCTCTGGCAAGCATCGGCCTAAATAAACTCTACCTCGAAGTAAACCCGATTAGCTTTCGTATAATAGATAGTCAAATTATCACTTCAAAGCACTTACTTTAATAGACGTTTTCAAGCGATTTCTCATTGTTTGTGAAATTTACCTAATAAAAAACATAATTATTTTTAGAGTGTAATTAAGTTAATAAATCTCAATTTAAGTGCCATGTTTAGTTATAAATCAATAACTTCTCAACGTGCCGTGAATTCTCGATTTAAGTGGCACTGATCATGTTTGATCGGCGCCATATAACTTGAGAATCTCAGCCATGTAATAAGATTTCAAAACAATAACTTAGCTTGTGTTCTTTATGGGTACTGCGCCTCTTAAATTGAGAATTATTTATAGCTAAAAACTGCCCCAACACAAATTCTCATCCAGCCAAAAAGTTCTCATTCTGCCTTGCAGATTCTCATTCTGCCACTGAAGAACTCTGACTTGATTTTAATGAGCACATAATTAAGTAGATTCTGTATTCGGTAAATTAGTGGCGAACACTATACGCTAATATTTACTTAGTAAAAGTGTAGTAAATCGATTAGAAAATGGATTTTTAGGATAAAGAGAAATGAAGCCATTTAAGTGAAAGTTAAAATGCAGATATGCGAAGCTTCATTTGTAATGTTGAGTTAATTCAAATTTGGTTTGATTTAGGTTTAGTTATGGATGAAATTACTAAACTTTTATTAAAAAAGGGAAAGTTAAACTTATTGATATTAAGTCGATTAGTTTTAGTGAACTGCCGTTATTGTTATTAATAAAGCATAGACCGAGAACATGTCTCGGCCTAAAAATTAAAGTTGAAATTACAAAGTACTAAATGTCGAGTGATAGCTGTTTGTTTTGCGTTTTCGCCAACTTCAAAGTATCACAATTAAGTATACGTTTTGAATTATTGCCATGAATGTAAACGGGCCTGAGCTTACCGGTATTAATCAACCTCATTAGTTCTACCTTTGGTATACCGGTGACTTCAGCTACGTTTGCAACGGACATCGTTTTATCTCTTATAAGTTGAGTGTGTAATTTACAAAAGGTATCGAATGCTTCAGGCAAAACGTGTATGGAATGCATTAAGTCTAATGAAGGTTTGTATGCTATTGATAATTCTTTATTTTTAGCAGCTATCAGTACATCAGTTATACAGATATTATGAAGAGCCATAAAGCGACGTAGCTCAGAAAGGGGGACGTAATCTTTATTGTGGCTGAACTCGGCTAAAAAGGTATAAACACCTGATATTTCAACGCGAGTATCTGTTCTTAAGGTCTTTTTTGAATCAGTTCTTATCAATCCAACTTCGACTAAAAGAGCGATTTGTTTAAACGTTATCCCAATTATAGAGGAGGCTGTTTGAGCTTCAAACCAAAGCTGAGTTATGGGAGCTTTTGAACGAATATACTCGCTATTATACATTTCATATAGTGTGGATAATGACCCCCATTCACATAGCAAATTCTGAACAATAATTTCAATTTTGTGAAACTCAATGTTCAACGGTAGATCTGTTGGTACACGTTTAGCCCTTTCACTTAAGAATACTCTAGCACTATCTGGGTTATTAAGAATATCAGCCGCTCTATTTAATAATGTGGAGGTAATCTCCTTTGGTGGGAAACTCGTTCGTGTATTACTATCGTCAACTATCACTTTAGCTATGAGGTATGCATCGTGGACTTGTTCAGGTGATTTTAATTGATTATTCAATGGCATATGCGTTAAGCGTAAGCCGCACAAAGGTGATGTGCAGCGGCCATTTAGAAGATTAATGGTAAATTGCAGCGGTGAATTGCAATGAGGGCATTCGGATAAGAGGGCACACTCATGAATAATACAGTGTCGTAAAAATGGATTTTGCCACTGGGCCCTAAAATACCCATATTGGTTAACACAATCTGGACAAACTTGTGGCGTTAGCAATCTCGCATGTGTCCAGCACTTTATCTTTAATGATGATAAAGTGCGAGTTATAGGAATAAGGTGATCAAGGAGTTCGTTCTTTGTTGATCTACCTTTGATGATACTGGTTAGCATAGCCTTATTGAGTACGCGAGATTCTGATTGTATGCCATTTCTTTTAAGTAAACGAAGTACATAACCAATACCTGACTCCGCTTCATAGTAAGAGGGTTTTATTGGGAAACGCATTAGCATAACCCCGAATAGAACTGACTTCTAAGGTTTTTATCTTGCTCATTTAGATATGCATCTAATTGTTTTTTTGTTAAAAGTTCATAATCAAATGGATTGACAGCCCCAATTGCATATTTCTCAAAGTTTTCAAATAAGGCTTCTATAAGCTGATCATAGTTTTTTGCATTTCGTGTGTTATTACGTAAAAATAAATCGCGCATTGTACTCATGGTGTGCTCACTGTACGCAAGGTAAATACGATCAAGTAGCTCACTGTGCTCATCCTTTGTTAAATTTGGCAACCCAACTTGTTGAATGAACCAATTACAACAGGCAATCCAGTTTTTCGTTTTAGGAAGGATTGGCTTAATTTCAATGGGGCGCATTTGTCGACGAGACATCTGCTCGTCATCGTCAAATTTACCGGCGGTTCTACCAAATGTAATAAGGCGCTTAGCACTGCTTGTACCGGCGAAAATAATCGAACAACGGATCTTGTTGCTATCGATCAGATAGCAAAAATATTTAATAATTCGTTGAAACTCTATCCCATCATAACTTGAGGCAATATTCTGAATTTCATCAAGAATGATTAGCTCCACTTCTAGGTCTTTGAGAAGTGAGATAAGTTGGGCATCCAATTCAGCTGCAGTAGTGCGAGAATTTTGTGTTGTTCCCTCTAGCTCTGAAATTAAAAATCGAGTTATCTCTGCAGTACTTTTTTTAAACTCCTTAAAAGCGACATAAAAGATTGGTTTTGTCGTTTTTTCTGGCTTAGTAACAGGTAAAAACTGAGCGTGATACTGCTTTAATATATACGTCTTGCCAGCACCCGAGGCACCATAAATAAGTTGAGCTCGTTTATCCTCTGAAGGTACGTGATACATATTGTGGATTTCCGCTATCCTCTGCCATATCTTCATTTGTATGTCACATGCGAAAATTGTACTGGGCATAGTTACCATTGTTTTTCATTTCCTTCATCATCATTATAACGGGTAGAGGCCATTTCTCTGGTTTTGCTCACTATCGTATCTGCGTAGGTATCTTGTTCACCTGAGTGCGATATCTGTGATTTAAGTTCATTCACTTTATGAGATTTTTTTATTCGCTCTACAATGGATAAGTTCTCTTTCGTATTTTTATTGAAAGACGCTACCTTTGGGCCTCTGTGCTGTTTGCGTTTGGGCTTTTGCTTTACGAATTCAGTTATTTCACCGACATAGTGACCAGTAGGAGTATGGGAGAAAGTTTCTGTATATATTCCGAGTTGGGTCAGAGTTTGATTACCATTTAGTTCAGCAAAGCTGACTGGTAGTTTAGTATCATGATGGTCAATATTATCAGCCACTATTTCCACAGGATTGTTCTCGCCAGGCAGTGTTGCTTGAACTGTTACTTTTCTGGCATCTAGGTCGTCATGAAACACATAAACAGAGGGGTTTTCACCCAGCTCCATGTCTGTTTTAGTAGCCGCGTATAGTTGTTTTAGCTCATCACTGTAATAATCTTGACCTAAACATCTGATAGTTCCACGTTGCTGTAATTTATGTGAGGCCTGGGCTCTGGACACGTGGAAGCAATGTTGTAGCTGATCATATGTGAATGAAGGCATAGGCGTATCAATAATGGACTGATTCCATTTTTTGATAGGCGTATGGCCAGCCTGTTTATGGTGTTTGTGCATGTATTCTGTCAAAAATATATTCAGTAGCTTTGTAAAATCAGATACCTTTATATCCGCACGTTTAGCTAATGGAATTGTGTCGAGTGAGTTCGGGTTAGTACGTTTTCCTGAATAACTTTGAAATCCAATACTCGTCTCACCACTTTGCGTTTCAATCTTCATACCTGAAAAAAAGTGATCTCTTAATACGTTAAAAAATGACTCAATGAATGGCTTCTTAGCAGGTTGATTTGATGGTGTATAATGAATATTTAACTCAAGTCGCTCCGCAGCCTTTTTTATCAAACGATTATTAAACCCTGGGCCATTATCCATAATCAATGTAGTCGGTTTACGTCCATTCATTGTAAGATTACTATCCGCCATAAATATTTGACGTAAAAGGTTAAGCCCACCGGCAGAGTTTTCAGGTTCAAAGCTAAGCACCACAGAGATAGGTGCGCGTGTGTAAACGTCTATTGCTACATACAAAGAAATAGGCGGTGTCGGTAGACCTGTTTTATCATCAATTAAACACATATTTAGCACAACACGGTCGCATTCAACGCGTTGCATTGCGTAATAGGTTTTTATTCGTTTACGTAGCGTTGTTAGTCGCTTATTGATTTCCGCTTGTGAAAGACCTTTAAAATTAGCAAGTTTTTCGGCATCAGTAAGCTCTTGTAACTGGCGGTAAAAGGTGCGTTGTGATGCGATTTGAATCTCATTATTTTTCAAGCTAGCTTCTTGCGCTTCTCGTTTATAGTTACTGTAATATGCGCCTTTGAAAGCAGAGTTATTACACGAATAGACGGTAGCGATGTAGTGCTGTATGAAAGCCTCAGTGGCCGCATTTAGCCGTATAGGCCTATTACGCTTCACTCCCGCAAGCGCCTCATCATTAAAATCTGATTGAACCCATACGCGCCAATGGCGACATACCGTTTTCCATTGCGGGTGTTTTGTGGCAATAGTTGCAGGATGTTGGCTCTCGACTCGTTTGATGAGCTCATCATATGTCTTCTTGGTTGTAGCAGGGTATCCTTCACTAACGAGTTCTTTCAAGATAGATTGATACATCAATCGTGATGTAACCGTTAACTTTTGATATTCTGTTAGTTCAATATGTGGATGCTGTGCGCTTCTTAATATAAAGCCTTGATCATCAATTGATTTCTCAAAGTCGTCTCGAGGTAATAGGCGCTTCTTAGTCTCTATACCATCACCGGAAAGGAGTATTGATGTACTGTCAACAAACGCAATAGATTCAACGTTACCGTACTTATTAGTCAAGTCAGTACCCGTAGCATATCCGATCATTTGAGGTGACCTCGCATCAATGTAGTAGAGGCGTTTAACGGCTTCTCCATATCGAATTTATATACATTTGATGCAATTAGTCCATAAGCCTCTGCCACTGGGTTTTTAGCTATACCCTCCAAGCATTCGATGAGTTCACCAAAGGTTAAATCTCCATCAGGCAGCATTGTTAATGGGAATGAATGCTCCGAGTAATACATTGTTATCAGATTAAGGTTCGCCATAAAGATAGTATTGAGCTTATCGACGATGATTAACCGTAAACCTATTTGTGCTTTTTTTCGGGTGTACTCATTAAAAAGATGAATTTTCGAGTGATACTCTTTATCAACCTGAGACTCATGATGAACTTCAATATATTCAGCGAAGCCAGAATGATATAGGACTAAGAAGTCGGGTGTATAGCGGTAAACTTTTTTGTCTATAGTCACTTCTATTTGCTCAGGCTGGGTGGCAAACAGCTTCACATTAGGGTCACATTCCAGTTTAAAAGCCAGGATCAGCTCCTGAAATGACTCGGGATTAAGTGCGCACTGATTTTTATGGGAGTAAAATCGTATAACAAATCGACCTCTGTGAACGTTAGCGTTCGTCTTTGTAACGGTCATAATTTCACCTCCCAAAAAATAAATGTCTTTACACTATAGATAATGGGTGATAAATTAAAAGGTTTATCTTTAGAATAGTTGTTCTTGGTAAGCATTTTTACATTATTCCTTTCGTCATAATTAGGCTTATCAATCCTTGGAGCCACTGAAAATTTTGTTTTATTTTCAAGGGTTAATCTCACTTTAAAATTCAAAAGTTAAGTTCAATGTTTTTTCTACGAGCAAATTATTTATTCTCAAAAAAAATTTATCTTTAAAGTACTGTGAAGGTTTCTCGAGTTGTTTTTACCTTATCCAAACCGATTTTATGTTTGTGTTTAACATGACGTTGTTATGTTCAAGTAAAACACCCAAAGTGAAATTAGTATTCAGTGCTGCTCCTAAAAGCTTAAATTTAAAATTTCACACCTAGCCCCCAGCAAGGTTGATGCTTTTCAAAAGGCAGTCACTATGATTGCAGATATTACAGAAATAGAGAAGGTTAAACTGGTCAGACCTCTCGCTATCTTCTTTAAGTGTCTTTGATTTGGGTTTTAAAATTCATAAAATGCCAACGATATTAATTCTAGGTTAATTTAAGCATTTTTATTTTTTGTGTTTTTTAAGAAAAAAGAGGGGGTGTTCTTGTTTATTAAGTTAAGGTTAATGGAGGCTTAAATTTTTTTGTAAACAAGATGGAGTGACATATGAAACACAAGCCAGAAGGGTGGGTTGTTTTAACGTTTCAAACTATTGATAGCAAACCCTGCTATGTGTTGTTTTGTTCGTGGAAAAATGATGATGAATGGAGAGTAAGCTCAGGTTCAATGGTTCTACCTCACTTATCACCCTGTGGGAATTATTGGATTTGGCCTCAAATATCAGGCTCTGTATACGAGCTTCCCGTTGATGAAGAAAATGGCTATACCTTCTACACTGGCGCTGTATTAGATGAATTGTTAGTAAAAGGGTATCGCGATGGTACTAAGCTAAAGCGCATTGCACTTAAAGATATTATGGAAGATAAATAAGGCGATTATCGCCTTCTAATCTGTCTATTTTACTTTTAAAGGTCATGAGCTCTACATTACGGTAGATACCTAGGGGCTTTGGTAGGCAAAGATGAGAATCTGTATTATGTAAATATTGCTAGTTCTACATTAAAAGCTAATAAATGAATACATTAAAAGCTAATAAATGAATACAGTAAAAGCTAATAAATGAATACAGTAAAAGCTAATAAATGAATAGAGTACAGGTATAACTAACGCGCACTCCCTTAGTAATCCAGCCTAATAAAATTTGGCTAATATTCAATAAGATTCTGTTTGCGTTGCCGAAGGAGTTGATATTCTGGCTTCATTAATCTTTAATAAGCACAAATATTACTTCACAAAGGATTACTTATGGGAAAGGAACTCGATATTTATAAATTACACAAACCAGATAGAACATACGATATAATTGACCTAGATATCGTATCGATGGCAGACCAAATTGCCGAAGAAAATAACCTCAGTTATAAAGAAGCAGTAATATTAGCCAAGATTGGCTTTCCAAGCGGCAAAACTAGAATAACGGATATAGTCAAAAACGGATTTAGCTGCAAGGTTGAAAAAGAAGCTTTAAAGCAAGCCTACGACGTAAACTTATTTACGAATTACCTTGTTTTGAACCAAAAAGCGTATATTGCCCTAGGGAACTATCTGCAAGTATACGGGGAGTTTATACCGCTTAGGTGTGATAAAGAGCTAATTTTATTTAATCCACTCGTTTTCGAAGAAGAAGACGAATCTCTTACTGAAAAGGCTTACCTGAATGGTATTGAGGATGGCCTCAAATCCTTATCATTTAAATCAGACAAAAATCTTGTTTTTAAATCATGCATGCAAGGTGGGACAGCACTTTATTGTAATGCTGCGTTTAAATCTCTGGTTAATGAAAATAGCTTAAGCGGACTTTCTTTTAACAGTGATTTAGTTAGCATTTTTGCTTAACAAGATAAGCGCGTAATGTATTCATTTAATAAGATCTAACCAAAACTGTCAGATTTGAACAAATAAAGTCAATCAAATCGAACAGACGCATTTATTCCATGAGCGGACAGTGATAACAACACCCAGCTAAGCCGCAGAAAAGGTGTTGATTGTTTTATAGCTGCCAGAAAATTAAGTATATAGGAGCCTCTTCACATAATTGTACACCCCAGCCTTTATTTCTATGTAGTTAGTGAATAAGCTAATCCGTAGTTAAGGCTAAAGAAAATGTAATTTTTTTGTCACTAACTTTCGCGCTTAATTGCGCATCAATTGCTTTACTAAGCGTCTTAGCGATTGATAGCCCTAATCCAAAGTTATCAATCGATGTTCTTGAAGTGTCTTTTTGCCATAATGGGTCAAATAATTGGTCTATATCGCTATCATTCAAAGGTTCATTAAGGGAATTAGTAACTGATAATATTAAGTTTTTATCCCTTACAACTCTCGTGGAGACTAAAATTTTTGAATCGAGTGGACTGTATTGTTTCGCGTTGTTAACTAAATTGCTAAAAATTGATTCAAGGGCAAACAAGTTGCTCATAATTGCTGGTGCATTTTCATCCAACTGCAAATTTACACGTGATAAATCATGGGTTTCCAGTATTCTGCTAATAACTTGATTTAAATCACAGGCATCTCGCTTGTTCAGCTTACCTCCCCCGTATTTATGTAATAGCAATAAATTTGAGACTATATTTTTAAGTCTCAGGCTTATCTTCAAAGCTTCAGGCTTAAAGTCATCATTGAGCTCTTTTTCATTTGGAAACCGTATGGAGACTTCTGCCATATTAATTAGTTCGGCAATGGGCGTTTTTATTTCATGGGCAATATCTGATGTGAGGCGCTTCTCTCTTAGGTAAAGTTGCCTGTTCTCTTTAATAAAGGCATTTAAACTTTCAACAATTGGCAAGAGCTCTTTAACTGGCTCTTTTATAAATATCTCTGAGCCTTCACTGATAATGCTTAACTGACTGATATCCTTATTTAATTGTACCAATGGCGCAAGTGATGTATCTATGGCCTTTCTGACAAACAATCGAATAAATACAATAACTGTAATCGTCGTGACTATAAAAATAACGTCAATCAACCAAAGTACAAAATCAACTTCCTCAGAGGATGCTGTATAAGCTAAAATCATTGACTCACCGTCTGTCTTTTTAGAGGTGTCAACTGATGCATTATCTTTTACTTGTGGTATAAAACGACTGTAAAAAATTCGGCCATCTCGACCATCAGGTAGTTGAATAGGTCGTATTTTTGATTCGCCAATTTCCAAGTTTTCAAATGGTAGGTTTTTAACCTCAAATAAATCTAAACTTTTTGAGCGGATGGAGGTACCTTCTTTGTTCCATATTTGAAAGTATTCGGGCTCAACTTCTCCTGCGAACTCAGGCATAAACTCACTGGAAAAATTATAGGAATAACCATTATCGGTCTTATTTACTAAGGTCTTTAACATACCTGCTTTAGATTGCAGGCTGCGATCAAACTCATTGTCTATCCAGCTATCAACAGCAATATCAGTGGCCAACAATATGCATAAAACTAACCCTGTTATAGTTACTGAGAGAGTAATTACTAGTTTACTGCGAATAGATTTCATCATTGCCCTTGCACAATATAACCAAAGCCACGTTTGGTTTGAATTGGTAGCTCTCCCCCTGCAACTCTTACTTTTTTACGAGCAGATGATAAATGGGCTTCAATCGAGTTTTTCGATATTAAATCATACTGTCCTGCAAGATAGGTACTTAGCTTTTCCGCACTAAACACTTTATTTTGATTGCTAAATAAACATTCGACAATTTTGTACTCGTTGGGTGTTAAATCAATAACGTTGTCAGAAACTTTTAGCAGTTTTAACTGTAAATTCAGGGCTAAATTATCAATAACTATAATATCACTGACCATTTTTAGTCCACCACGACGCATTAAATTTAAGAGTCGAGCGTGAAGTTCATCAAATGAAAAAGGTTTAGTGAGGTAATCATCCGCTCCGGTTAGAAGCCCTAAAACGCGGTCTTCAGGTTCTTGCTTTGCGGATAAAATTAAAACTTTAGTATCAAGCTGTTTTGTTCTTATGGTTTGCAGTACAGTGATGCCATCGATACTAGGTAGCATAATATCAAGTATTACAAGCTCATATTCACCTGTCATTGCCATACTCAACCCTTGTGAGCCATCACCGGTTTCATCCACCGCAAAGCCCAAATTTGTTAAGCCAACCCGTAAACTACGTCGCAGTGACCCTGAATCTTCAATTATTAATAACTTCATGTTCTATTCGTTCACCTGAAAATACATCTTAATCACTAGGTTACGCTATATAACTTAAGTTTTACTTAAGGCTTCCTTAAGTTTTTATAGTATAGCCATTATTAAGTTTATCATCAGGATTTCTTAAGTTTCGATTTTTAGTATTGCTGCAATTTTTAAAGACGAGTACAACTATGTCAGCAAATACTTCCGTTTTAAAACCCTTGTTACGTTTTACACTTATATTGTTATCAATCTTTATAACTTCCCGAATTGGGCTATTGATATGGCAACATTCAAGATTAAATGATGGTGATATTTGGCCAGTCATTTCAGGTGCTATCAAAATAGACTTAAGTAGCGTTGGATACTTAGCAACTATTGGAGTGCTGATATTGATGCTGCATGTAATTGCACGCTCTAAAACAAAGCTATTCCAGCGCATGTTTTCGCTTTACGGTAGCATTATTGCGACTGTTGTTGTTATTTTAGAAACATCAACAGCTGCATTCATCACTCAATATGATGTAAGGCCTAACCGGTTATATATTGAATATCTTGATTACCCACAAGAAGTATTCTCGATGCTAATTCATGGTCACCTTTTAGCAATGCTAAGTACATTACTTGTGGCGACAATAACAAGTATTTACAGCTATCGCCTTTTATATAGAGCATTCACAAAACCACAAGTACAGCCACTGAAAAAAGTAGCTAATTTATCTATTCTTATGGGTGTTTTAATACTTTGTTTCCTTGCTGCCAGAGGTACATTGAGCCACCGGCCACTTAACCCTGCATTAGTCTATTTTTCTCAAGATTCACTAGTAAATTCACTTGTTCTTAACTCCACTTACAGTGTTGCGTTTGCGCTGAAAAACATGGGTAACGAAAAAAGTGCTAGCAATTTGTATGGCACAATGCCTCATCAGCAAGTTATAGATATAGTCAAAAAGGCTTCTTATCGTAAGCAGTTTGTCACCGGAAATATTCCGACCTTGGCACACAACAAACCTTTTGTTTCTGGAGTTAAAAAAAACTTAGTAATTATACTTGAGGAAAGTTTAGGTGCCCGATTTGTTGGACAACTTGGTGGGTTAGGTATAACTCCTGAACTTGATGAGCTATATCAACAAGGGTGGGGGTTTGACAACCTTTATGCTACGGGAACGCGCTCCGTGAGAGGTATTGAAGCAATTACCACTGGCTTTATGCCATCTCCATCTCGCTCGGTAGTTAAACTATCTAAATCCCAGCATAACTTTTTTTCATTAGCTGATGTATTGAGTCAACAAGGTTATATTACCCAATTTATCTACGGCGGTGAAAGTCATTTTGACAATATGAAAAGCTTTTTCCTAGGAAACGGATTTAACGATATTGTTGACATCAACCACATTGAAAACCCTCAGTTTATCTCATCTTGGGGCGCGAGTGATGAGGACTTATTCCAACAAGCAGATAAGGAACTGACTAAACTAAGTAATGCGGCAGTGCCATTTTTTAGTCTTGTATTTACTTCGAGCAATCACGATCCATTTGACATCCCACAAGGTAAGGTATCGCTACCTGAAGGGTATAGCCCTGAAAACTATAAACGTGATCTTGCAATTAAGTATGCAGATTACGCACTAGGGAAGTTTATAAATAAAGCAAAAACACAATCGTACTGGAAAAACACCGTATTTTTGGTTGTGGCAGACCATGATGTGCGTGTTTTTGGCTCTGAGCCCGTCCCTTTAAAGTCTTTTCACATACCTGCGGTTATTTTAAACAGCGATATGAAGGCTAAACGCGACTCAAGACTTGTTAGTCAAATTGACCTACCAGTTACTTTGTTGTCACTTTTAGGAATTGAACAAGCAACTCCAATGGTGGGCTTTGATCTCACCAAAAATTATCCAGTTGAACGCGTGATGATGCAGTACTACGACAATTTTGCATACCTAGAAAATGATCGCGCTGTCATCCTAATGCCAAATCAACAAACTAGCTATTGGCGCTATAACAAAAAAACCAAAATACAAAAAAGAAATAAACCGGAAAACGCAGATAAAACGTTAGCTGAAAAAGCACTCGCTCATGTGTTATTTAGCAACTTAGCTTACACAGAGCAGCTTTATCGTTTAGCTGATAAAAATAGCGATAAGGAATAATTATGAAAAATGCTTTTAAAATTTTTAACATTTCGTCTTGGCATGTAAGTTATAGTCATTTCGTTTGCTTAGTTTCGATGTATATTGTTATCGTATTTAATGGCTTGTTTTTATACAACACCTTTATTGCTGCAACACAGCCAGGCCATATAAATTGGCTTTTTATCACGTCTATTCCTTTAATGCTTTTCTCATTGACTATTTTAGTTTTGAGTTGGTTGTCCTTAGTTACTTTTGTTAAACCCGTACTTTTATTTAGCGTTTTACTTTGCTCATTATTGTTTTATTCAACACTTAATTATGGCGTTATTTTTGACAAAAGCATGTTACAAAATATTGTTGAGACAAACTCAGGTGAAGCATTTTCATATTTAAATTTTCAGCTTGTAATATTTGTAGTTTTATTAGGAATTGTACCTACTTACTTATTTTCCAAGTTCATAATTATTGGTAGTTTTAGAGTACGTTTAAAGAGCTTTGTGAAGCTAAATCTATTTGCTTTGCTTTGTTGTGCTTTAATAGCAGCAACCTTTTATAAAGAGTACGCTTCTGTAGGGCGTAATAACCGACAGCTTACAAGCTATATCACCCCGTTTGCTTTTTATACAGCGGGTTATAAATATTTGAGAGATAATTACTTTTACCCCCCCCTACCTTTTAAGGTACTTGATAATTTACCAGCTTTAGAAAATAAAACGACCACCTCGCTAACAGTAATGGTTGTAGGAGAAACTGCTCGGGCTGCTAACTTTTCACTGCAAGGCTATAGTAGAGCAACGAATGCTTATACCTCTAAGCTAGGCGTGAAATATTTTAGTGATGTTTCATCATGTGGAACGGCAACGGCTATCTCCGTGCCCTGTATGTTTTCACGGCTTAATCGCAAAGAATATGATTCGCGCCTTGCTAATAGTCAAGAAAATGTCCTAGACATTATCCAGCGTAGTGGTGTTGAAGTGACATGGATTGATAATAATAGCAGCTGTAAAGGAGTGTGTGCTCGCGTCAAATCAGAAAACATTGAGCCGAACAAAAAGCACTCGCTCTGTGACGGTGATTACTGTTTTGATGAAATATTAGTCTCGAAATTCAAAGACAGAATAGCTAAAAGTAACGTTAAGCATAAATTGATTATTCTACATATGATAGGTTCACATGGGCCAACTTATTATCGTCGTTACCCTGAACACGCAAGTTTGTTTAAACCTGACTGCGATCGAAGCGATATTCAGAACTGTACTACAACAGAGCTAACAAACACATATGATAACACTATTGCATACACAGACAGGGTATTGAGCGAATTAATAAAAGTATTACAAGAAAGTAACGAAACGGAAAAATCACTCTTGTATGTGTCAGATCACGGTGAGTCACTTGGTGAAAAAGGCTTATACCTTCATGGGTTTCCTTATGCACTAGCACCAACCGAGCAAACTCATATCCCAATGATTTTTTGGAGTAATAAGCTTACTGACTCTGAATTCAATCGCTGTGTTGAGTTGCAACACTCAAAAACATTTTCACACGACAATATTTTTGACACTTTGCTTGGATTAACTCATGTAAATAGCAACCAATACCAACCTATATACGATATTTTTAACGCCTGTAAGGCCGAAGCCTACAATGAGGGAATTCCCAATGCAGTTTGATAATGTAAATAAGCCGTCAGGTATTAATCGAGTATTTTTAGCTTTTAAAAATTCACAGCGTGCATTTAAATGGCTTGCCAAAAATGAAGCTGCTTTTAAACAAGAGCTTTTATTACTTGCTTTATCGCTAACTATTATTTCTATTTGGCAGATAGGTATTTACGAAAAGGTCATGCTCCTAATCTCTGTTTTATTTGTGATATTCGCAGAGATTGTTAATACAGCAATAGAAGCAACAATAGACAGAGTTGGCTTAGAAATTCATCCATTGTCTGGTCTCGCTAAAGATTTAGGCTCCGCAGCAGTACTAATTGCTCTATTGATATGTTCAGTCGTCTGGGTTGCTGTATTTATAAACTATATTGGTTATTTTTAAAATTTATCCAATCTCAATGACCGCTGATCGCTCAAATAAGGCCCCGAAAAATGGCTCATATAGCTATCTAGGTTAACGCTTTCAAAAAACAGAAGTATATTTCCGATAACTACCTTTGAATTCCTGTAAACGGAAGTTTGCTTCCGAAATATAGCAATATTGGGTTAGAAACCGGAAGTTTACTTCCGTTTTGTACTTTAAGATTATAAGTTGGTATCTAATGAAAGCTCGGCAGTCCAACTCTTTTCTGCCCCAAGACGAGTTAACGTAAATGCTCTAAGGGCAGCTTTTAGTGAAAACCAGTCATTGTAGTTCGAGCAATTTTACTTCGTATTGATATACTAATGTCATGATTAAAGTTGATTTTATGGTTGGACGATGAAAACAATAGGCAAGTTGGCTAAAGAACTTGATATAGGCGTAGAAACTATACGGTTTTATGAGCGGGAAGGCTTGATAAAACAGCCTCAAAAACCTCAAAATGGTTATCGTGTCTATGACGACTCAATCACCAAACAATTACAATTCATCTGTAAGGCCAAAGCACTTGGCTTTACTCTAAAAGAAGTGGCTTCATTGATGTCAATGGATGGCGATTGTGCCAAAGTAGAATCCCTAGGCTTGCTGAAATTGAACGTAATTCAAAATAAGATAGCTGACCTTCAACGCTTAGAAGTCGTCATAAAAGAAATGACTAATTCATGCCGCAACAATAACGATCAATCCCACTGCCCAATAATCGATTCGCTAAAATAGTATTGACTCCGTACCTACCTACGGAGTTCATACTCAAATCATTCAAATAATGTTAGACGTTAAAAATGATTAATAAGATTTTAGATAAAGTTAGCTCAGGTGGTGTTTGGCTTGCGGCTCTTAGTTGTACGGGGTGCTTCCCCGCACTCGGCTCGTTAGCATCAGCATTAGGATTAGGCTTTCTCTCTCACTTTGAGGGAATTGCTGTAAATACCTTGTTACCTATATTTGCAACTCTGGCATTGTTGGTAAATTTGTATAACTGGTATAAAAACCAAAATCATGCGAGAGGTATTCTTGGGGTTATTGGCCCTATAGCGGTTTTGTTAACCCTCTATCCACTATGGCAATACGAATGGAGCACTTATTTGTTTTATGTAGGTATTTGTTTGATGATTGTAATGTCCGTATTAGACATTGTTAAACCTTTGAAGGAGCAAACATGCAAAGTATAGAGTTAAATTCTACCATTACTTGCCCTGAGTGTGGCTTCAGTAAAACTGAAGAAATGCCAACCAACGCTTGCCAGTGGTATTATGAATGTGAATCTTGCAAAGTTCTCCTAAAGCCTTTGAAAGGCGATTGTTGCGTATATTGCTCTTATGGAACAGTGAAATGCCCGCCAATTCAAGAAGGTCAAAGTTGTTGCGATAGCTAAATGACAGTCTATTAATGGCAATGAGAAGGCATAAAAAGAAATAGTGAAATGTCAGCAATCGTATCATTGCAGCCTTTATCACTAAGTCACTCAAGGGCTGCTTTTGGCACAGAGCCGTCCTTCAGCTCTAACTCATTTTTGTCCAAAAACGAGTTTACCCGACCCTCCGCTTTTCGCTCAAATAAGACCCCGAAAAATGGCTCATATAGCTATCTAGGCCAACGCTTTCAAAAACAGAAGTATATTTCCGATAACTACCTTTGAATTCCTATAAACGGAAGTTTGCTTCCGAAATATAGCAATATTGGGTTAGAAACCGGAAGTTTACTTCCGTTTTGTACTTTAAGTTTATAAACCGGTGTTTAATGAAAGCTGGGAAGTCTAGAGGTACAAGCAAACATTGGGTTATTAAATTTAATAATTAGCTTTTAGCTAAATTTAGAAAAACTTTAAAGCTGGTAGTTTGATTATTTGAACTGACCTCTATATTTCCACCGTTTGCTTGCGCTAGAGCTTTAACTATTGCAAGCCCTAAACCAGCTCCATCGCTGTGTCGTTGGCGCGATTTATCGGGTCGATAAAAGCGGTCAAATAAATAAGGTAAATGCTCAGAAGGTATTCTCTCCCCAGTATTAATCACTGAAATACATATTTTTTCAGCGGTAAATATTTCACTATTTACTGTGATTGATGAGCCTTTTGGGGCATACCTTATTGCATTGGATAGGAGGTTTGATAATAATTGGCGAAAGTGTAATTTGTCACAATAAAAACAAAGGTTTTGACCTTTTTTCTTAAATGTAATCAATGAGTCTTCAGCCAAAG
This sequence comes from Pseudoalteromonas sp. 1CM17D, assembly GCF_023161805.1. Classification (NCBI taxonomy): domain Bacteria; kingdom Pseudomonadati; phylum Pseudomonadota; class Gammaproteobacteria; order Alteromonadales; family Pseudoalteromonadaceae; genus Pseudoalteromonas; species Pseudoalteromonas sp. 1CM17D. Next base: position 141,943 of record NZ_JALNTP010000009.1, on the reverse strand, counting down.
CATCAAAGTACTCAAATAATGCTTCAATTTCATCATGGCTTTTTAGAGTATTTTGAACGGGTTTAACCAGTCCATTCTGAGTTTTTGCAAGCCAAAGCATATCACTAACCATCTTAGTTAGTCGTTCCAGCTCTTCTAGATTAGAAAACAATAATTCTTGATACTCTAACAACTGTCTTTTTTTAGATAAACCAACCTGTGTTTGAGTGATTATATTTGTTAGTGGAGTACGTAACTCATGCGCAATATCACTAGAGAAATTTGATAAACGAATAAATTCACCTTGGAGCCTGTCGAGCATCGAGTTAAACGACTGCACCATATTAACAAGCTCAATAGGCACTTTATTTTCATCAAGCCTTACATCCATCTTATTAGTTTGGATGTCATGCATTTTCTGACTCAAACCTCGTAAAGGGTTCAATCCTTGATGTATAGCAAACCAAGCCACCAATAAAATGAGTACCGCAGAGCCAAACATAATAGCCCAAAGACTTTGTTGAAATTGATTGAGAAAGTGTAAATGAAAGCTCATGTCTATCGCTGTAGTAATTTTGTATTGCTGTTGCCCAGTACTTAAATTACTCACCAGAGCTCGGTAGGTGTGGGTATCATTTTGCCATGAGGTAATGTTGTTACGGTTAAAGCCAGCTGAAGCATTAGCACTCATTACAAAATCACTAAAATCTCGTTCAGAACTTTGAAAAATGAGCTCTCCTTTTGCGGTATTTACCTGATAGTAAACACCGTGATGACCCGCTACAGCGTTAGATAATTCATTTTTAAGTTTCAGGTTTGATTTATACTGTTGTCTTAAAACTAATTCAATAGATTGATTAATAACATGCAGTTCACTACTATCTTGCTGGAAAAAATGATGTTTTATCGAACTATTTATTAAGGTGGCAACTAAAGTTAAGCACGCAATAACGGTTACAGCGACAAACAACACAACACGCATCGTAAGTGATAAAGGCCGTGACTTAATAGCCATCAGTTTCAACCTCTAATTTATAGCCCATACCACGAACCGTATGAATTAATTTAACAGTAAAGTCATCATCAACTTTTGCTCTTAGCCTACGAATGGCAACATCAATCACATTGGTGTCGCTATCAAAATTCATATCCCATACTTGAGAAGCAATTAACGAACGTGGCAGTACTTCACCTTCGCGCCGTAACAATAGTTCAAGTAAGCTAAACTCTTTATTACTCAATAAAATACGCTTGCCTGCACGTTGTATTTTTCGCTTTGGAATATCCATTTCTAAATCAGCAACTATCAGTATATCGTCAACTGTTTGTACTACACCACGGCGAATAAGAGTGCGTACTCTTGCTAAAACTTCAGCAAAAGCAAAAGGCTTTATTAAATAGTCATCAGCACCAAGTTCGAGCCCCTTTACTCTATCGTCTATACTATCGCGAGCAGATAAAAATAGTACTGGGGTTTTGTTATCTGCTTCACGTAGCGACTGTAAAATTTTCCAACCGGATACGTCAGGTAACATGACATCAAGTATTATTACATCAAATAAGTCGGTCATTGCTAGGTGATGACCGTCAAGTCCATTGCGCGCCAAAGAAACCTGAAAACCAGCTTCACTTAGTCCCTGTTTTAAATAATCTCCTGTCTTTGATTCATCTTCAACAACTAATAAGCGCATACAATTCCTTCATTAAAGTCCTAACAACTACCTCTGCAAATATTATGCAGTATCTGTCACTACAGCAACATGACACCAACATTACAACTTTGTAATGTTCGCGTCATGTTTAAGACAGGTCTATTTTCTATACTCAATACATATTCTGGTATGAAGGAGTAAGGAAATGGGGTTTAAAAAGTCATCACAACAGGTTAGCACACCACGAAGACGATTTGTTCAAGGCTTAATTGCAGGAGGTGTACTTGCTGCTTTTCCGAGTGTATTACATGCTGCATCATCTTTAGTAGCAGGAACAATAACAGGCACTGTGCCCGAACTTAGCGGCAAAGTAATTGATCTGGTTATAGATGAATCGCCGGTTAACTTTACTGGCGTAGTACGTATGGCGACAACTATCAATGGCTCTATACCCGCCCCTACCTTGCGCCTCAAAGAAGGCGATGACGTTACTATTAGAGTAACAAATAAGTTATCAGTACCGAGTTCAATCCATTGGCATGGTATTATTTTACCGTATCAAATGGATGGCGTACCTGGTATCAGTTTTAAAGGCATTATGCCTGGCGAAACCTTTGTTTATAAATTTAAATTACAACAAAGCGGGACATATTGGTATCACTCACATAGTGGCTTTCAAGAAATGACTGGCATGTACGGTGCATTAATTATTGAACCGCGAGAAAAAGATATTATTAGTGCAGATAACGAGCATGTTATTCAATTATCTGATTGGACTGATGATGACCCAATGGCGCTGTTCCGCAAATTAAAAATACAGAGTGATGTATTTAACTTCAATCAGCCCACTGTTCCAGAATTTTTTGATGACGTTTCAAATAGCGGTGTTTCGAATGCTTTGCAACGCCGCAAAATGTGGAATCAAATGAGAATGAATCCTACAGATTTAGCTGACTTATCTGCATCAGCAATGACCTTTTTAATGAACGGTAGTACGCCAATGTCAAATTGGCGAGGAATGTTTAAAGTTGGAGAAAAAGTAAGACTTAGGTTTATTAATGGCTCAAGCAATACTTTTTTTGACGTTCGTATTCCCGAACTAAAACTAACAGTTGTACAAGCTGATGGGCAAAACGTTGAACCAGTGACAGTTGATGAATTTAGATTCGGCCCTGGTGAGACCTACGACGTAATTGTTGAGCCTAAAAATGATGCCTATACGATTTTTGCTCAAAGTATGGATCGCTCTGGTTACGCAAAAGGAACTTTATCAAGCTCGCCTAATATTGATGCGCCAGTACCTGCACTTGACCCTGTTGAATGGTTAACGATGACCGATATGATGGGCAATATGACCCACGGCGGTGAGCATTCTGCAATGGCAGGTATGGCTGGCATGTCAGGTATGAACTCTAAAGAAATGGATCATAGCGCTATGGAGCACGGTGCAATGGCGATGGATCATAGCAAACATGGTATGTCTGAAAACCCATTGGCAGTTGCCAGCCCTAAAGTGCGTCATGCCAAAACGGAGTATGGAGCTTCAGTTGATATGCGCGTTGATATGCCTAGAACAAATCTTGATGATCCTGGTATTGGTTTACGTAAAAATGGTCGCCGTGTTTTAACACTTGCAGATTTACACTCACTTGAAGGGATCACTAACCAGCAAGAGCCAGAAGCTGAAATTGAGTTGCATTTAACCGGAAATATGGAACGTTATAGCTGGTCATTTGATGGCTTAGAATTTGGTAAAAGCACGCCAGTGCATATGAAGCATAACCAACGTTTAAGAGTTATTTTACAAAACGATACCATGATGACGCACCCTATGCATCTGCATGGTATGTGGAGTGATTTAGAAAACGAGCAAGGTGATGTGCAAGTGCGACGTCATACAATACCTGTTCAACCCGCACAAAGAATCAGCTTTTTAACCACCCCTCACGATGTAGGGCGCTGGGCTTGGCATTGCCATTTATTATTCCATATGGATGCCGGCATGTTTAGAGAGGTAGTCGTATCATGAAACAATTAAAACTATCTAAATCATTTAGTTTATTAATGTTAACTGGGGCTTCATTAATTAGTTTCCCTTTATTAGCGCAAAGTGAAATGGCACAAATGAATAGCGCTAAGATGCAACCACAAGGAGGAAGTGCACCTAAAGATGCAAGAGACCCCCATGCTTACTCTGCGGGAACAACTTTAACAGAAGGCCCATATGCGCTTGAGGGCAATGAGCGATTAACACTCGCTGATGAGCATCCATTTTACGCATTACTAGGCGATCGTCTTGAATATAACGAGCAAGCAAACGCAGGTGTATTTGACTTACAAGCATGGTACGGCACTACCTTTGATCGATTGGTAATTAAAACCGAGGGTGATTTCAGCGAAGGAAGTATTGAAGAAAACCAAACCGATATTTTATGGGGTCACGCCGTATCAGCATATTGGGATACTCAAGCAGGTGTTCGTCTTGATTACAATAAAGAAGGTGAAAATCGGCAATGGTTGGCTTTTGGCTTACAAGGTTTAGCCCCTTATTGGTTTGAACTTGATATGACAGCATACGTAGGTGAGCGAGGCAATACCGCATTTACGTTAGAGGCAGAGTACGAACTACTACTCACGCAAAAGCTAATTATACAACCGCGAGCCGAAATTACACTTTATGGCAAAAACGATAAACAAAACGAGCTTGGAAGTGGCCTATCAAGCAGCGCGATTGGCTTTAGGGTTCGTTATGAATTTACACGCCAGTTTGCGCCCTATATTGGCGTTGAATGGAGCAATAAATTTGGCAATACCGCCGACTATGCCACATCAAGTGGACAAAGTAGCAACAACACCGCATTTGTTGCGGGTATTAAATTTTGGTTTTAATCATTTTAAATAAGAGGTAATTATGAAGTTTTTTAACTCTGCAGTAGCCATTTTAGGTTTAGTGCTTACATTTTCCGCATCAGCGCATATATCACTCAAGCAATCAATACCTGCACAAGAAGCCATGTTAATGCAAGGACCAGAGGAACTTTCGTTAATTTTTAGTGGTGAAGTAAGGCTAGCAAAAGTCATCATCAAAGATGAAAAAAATAAAACAATAAACTTTGATTTCAAACCCAGCGCCACCCCAAGCACAGACTTTAATTGGTCATTACCGAGCCTAGCCCAAGGCACTTACACGGTTAAATGGACAGCACTGGGTGGTGATGGACATAAAATGACTGGCACGTTTAGATTTATGGTACATAAAAATGAATCGCATAAGATGATGCAAGAACAATCTAATACCCACAGCAAACATAATCATTAAGTAGCAACATCATGCAATTAAGTGAATGGTCAGTGCTCTTACTATTATTAAAACTAGCAAGCTATATAGCAATTGTAGGGCTTGCGGGCACTTTATTAATGCGCTTTATGTGTGGCAACAGCAATGTTGCAGGGCATCACTTAATTAGCTTTCATCAGTTCTTAAAACGTTGGCAAATTACGTGTGTAGTTACAGGTAGTATTGCTGCACTTTTACAAGTACCTATAGAAGCTGGAGCAATGGCTGAATCAGGCTTTATGGGAATGTTTGACCCCTTTATGCTTGAAATTGTTTGGCAATCAGTCATAGGTGACCAAGCAAGGTTTAGAATACCAGCGCTTATTATTGCTCTAATTAGCGCATGTATGTGGAATGTGGAATCAGATGATAACGTAGCAGGTTATAAAAACGGTGCCGTTATACTAATCATGCTTGGGTTTATCGCTTATAGCTTCACTTTTACTGGGCACAGTGCAAACGAAAATGGGTTAGTGAAAAGTATTTTAACCTTTCACCTTATTGCCATTGCGAGCTGGTTAGGGTCATTGTGGCCGCTTTACAAAAGCTGCACTTTACTACCTACCAGTGAAGTAAAGCGGTTAATGCATTACTTTGGTCAACTCGCTATTGTTATTGTATTTGTACTACTTATTTCGGGCTTAACTCTGCTCCTGCAGTACCTAGAGTCATTTTCTGCATTGTTTACATCAGATTATGGGCAACTAATTTTATTAAAGCTGTTACTCGTCAGCGCGATGCTGCTCCTAGGTGCATGGCATAAGCTTTTTTTAGTCCCGCAAATCACTCAACAACACCATATAAGTATATTAAAACGCTCGATTACTGTTGAAATAGTAATTGCCCTGTTTGTACTTATTACAACAAGTGTATTTACCACACTTGTTGGTCCGCCTATTTAACGATTAATAAAAAGGGAAACGTATGTTAATTAAATCCTTTAATTTAAAAATTTTATTGCTACTAATTTTTAGCACTGTTAGTTCTTTTACTGTTAGTGCACATGACGATGAAAAATATTCAAAAAAAGGCAAGGCCTTTGTCAATGTTGATAGCGAGGCTGCAAAAACAGTCAGCCTATTTCATGCATCTCTAAAACAAGGCAATCGCGAAGCTGCACGTAAATTACTGGCCGACGATGTCATCATTTTTGAAGGCGGAAGTGTTGAGCGTTCTGCAGATGAATACGCGAAACATCATATGATAGCGGATATGAAATTCTTAAGTGCTGTTAATAGTGAACTACTAGAGCATCAAGTTTACACAAATGGAGACATAGCTTACTCAATTTCAAGAAGTAAAACTCAAGGAAAGTACAAAGGAAAAGATATTAAGTCTATGGGAATGGAATCAATCACATTAAAAAACACCGATACAGGTTGGAAAATCACTCATATTCATTGGTCAAATTAAGGAGTTAACAATGCGAGTAATCTACATTACCTCAGCGTTATTTTTATCATTAACTATGTCATTTTCGGCGATAAGTATCGAAAAACAACATAAAGCATTAATAACTTATGAGAATTCAGAAAAACCTAAAATTGAGCTTACCGTTTATAAAAGTAAAAATTGTGGATGTTGTAATAAGTGGATTGCTCATTTGAGCGAAAACAATATTCAAACAAAAGCAATTAACGTCAATGACATGGGGACGATTAAATCTCAGTATCAAATAAAACCAAATATGCGGTCATGCCATACAGCCGTTTCAGCCGATGGATTTGTATTTGAAGGTCATGTTCCCGCCAAACATATAAAACAGTTTTTAGCTGAACAACATCCTGAAAAGACGATAGGGCTCTCTGTTCCCGCTATGCCTGCTGGTACGCCAGGTATGGAAATGGGCGATCGCTTTTATAAATATAATATTGAAATGCTTACGCACGATTTACAGCAAAATACTTATAAGCATATTAGCAAATACGCTGAGCAGTTTTAACACTTATGGCACAACTCTTGATGTAATAATAAACATTGATTCAATGATTAAATATATAGTGGGTTTACGCCTAATAACCTGTAAGAATTACCCATTGGTATAAATGATATACAAAGTAAATGATAGAAAGGAGCCATCTAATGTCGCAGTATTTAAAGTTTTTCTTAATGATAGCCACATCAACATTAGTCATGTTTGTACTGATGTATTTGAATACTTATCAGCTAAGTCATGTTTTTTTTAGTGAAACTCGCACTTATATGGCGCTTTATATGGGAGCCATGATGGCAGTGATAATGCTACTTTTCATGCTCAATATGTATAAAGATAAAAAGAAAAATATAACAGTACTCATTGCTAGTGTTACCGTATTTGCGGGAAGTTTATTTTTAGTTCGATCACAAGCGACTGTTGATGATAGCTCATGGATGTCGGCGATGATCCCACATCATTCAATTGCAATACTCACCAGTGAAAGGGCAAAAATCAAAGATAAGCGAGTCCAAGAGCTTGCAACAAATATTATTGAGGCACAGCGTCGTGAGATTAAAGAAATGCAGTGGTTACTAAAGGATATAGAGAAAAATGGCCTAGCAGAAACTCAGGAGCAAGCACAATCTAGGACCGTACCGGATTTTAATGCTAAGTAAAATTTTATACCAATACATAAAAGGGAGCTAAACATGAGTAAATCAGCCCAACTTTTTAGAATGGCCACAGATGAGCATATTTGCCCGTTTGGTTTAAAATCAAAAGACCTACTAGAGCGAGAGGGATATACAGTTGATGATCAGCTATTAACTTCTCGAGAGCAAACAGATGAATTTAAAAAACAACACAGTGTAGAAACTACACCTCAAACATTTATTGATAATAAACGTATAGGTGGCTATGACGACTTACGCGATTACTTTGATAAGCCAAAAGCTGGGCAAGAAGGTACAACTTACACGCCCGTGATTGCGATTTTTTCGGTTAGTTTTTTGCTTAGTGTGGCATTTAGTTTTGCAGCGAATAATAGCTTATTATCAATGCAAACCGCTGAACTATTTGTAGCCCTAACAATGGCAGTGTTAGCAATACAAAAGCTTCAAGACTTATTTAGCTTTACTAATTCATTTATAACCTATGACTTAGTCGCTATGAAAGTAGTCAGGTACGCCTATGTTTACCCATTTTTAGAAGCATTTGTTGGCGTTGGAATGATAGCCGGATTACCAGCCTATATTATTGCCCCTATTTCATTGTTCATAGGTGGGGTTGGTGCTGTTTCAGTGATAAAAGCAGTCTATATAGATAAACGAGAGTTAAAATGTGCGTGTGTAGGCGGTGACAGTAACGTACCACTAGGGTTTATCTCCCTAACAGAAAACCTGTTTATGATCGCTGCCGGTATTTGGATGTTTATTAAGTAAACAACAGCTTTAATTTAAAAACATAATGGTGTACTAGTCAAGTTGTACCAGCTCATATCTGATCTTACAGTTTAAGTGAATACGTTTAGACTTCATCAGGCAGACTGCTATGAGCGAATTGCAGACGGTCGAATTAGTTGCCTTCTCCTAGCTTGCAAGGTAGCCTGTAAAGCATTCATAAAAACATGGACGCACTATGAAAGCTTTCTTTTTCATTTTTCTATTTGTCTTTTCTATTAGCTGTCTCGCTGTTGTAAAAAGGCATGATATTCCCCCTGAGAATTATGTGTCGAAAGAAGCTCCTAACTTCTTAGTGGATATGCCTCATGAAGGGCATGGCGCTTTAATTAACCCAAGGTGGGTTGTAACTGTCGCGCATACCATTTTTTATAATTATATTGGTAAAAGTTTAAGGATTGGATCAAATACATATCAAATTGAAAAAGTGTACATACATCCTGAATTTGAAAAACCTAGCGAAAGTTTGTTGAAAGGAAATTTAGCGCCTTTAATGAGTTTTTTTAAAGCAAGAAGTGATATTGCATTAATCAAATTAACTTCGCCTGTGAGCGATGTATTACCGATTACTCTTTACACAAACACAAAAGAACAAGGAAAAACAGTTACAGTTTTTGGTAGAGGTGCCACAGGTAATGGGCTTATTGGCGAAGAGTCTGAGACTAAATCTTTGAAACAGCTGAATCACTTCCAAAATATTATCGAAAATGCAGAAACTAATTGGCTGACATTCAGGTTTGATAAGGCACCTAATGGATTACCTCTAGAGGGAATGCACGCTTCAGGTGATAGTGGTGGAGCCTCTGTCATTTATCAGGGTGGTATACCCTTTCTTGTAGGGCTTTCAAGTTGGCAATTAGCGCATGGCGATATTTCTGATTTTAAGGGTGGGTTATATGGTACAACTGCATATCAAGTGAGAATTTCCAATTATAGTAAGTGGATTAAGGATGTATTAGCTAGCGAACCAAAAACTGTCAATTAGCGTCTGTTTTGGGACTGTAATGAAGTTCGACCTAGAGCGAGAAGCGGACGGTCGTTTAAGCTCGTTCTTGGACAATTTTGAGTTACATAGGTTGTTAAATTAACTCAGTTAGAATTAGGTGATGTATTGAATAAGCGGCTCGCCACGGCGGACTTTCTGGCAGTGTGGATGATGTGCAACGCAAGCAAACTCTGTTGGTTATGACGGGTTTCATAGGGTAAGCTAGTACATAACCTACTGACTGAGAAATATTTATGGACACAATAAAGAGCAAAGCTAGAAGGCAACCTCCATACAAATCCATTTGGTTTTGGGTGTTGCCATTTTTCACTCTAATTGTAGTGTTGACATTGGTCTCTATGGCTCAAAATGTCTCTGGCTTCTCTGAGGGGCTAAAACATACATTAGAAACCTATCGGATACCGCTGGCTTCTGTTGTTTTTTGTGTTACGACATTAATTCAATGGTTGATAGCTCACAACTCAAATAAGCCATCCGAATTAGAGGAGCAGCAAGTAATAAATAGACACCTTAGAGATGAGTATGATGTTAGTGAGCGTCTTTTAATTAAGCAGTTTGGTAAATTATCCTCTGACCGTGCATTTACTTTTATTTCAACAGATGACTTGCCAGCAATTCACTCAAAGGTGTATGCGGAAGACCGTCTAATTAAACGTGGTAAACTAAGTGTCTGTGATGAAGCGATACGAGCCATTGACTACTACTTTCGGAATACCGAAAGGCTACTAGAAGAAGCTCTAAACCTATTGCAAAACGAAGAAGCCAAAGAAACGCCGAATAGGCACATCAAAGAAAGTCTGATCATCCAGCTAATTCAGTATTTAAATCAATGTGCACTAACACTGCATTATGAAATTGGGATGAGGGTGATTAATTTGGATAGCTCAGATATAAATACCTACCGAGATGCTTTTTTCGAAACACTCCATCTAACAAACTTCTTAGGTGGAGAGTTATCCCCCATAGTGAATCAAGTGGTTGAAACCCCATCAACTGAAAAATCCAACTCACAAGAGGATATACTGAACATGTTTGTTGCTGCCCATGAAATAGCGGAGAGTTTAGTGACCAGTAGTGAAGGGGCTACATTTGGTGGCCTGTATAGAAGCATCCAGCTAAGGTCGATCATCAAACAAGCGCAGGGTTCTCCTTTATACCTATTAGCTTGTCAGGTTATTCAAGATATTGTTCTTGAACCACTACTAGGCGAAAGCGATAAAATAGGCGCTGTGGAGGTTGATGACAACTATCCAAAATATGACATATACAACCAAGCTGGAGAGAAGAAGCTAACTCTCGGTTACAAAGAGGTAGATGAGAACACTCTTACCCTCATCCTGAGCGGTGAAGGTGAGCACATAAAAACAACTGTAAGGTTTGTCGATTCGGAAAAGAAAAGGTTCGAAGTAGATAGGGACATGGGGGGGCGCTTTACCCTTGAGTGTAAAAAAGCTATTAACCGGCACTTAGTTATTGAATAGCTATCAACTTGACGGACTGCAGTGGATGAGTAAGTTTGACCATATAGCTAGAGTTTTTGTCATAAGGTAAAGTAAGTCAAATACTAAACTGAATGCTGTGTAGAAAAACTAACGTAAAACACAATGGGGTAGAAACGAGTTGGACTTCCGAGCTTTCATTAGATACCACTTATAATCTTAAAGTACAAAACGGAAGTAAACTTCCGGTTTCTAACCCAATATTGCTATATTTCGGAAGCAAACTTCCGTTTATAGGAATTCAAAGGTAGTTATCGGAAATATACTTCTGTTTTTGAAAGCGTTAACCTAGATAGCTATATGAGCCATTTTTTGGGTCTTATTTGAGCGAAAAGCAGATATTGACCGTTAATCGTTTCAACGACGGCAATTAGCCATACGTTGCATGTTTGCTCCCTTACTGGTTTTACGATATCCAAAACCGACATAACGACCATTAAGCAAATACCAAAGTAAAATAGGTATGTGCTCCAATCATATAGCCAAAGAGGATAAAGCGTTAATAGCACTGCTACAGGCCCTAGAATGCTGAAGACAGCTCTGGTATGGTTTTTATTTTTGTGCCAGTTGTATAAGTTTACCAATAGTTCCAAAGATGCAAAAATAGGTAAAAGCGTATTTACAGCTATTCCTTCGAAGTGAGAGAAGAAGCCTAGTCCTAATGCCGATGCAAGTGACCTTAATGCAGGGAAGCAGGCCGTGCCGCTAGCCAAACGCCACTAGAGCCTACTCTGCCTAATATTTTATTTATCATTTGAAAGTCTATTGGTTGATATTACCATCATTCTAAACTCCGTATATAAGTACGGAGTCAATCATTTTAATGAATCAATTATGGGGCAATGTGTTGGATCTTCGTTTTGCATACAGGTATTTGTCATATCCACAATTACTTTCTCTAAACGTTGAAGGTCATTAATTTTGTCTCGAATGATTGCTAACTTTTGTCGGCTTAATAGCTCAACTTGAGCGCAGTTGCTGTCCATAGACATTAGCGATTTTATTTCTCTTAACGTAAAGCCGAGCGCTTTGGCTTTTGTGATAAACCTAAGTTGTCCTGCTATTGTTTCGTCATATTGTCTATAACCAGATATTGGTTTTTCAGGTTGTGTAATCAGCCCTTCTCGTTCATAAAAACGAATGGTTTCTACATTTAAATTTAATGATTGTGCTAATTTGCCAATGGTTTTCATTATTGCCTTTGTGAATACTACTAACCTAAAGTTATATTTAGTTTAGCTATCCAATGATTTGATGATGCCGCACGCTTCAATTGTATTGTCTGAACCACAAGCACTTGCCATCTGTTGTAATTCAGCTTTAAGCGCCCTTAATTCTTTCATACGTTTATTCACTAGTGCAAGTTGCTGATCAATTAATGCATTAACGCTAGAGCAGCTTTCTTCTGGCTTATTTTTTAATTCGATAAGACGTTTAATATCATTGAGTGATATATCTAGGCTGCGAAAATGCTTTACGAATTCCAATTGTTTAAGTGCTTTACTATCATACAGCCTGAAATTACCTTCTGAACGGTTTGGATTTAACAGTAATCCTTCTCTTTCATAATATCTAATCGTTTGTACTGAACAGCCCGATTTTTTTGACAATTCGCCTATTTTCATCAATTTCCCCCAGACATTTGACTCTATAGTTACTATAGGATCTATAGTATAGGTATGCAACGAAAGGGATATATAAAAATGACTGAGAAATATTTAAACAATACGAATATCGTTAATTTTGAACACAAAGATATCCAATCCCTGATCGATCAACGAGGGTGGAAAAATTTGGATAATTTCAACAAAACTGGTGCCGCTTATCAGTTTGTAAAAGATGAAATAATGTTTGGCTATAACAAGAGTGATGATATTTCAGCAAGCGATGTGCTAGCAGATGGTTATGGACAATGTAATACTAAGGGTAATCTGTTAATGGCACTATTGCGTGGACTAGGTATCCAGTGTCGTTTCCATGGTTTTACCATTGATCAGCAACTACAAAAAGGTGCTATCCCAAGCTATGTATTTTGGTTAGCACCTAAATACATCATTCATAGTTGGGTAGAAGTTTACTTTGAAGGGCGTTGGATAAACTTAGAGGGCTTTATATTGGATGAGCAATACTTAAGCTCACTACAGCAGAAATTTAGCCAAGCAAAAGATGAGTTTTGTGGTTATGGTGTTGCAACAAAGTGCTTATCTTCACCCGGTACGGATTGGCGTGGAGAGGATACCTATATTCAAAAAGAAGGTATTCATGACGACTTTGGGCTTTATGATTCACCAGATAAGTTCTATCTCGAAAAAGGTACTAATCTATCAGGTGTAAAACGTTGGTTGTATCAACGAGTGATCCGACATTTGATTAATATGAATGTATCAAAAATAAGAAATAAAAAAGTACTGGAGGTACAAAATGCACAACCATAGTCACAGTCATCAGCATGGTAAAGACGACCGTATTGGTTGGGCATTTTTCCTTAATGTGACATTCACTATTATAGAATTTATAGGTGGTTGGCTCACTAACAGTACGGCGATAATGGCAGATGCCGTTCACGATCTTGGTGATAGTCTTTCAATAGGTTTTGCGTGGATTTTAAGTCGTTTTTCAGATAAAGAAGCATCAGATAAGTTTAGTTATGGTTATCGTAGACTTACACTCTTTGGCGCATTGATAAACAGTATTGTTTTAATCATTGGCTCAATTTGGATTTTATTTGAAGCAATTCCAAGGCTGTCCAATCCTGAAATGCCTGTAGTCGAGGGGATGTTAGGGCTAGCGATACTCGGCGTTGCCGTTAACGGATATGCTGTATTAAAATTAAAAGCTGGAGAAACCTTAAATGAAAAAGTACTTACATGGCACTTGCTTGAAGACGTACTTGGCTGGGTTGCTGTGCTTATTGTATCTATTGTGCTGTTATTTGTAGATTTGCCCATTTTAGATCCGTTACTATCTATTGGCTTCACATTGTTTATCTTGTTCAATGTTTTTAAAAATCTGAAATCAACAATTGTCTTGTTTCTTCAGGCCGCGCCAGATGAAGAAACTCAAGAAAGTATAAAACAGTCGCTAACTAACCTTCCAGAAGTTAATGGCGTACATCATCTGCATTTTTGGTCGTTAGATGGCGAAAGTCACGTATTAACTGCTCACATAGAATTAGTCGAAAAAACTGACGTTGATGAATTAATTAAACTTAAGGAACAAGTGGCTAAGAGACTTTCTGCCTATCGCTTGTCTCATACAACCATTGAATTTGAGTTTCCTAAAGAAACTTGCCGAGATGATGCGAATTAAACTTTAAAAATTAAAATAAAAAGATTAAATATAAAAGCAGCTTAAACATAAATTAAGCTGCTTTTTTGTTTTTAAATTTCGTCAGATTGCTGTTTACTACTCTCAGCGCCATGCGCCCATTGATATAAAATAGGCAATACAAACAAAGTTAAAATTGTAGAAGATACAATACCGCCGATAACAACTGTTGCTAGTGGTCGTTGCACTTCTGCACCAATTCCAGTGTTTAACGCCATTGGAATAAAACCTAAACTTGCGACCAGTGCCGTCATTAAAATAGGTCTTAAACGAATGATGGCACCTTCAATGATCGCTACGTAAAGGTCGCCTTTTTCATGCCAAAGATCTCGAATAAAAGCCAACATAACCAAGCCATTTAATACGGCAACACCTGACAATGCAATGAAGCCGACACCTGCCGAAATAGATAAAGGCATGTCTCTTAAATAAAGAGAAATTACGCCCCCAGTTAATGCTAACGGTACACCACTGAAAATGATCAATGCATCTTTTAATGAACCAAATGCAATAACCAAAATACCTAAGATAACAATTAGTGTGATCGGCACAACTAAGCTTAATCTTTTACTCGCTGACTCTAGCTGTTCAAAGGTTCCGCCATAATCAAGCCAGTATCCTGCTGGAATTTCTCCTTCCTGATTAATTTTAGCTTTCACTTCTTTGACAAAACCGCCTAAATCTCTACCACGAACATTGACGGTAACCACAACTCTTCTTTTACCTCTCTCACGGCTAATTTGAGCAGGTAAAGACTCAGATTTAAGCTCTGCAACTTCTTCAAGTGGCACATAGTTACCATTCTCAAGTGGAAGCGGCAGATGCTTCAAGCTATCGATATCCGTTCTTATTTGCTCCGGTAGACGAACAACTAACTCAAATCGTCTGTCTCCTTCATAAATGATCCCCGCAGATTCACCGCCAATTGCAGTAGCAACCCAGTCTTGCAGTTCGGTAACGCTCAAACCATACCTACCAAGCGCTTCTCGTTTAGGAATTACTGATAAAGATGGAACACCTGTGACCTGTTCCATTCGGGCATCAGCAGCACCGTCCACGGTTTTCACTATATTTAGAATATCTTTTGCGGTGAGTAATAACCGATCCAAATCATCACCAAATATTTTGATGCCGACATCAGCTCTAACGCCAGAAATCAATTCATTGAAACGCATTTGAATAGGCTGAGTGAATTCATAGTTGTTGCCCGGAATGTTTTTCAGTACCTCTTCCATTTCTTCAACTAATTCACTCTTTGGCTTTGAAGGTTCGGCCCAATCTTTACGTGGTTTTAAAATAACAAAGATATCAGCAATACTCGGTGGCATTGGGTCAGTTGCTACTTCTGGTGTGCCGATGCGCGAGAATACTTTATCAACTTCAGGAAACGCTTTAATACGTTGCTCAAGTACTTCTTGCATTTCTACTGATTGCTCTAGGCCAGTCGATGGAATTCTTAATGCCTGTAGTGCAATATCACCTTCATTTAATTGAGGAACAAATTCTGTCCCAAGCGTAGTTGCTAACCAAAGGCTATACCCCATTAACAGCGTTGAGAATGAGACAATAATCCAACGAAATTTCATCGCCATTTTTAACAATGGTTCATAAATAGACTTGGTTGAACGAATAACTACACTTTCTTTTTCGCTGATTTTACCTTTCATAAACACAGCTACAGCAGCAGGAACCAGTGTAACTGAAAGGATCATTGCGGAAATTAACGCCATAACGACAGTTGCCGCCATAGGGTGGAACATTTTCCCTTCAACGCCAGTTAGCGTGAAAATGGGGATGTAAACAACAGTGATAATTGCCACACCAAACAAGCTTGGACGTATCACTTCTGAAGTGGCTTCAAAAACGGTATTTAGGCGTTCTCTTAAGTCTTGCCTATGACCGTTGTGTTGGGCCTGTGCTAACCTACGGACAGAGTTTTCAACGATGATTACAGCCCCGTCCACTATCAAGCCAAAGTCCAATGCGCCGAGACTCATTAAATTGGCAGATACTCCTGCTTGCACCATACCTGTGATTGTCATTAACATGGAAATAGGGATAACAGCAGCGGTAATGAGAGCTGCACGTAAATTTCCAAGTAGAATAAATAACACAACAATAACTAAAAGCGCACCTTCAACGAGGTTTTTGGTAACGGTTGCAATCGCTTTATCTACTAACGTTGTTCTGTCGTAAACAGGCTCTGCGGTAATGCCCTTTGGCAGAGATTTTTGTATTTCGCTGAGCTTATGTTCCACTTCTAAAGCAACGGTGCGAGAATTCTCACCAATCAGCATCATGGTTGTACCAAGCACTGTCTCAATGCCATTACGAGTAGCAGCCCCTGTTCTAAGTTCTTTGCCTATAGCAACATTGGCAACATCACTTATTTTTACAGGAATACCATCGTTCTTTTTGATGATGACATTGAGGATTTCATCCATTGTCGCAAGTTGCCCGATGGAGCGCACTAACACTTGTTGTCCGTTTTGCTCAATATAACCCGCGCCACGGTTATCATTATTTTTACGTAATGCATCAGAAACGTCTTCAAAGCTTACCTGATGAAAAAGTAATTTTTCGGGTTTCGGCGTTATATGATACTGCTTGTTATAGCCGCCGATGCTGTTGACCTCAATGACGCCTTTAACTTGAGCCAATTGCGGTTTAATGATCCAGTCTTGTATTTCTCTTAAAGCAATAGCGGTATAAGGCTCTCCATTAGGCATTTTAGCGTCAGGAGAAGCTTGTACGGTATACATAAATATTTCACCAAGCCCTGTGGAAATAGGACCCATCTCTGGCTCTAAGCCAGAGGGAATAACGCCTTTTATCGCAGCTAATCTTGCATTGATTAAGTTGCGTGCGAAATAAATATCGGTTCCCTCTTCAAAGATAACGGTCACCTGGGATAAACCATATCTTGAAAGAGAGCGGGTGTGAGACAGCTTTGGTAGTCCAGCTAATGCGTTTTCTACTGGAAAAGTTACCCTTTGCTCCGCTTCTAAAGGTGAATAACCGGGGGCAGAGGTATTTATTTGTACCTGTACGTTTGTTATATCTGGAACAGCATCAATGGGAAGTTTTTGATAACTCCACATACCAACGCCGATGATTACCATCAGCAAGCTTAATACTAAATAGCGCCTATTTATTGCAAGACGCAAAATTGATTCAATCATATTGCGTCTCCTAATCGTCGTCTTCTACTTCAGATTTCAAGATATCTGCTTTAATCAGATAACTGTTTTTGTTTACATATTCAGCGTCTTTACTGAGGCCATCAATGACCTCGATATAGTTTTTGTCTGAACGACCAAGGACAAGTGGTGCAAACTCGTACTCTTCATTTTCTTTTACAAAGACACCTAATTGTCCTCCCAGTTCTTGTATCGCAACTTTCTCGACGGCTAAATCCACCTCAAATCGGTTTATCTTTACGCTGCCCATTAATAATTGGCCTGAGGTTAGGTTTAGCTCAGTGTTATTTAAACGTACACGTGCTAAAACATAAGACTGATCTTTAGCTGGAATTATATTGGTGATGGTTGAGTTGAATGCCTGTTCACCATGCTCAATATCAACATGCTGACCGACTTTGATTTGATTATATTGGCTGGTAAACACCTTAAATTCAGCCCACAAGGTGTCAAATTTGACGATTTCAAACAAGCTAGTGTTTTGCGTGATACCGCCAATATTTCCATTTCTCTGTAAAACAGTCCCAGAAACAGGCGATGTTATTTTATAAGTATTTAAGCTCTCATTAGATTCAATAACGGCTAATAGATCGCCTTTTTTTACCGTATCACCAACAGTGAAGTTTATTGTCTTTATAACGCCGTTATATCTAGCGCTAACTTGAAATAATTGTTCAGCGCCTATCGTCGTAGAGCCGTATACAGGGATAGTTTGGTTCAACGTTTTTGAAGCTAAATAGGCTGTTTCAACACCAAGCCTTTTTGCCATGTTATTGTCGATTTTGCTTATGCCTTCTTCGCCTTCATGTTCATCTTCACTAGCGAAAACACTTTGAATGGGTGATAGATACCCAATAAAAATCAATAGTGCGAGTAAATAGTTTTTCATTTTGAATTCCTAAACGATTCAGTTAATAACTGAATCAATAAATTGTTATTAAACTTAAAGTGATGTTTATTTAGAGTGACAGCGCTTCGTTTGTTAGTTTTTCTATCTCTGCGCCATAAATTAGGGCAGCAGATGCCGCATCAATGAGGGTTCGCCGAGCATTTAACAGCTCTTGTCTAGCCGATACATAATCAAGATATCCATATCGACCTTTTTGATAGGCGTCTTGAGTATCTTCCAGTGCATCTTCAAGCATTGGGATAACCGACTGCTTTAATGAATTAGCTGTTAATATGGCTTGTTTTCTATTGGAGTATGCTCGTAGTAAGTGATTTCTAAACCTCAACTTAGTCGCCTCTTTCTCTATGGCAACTTGGTCACGCTCTGCTAGCGCACTAGCGATTGCACCAGAATTTCGCTTTTCAGCAAACAAAGGTAAGCTAAAGCCAGCGACCAGTGCCGTATCATTGGCTTCTTGAGAGCGCCTAACACCAACAGACCATTTGATATTGGCCGTTGACTCTGTTTTAGCCAACTGTAATTCGGCCTCTTTTAGTCGCTGCTCACTTGCATAAACTTGAATAGCAGGGTTTTTCTCTAATTTCGCAAAGAGACTACTAAAATCACTATCATTGCCAAACTGAAACAGATCTCCAGTTACTCTAGAGAATGACACTGATGTTTCTCCCCAGTAAGCTGATAAAGAAAGCTTTAGATATTCCAAGCGCTTTTGTTCAGATTGAAGGGTGAGGTTAGCCTGAGCAATAACTGCTTTTGAACGTTTCACTTCAGCCTCAGGAGTAGCACCTGCGCGGTTACGCTGAGATACAATCTCTAACGTTTCTTGTGCTAAGCTCAATGCATTATCTGCCAATATCACTCTTTGTTGGGCTGCAAGTACTTCCACGTACTTCTCAGTGACTTGAGCCATTAAATTAAGCGCAGAGACTTCTTTCTCAGCATTGAGTAGTGCTCTTGATTTTGAAACAAGTCCAATCCGCGCTGAGCGTTTATCTCCCATTTCGATAACCGAAGATAGAGCGACTGTTAATTCAGCACTGTCGAATGCATTAAATTCACCTGAGCCTGCAAAGTTCTCAGCTTCAACTTCTAGTTCATAAGCGGGATTTAAACTTGCTGTTTGTTCTTGTCCTGTTAATGCGGTTTGTTTGAAATCAAATATTTTGAGTTCAGGATTTTGTTTAAGCGTCCACTGAATTGCCTCTTGAAGATTTAACTGCTTTTCAAAGGCATAAACATTAAATGTAAAAAGTGACAACGCGAGAAACGCGATATATTTAAGCTGAGGTGTTACACACCTCAAAATTGCTATCTTGCGATGCTCACAGGTATTAAGTGCCATGTATACTTTCCTATAAATTAATATGTGATATTTAGGTCATTAACATTTGACCTTTCTTAATTTTCTATAAAATTTAGGCGTATTTAGGTGGGCGGAATGGCACCGACATATAGCCTTTTAGCTCAGGAGAAACTAAGGCGTAGGTAAGGAAATATTCTATTTTTTGTAAAATATTACAAGAATAATCTGCATTTAAAAATAAGTGACAACAGCAACAAAAATTACAATTATCAATTAAAGTTTGGCTATTACTCACCTCAAATAAATTGGAGGTTTCTGGAGATTCTAGCGGGGTAATAGACTCAGTTAGTGATGTATTAAAAGAACTTTCAATTAAGTTTACTTCAAGCTCTTCTAGCGAAAAAAACACAGATTGCACCGCGATTAAAATCATTATCACGTATGATATATATGGTTTAAAATATGACGGACGCATTAGGTTCATTGTTATCTAGTTCGCTTCAATCAGTCTGATAGTTCCCAAAGTCGTTGGGACTATGTTTAAATCTGAAACATGAGTAAACCCTGATTCAACCTCTAAAGAAGGAAGGACTCCATCTACATTATCTTTTGTAGTTTCAAAACCATCTAATAACTGAACGACAAAGAACAATATCCGTTGAAATATTGAAGTCGGCTTTCCCCAGTCAGCAATTAATAAAATGCCACCCGGTTTCAGTACCCGACGAATTTCAGTTAATGTCGCACGCTTAGTTGAACGGCTTAAGTGATGAAAAAACAAACTTGAAACTACGATATCAAAGGAATTA
This sequence comes from Pseudoalteromonas sp. 1CM17D, assembly GCF_023161805.1. Lineage (NCBI taxonomy): Bacteria > Pseudomonadati > Pseudomonadota > Gammaproteobacteria > Alteromonadales > Pseudoalteromonadaceae > Pseudoalteromonas > Pseudoalteromonas sp. 1CM17D. The sequence goes on along the minus strand of NZ_JALNTP010000009.1, from coordinate 121,546 downwards.
TCACTAAAAGGCATTTCTTGTCCAAAGCCCTGTCTAAAAGAAATATTAAGATCCTTGCCTATAACTTTTTTCTGTGAAATATCTAAAGCGGTTTGGTCTGCATCTAAGCCTATTACGGTATATTTAGGTGATTTTTCAGCTATTAATTTTGTTAGCGTTCCGGTTCCACATCCAACATCAAGTAGGTTGTTTCCTTTGACGTTGGCAACTTTATCTACAATCAGTTTTTTAAAAAATGCTTCTCTCGTGGTGATAGCAACGAGGCTGTCATAAAAATTAGTTAACCAATGAAATCGTAATGGCGGAATGTAGGCATTGTTTTTCATAACTTCATTTCCCTTTAGCCGTTTGAAGCAGACTTAAACTAGCTATAAAGATGCTATTAATGGTTTTAAAATTTAAATAAATAGCCATGATGAATTTGTTTAATACTTTAGCTGTAAGATACGGCGAGCACCGTTTAAAACGACAACAGCAATAATCAAACCAATCACTAAATCTGGATAACGGCTGCTTGTTACTGTAACTAAAAAGCCAGCTAAGATTACCCCAACATTTGCAATAACGTCATTTGCGGAAAAAATCCAGCTTGCTTTCATATGAGCGCCGTCTTCTTTATTACCAAATATTAAAAATAGACAAGCAATGTTAGCGATTAGTGCTATTCCACCAAATATCATCATTAAAGAAGAGATCGGTTCACTACCGTAAACAAAGCGTCTTACGACTTCGCTCAAAGCACCTAGCGCTAGAATAACTTGAAGCACACCAGATATATGTGCCGCTCTAAGTTTCATGCTGATACTTTTACCTACCGAATAAATAGCCAAACCATACACAGCAGCATCAGCAAACATATCTAATGAGTCCGCAATTAGGCCAGCAGACTGTGCAATCAACCCAGCAATTACTTCTATAAAAAACATGACTCCATTAATGGCTAACAACCATTTTAGGGTTGATGCTTCTTTCATCTCATTTTTTTGGGCTAGATCTTTTGCTTTTGCAGCTTCGGTGCTGCAACTTTCTTTAGTTGATGCCAACTCTGCACCGAGATTGAGTTGTTGTAATTTTTTTGTTATCTCATCTAAATTTTCATCATGAAAAACCTTGACTAAACGGCTAGGAATATCAAATTGCAACCCAACTGAAGGCTCAATTGAGTCAAGTGCTAACCTAATCAATCTCTCTTCTGAAGGACAGTCCATTTGAGGTACTTTAAATGTACTGACAAACGCGCCACTATAGTTATCTAATTGTGTATCAATTTTTACATCTTCATTGGTAGAAGATGATTGACACTGACCACTACATTTTTCTGACATATTTAACATTCCGTAATAATATTAAAATAAGTATAAAATCTATAGTGGCTATAGAGTCAAATAAAAAATTATTTAATGTAAAAGCGTGGAAACTGAATTGAAAAGCTAGTTTAAGAAAATAGTTTCTGCTAGTATTTTAAATACTATATTTAACTGGTGATAACTTTGAACCTTAATGTTGTACTAAAAATGCTCTTGGTTATTTCGATTGTTTTACAATCGTTAACTGCTGTAGCATCCTCAACATCTGAGAATCACCAAATAGATATAGAGCACCTTCAAACTCAACATGATCATGCAGATGATCGAAATGTCTCAAATGATAATGTAGGTGATGAGCAGCATAATGAAAAAGATTGTCATCACTGCGGACATTGCAGTGGCAGCCACTTATCTTGGATTTTAGTCAGTAATTCAAATACCACGGGCAAACTAAACATTATCAATAAAACGCCTTATCAAATTGATCAAACAAGTACCTTTCTTGAAGCGATACTTCGTCCGCCTATTTCTTAATTAGATTAATTTTTAATGACCTATTTATCCTTTAATAATGGATAAAGGTTTCGTGTTTATTAATTTTAAAATTAAGAATTTTTATGTATATATATTTAAAAAATGCAGGTTTAGTCCTGTCTTTATGTATGGCTGTGAGTTTTTCAGTTGCCACTTATGCCAAACAGAAAAGTATTTCATGGCTAGATAGTCAAATAAATAAAGATCCCGAAGTTGTTGCGGCTAAAGAGTTACTTAATGCAAGTAATCATAGAGCCAAGAGCTTAACTAAAGCCGTATATAACCCAGAGCTTGAAGCAAGCTATGAAAAAGAGGGTGATTTTGATAATTATTCTATTGGTATCAGTCAAACGATTGATTTTTGGGATAAGCAATCAGCAAATAAAAGCATTGGTGAAATTGGTGTTTATGCAAACCAGCAACAATTGTTATCTCTACTCGATTCTAAAAAGGCTAACGCTTTAACTGCAATAGTTAATTGGCAAGCAGCAAAAAAGGTGGCTCAGTTACTTTCAGTAAGAGAAAATCAATTACAAACGCTCGTTGGAATTATTGAAGATAAGCGAAAAGCAGGACTTCTAGAGCCACTTGACGCTGAACTGGTTTATTTAAACTTGTCCCAAGTTTTCAGTGAAATATCTGAGTCGCAAATTGCTTTGAAAAATGCAGAGGTAAATGTTCAGGAGTTATTGCCTGATTGGACGCCTAATACTACCAATTTGTTTTCATTTACTTTTGGAGCAACAAACTATTCATTTAACTCTCAGTGGGTTGAGGAACATCCAAAAGTTAAACTCGCTAGAGCGCAATGGAAGATAAAACAATCTAAAGCTCAACTAACCACTATGGAATCTAAAGCCAATCCAACCATTGGAGTTAACGCAGGGAAAAGTGGAGATGAAGACTTGATTGGCGTGACTTTCTCAATGCCTTTAAATATCAGAAATAACTATTCAGATACTGTTAAAGCCGCTTATTCAGAAGCAATTGCAGCAGAGGCTAACTTTCGGTCGGTTTATCGAAAGCAGTCATTTGAAGCAAAAGCTAATTATGAATCGCTTATTGTCAGTAAAAAATATTATGAGCAATGGCAAAAACTGACAAAAGGCAGATTAGATAGCAGCGAAAACTTATTAAATAAGCGCTGGGAAGCTGGTGACATTAATACTTCTGACTACTTACTTGCATTAAATCAACGTGCGGAAGGGCTTCATGCAGGAATACGTTTGGAAAATCAATTCAAGCTTGCAGAAATATCCTTCATTTTAAGTATGGGTCAGTTATCCAAATTTGAGATTTGAGCGCTTTGTTTTTTCAGTAGCGAAAAACGAAATCTTAAATTTATTAAAAATATAGGTTACAAAAATGAATACAGTAATTAGTAAAAAATTTTTAGCCGTAGTAATTAGCAGCCTGTTAGTAGGGCTTACTACAAGTCATGATGCTTTTGCACAGTCGTCAGATGTTACTGATTCTGTCACAAAGCTTTCCAAACAAGACACAAAAGAACATAAACACTCTGAGAACGAGAGAGTTCATGCTAAAGAACACCCTGAGCATAGTGAGTACTCAGAAAGAGAAAGCCTAAAAGGTCAAGAAGAAGATCTTGACGAGCACGGCCACGAAAAAGGACATAAGGAAGAAAAAGGTGACCATGACCACGGAAATGAGAATAAAGAAGACGAACATGAAGAAGGTATAACTCTTAGCCCGAAAAATATGTCACTTGCTAACATCAAAGTAGAAAGCGTCATCCCAGAATATCAATTTAGCACGATATATGCCCCCGGAGAAATAAAAGCCAACGGTTATAAAAGCTACGTGGTTTCACCTCGTACTGAGTCCGTCATTATTAGTCGTCACGCAGCGCTTGGAGAGCACGTAGAAATAGGCCAAAAGTTAGTCACTTTATTTAGTGAAGCAATGGCACAAGCACAAGCTGACTATTTAATCGCTTCAACCGAATGGCAACGTGTAAAAAAGCTGGGTAATAAGACGGTGAGTGAAAGTCGATTATTACAAGCTGAAACAACATACAATGCGAGCTATGGCAAGCTCATTGCTTTAGGGTTAACTGAAAAAGCAATAAATGGTATTTCTAACAAAGACATTAAAGCATTTGGACAATATGCATTAACGGCGCACCGTGAAGGTGTCGTGCTTCAAGACGACTTTATCCAAGGGCAACGTGTTGATGCTGGGGATTCAGTCATGTTGTTAGCTGATGAAAAACAACTATGGGTTGAAGCAAAAGTTTCTCCAAATAAAAAGCTAAATTTATCAATTGATTCTCCTGCGGTACTTAAATTAGAAGGCCAGAGTTACAATGCCAAAGTTATCCAAGAAGCCCATACAATTGATCCCGTAACTCGTACAAGAATTATTAGATTGGGGGTACAGAATGCTGATGATAACCTTCATTCAGGTATGTTTGTAAAAGTTTACTTTCAGTTTGCCACAAAGCAGAAAGTGATGGCTGTGCCAGAAGAAGCATTGATCCGCAGCGCAGATGGTGATTGGACCGTATTTGTCGAAGACCACCCTGGAGAATTTAAAGCTGTAGAAGTAGAACTAGGCCGAGCCTTAGGTGATTTTAGGGAAATCATTGGCCTTGATAGTGGGACGCGAATTGTAACCAAAGGCGCATTTTTTGTTGCTTCTGAAATCGCTAAAGGCGGATTTGATCCGCATAACCACTAAGGAGCAAGACTATGTTTAATAAAATAATAGATTGGTCTGTTAATAATAGACTCCTGATTTTGATTGCGCTGTTTGCCACAATTGTCGGCGCAATTATGGTTATACCAAAACTAAATTTAGATGCCTTTCCTGATGTTACTAATGTTCAAGTTGCTGTAAATACTGAAGCGCCAGGACTAGCTGCTGAAGAAGTTGAACAACTCATTACGTACCCCATTGAAGCGGTCATGTATGCCTTACCTGATGTAGAACAAGTGCGCTCAATTTCTAAGACAGGCTTGTCTGGCGTCACGGTTGTTTTCAAAGAAGGCACCGACATTTACTTTGCAAGACAACTTGTATTTGAGCGTCTTCAAGCCGCAAAAGAACTGATACCAGAAGGTGTCGGCACACCCGAAATGGGGCCAAACACCTCAGGGCTAGGCCAAGTATTTCAGTACCTTCTTATTTCAGATAAAGATGCAGGCTATGATGCTATGGCACTCAGGAGTCTCAATGATTGGGTAGTAAAATTACTCGTTATGCCTGTCGATGGTGTTACTGATGTACTCTCCTTTGGAGGTATTGTTAGGCAGTACCAAGTAAATGTAGATCCATCTAAGCTTCTTTCTTATAACCTAACGCAAGAAGACGTTGTTGGTGCCCTAGATAACAACAATGCCAATGTTGGCGGATGGTATATGAACCGTGGGCAAGAGCAGCTTGTTATTAGAGGTGCAGGTTGGTTTGAAAGTGGTGACGCTGGTATTAGTAATATCAAACAAGTTCCCGTCAAAACAGTTGATGGGACAGTTGTGACGGTTTCGGATATTGCTAAAGTTGAAATGGGCAGTGAAATTCGTCAAGGTGCTGTCACAATGACGCGCAAAACCGAAGACGGTAAAGTCGAAAATTTAGGTGAAGTTGTCTCTGGCATTGTCTTAAAACGCATGGGGTCTAATACTAAAGCCACCATTGATGGTATCAATGCAAGAATCCCATTGATTAATCAAGCATTGCCTAAAGGTGTTCGCTTTGAACCATTTTATGATCAGGCTGATTTGATTGAAAAAGCCGTTGATACAGTAGTTGATGCACTATTACTAGCATTTATTTTCATCTGTATTGTATTAGCACTATTTTTAATGAATATACGTGCAACCTTCCTTGTCCTAATATCTATTCCAATTTCAATTGGTATCGCGTTAATGATCATGGCTTGGTGGGGCATTTCTGCAAACCTTATGTCATTGGGTGGCATTGCCGTAGCCATTGGTATGCTAGTTGATGGTTCAGTCGTGATGGTTGAAAACATGTTTAAGCATTTAAATAGACCAGACTCTACCCATTTAAAAACTGTAAAAGAAAGAGTGCCTAGTGCTGATACTGATCCACATGATGTAGAACAAGATGAGCATGGTATTAAGTTACGTCTTCAAAATGCGGGTAAAGAAGTGGCTCGTCCCGTATTTTTTGCAGCTTCTATTATTTTAGTTGTATTTACGCCTTTATTTAGCTTTGAAGGTGTTGAGGCAAAGTTATTTCAACCTATGGCAATAAGCATCATTTTAGCTGTTATATCTGCTATTGTGGTTGCGTTGTTTTTTGTACCCGCTTTAGCTACTTATTTATTTAAGTCAGGTGTAAAAGAGAGGGAAAGCTTTGTTCTTAGGCCATTAGACAAACTCTACAGAAAAGGGCTTACATTCGCACTAAAACGCACCAAATTAGTCATTTCAGCCGCACTTATATTAGTTTTCTCTGCCTTTGCATTAGTTCCATTAATTGGTACTGAATTTGTACCTGAGTTAGAAGAAGGGACGATAAACTTAAGAGCAACGCTTGCACCTTCTTCCAGTTTAGATACCGCGCTCACTGTGGCACCAATTCTAGAAGAAAAACTAATGGCTTTTCCTGAAGTAACCTATGCATTAAGCCGAATTGGTCGAGCAGAAATAGGTGGAGACCCAGAGCCAGTGAATAACATCGAAATTTACATAGGGTTGAAGCCTGTTTCTGAGTGGACCAGTGCATCTAATCGATATGAACTTCAAGGAAAAATGGAGAGATCTCTAGAAGAATTCCCTGGGTTGCTACTCAACTTTTCTCAACCTATTGCGACTCGTGTCGATGAGCTACTATCTGGTGTTAAGGCTCAGTTGGCGATAAAGTTGTTTGGGCCTGAACTTGAGGTACTGGCGGCTAAAGGTCAAGAAATAGAAACAGCAATTAAAAACATTGAAGGTGCAAGGGATGTTGCATTGGAGCAAATTGCTGGTGAAGCGCAATTGGTGATAAGTCCTAACAGGCAAGAACTATCACGCTTTGGATTGTCTGTGAGTGACATAATGGAGGTTGTGCGTGATGGTATTGGTGGTGTTGCAGCCGGACAAATAATCAATGGTAATGAACGTTATGATATTTACGTTCGCATAGAGGAAGAGTACCGAAGTAACAAAGAAGCTATTGCTGATATTCGGCTTCAATCACCTACTGGTGCTTGGGTGCGACTGGGTGACGTAGCCTCAGTCTCATTTGAGTCAGGCCCACCACAAGTTAGACGCGATGATGTACAACGAAGAGTCGTTATCCAAGCAAATGTACAAAATCGAGATATGGGAAGCGTGGTTGCCGATATCAGAACGGTAATTGCTGAAAAGGTTGACTTACCTTCAGGTTATTCTGTTTCGATTGGAGGCCAGTTCGAAAGTCAAAAACGTGCTCAAAATAGGTTAGCTATAGTTGTACCTTTATCGTTAGCACTAATCGCACTACTACTTTACTTTGCCTTTGGTTCTGTTGGTCAAGCTATGCTGATATTGGTCAACGTGCCGCTTGCTGTAATTGGCGGAGTTTTCTCCTTATATTTATCTGGACAATACTTGTCTGTACCAAGCTCCGTTGGCTTTATTACCTTATTTGGTGTAGCGGTATTGAATGGGGTCGTTATGGTAGAAAGTATCAACCAACGTATTAAAGACGGTCTAGAAGCATCTAAAGCCGTTTTTGAAGGCGCTACTTCAAGATTAAGACCTGTACTTATGACTGCTATAACATCAGCTTTAGGTTTGATACCGATGTTAATGTCTAATGGTGTTGGTGCAGAAATACAGCGCCCATTAGCGAGTGTTATTGTTGGCGGCTTGGTAACTGCAACACTGTTAACATTATTTGTTTTACCTGTTTTATATCGCTGGTTTTCAGAGAAAAAAATAAAAGAGCTATCCAGATAAAATTACTGTGAACTCTAACCCCACGCTAAAGTCACGTTTAGCGTGGGGTTATTGAGTAGATGAACGAAAAGAAAGATTAGATTTAACAATAAACTAATAGTCATGACTGCTTTGTCGGAATATTTGTCGTTAAACAGGCCAAAGCTAACTTCCGCTTTCGTATCTTTGCAGTCTTAATCTCTATGTGTCTCAAGGTCGGCTTATGGCACAGAGCAGACCGCCGGTAATTATTGAGTGATGCAATCCACGGCTATAACTGCCCATGAATACAAGTTCTTTATGTAATGAAAAATAAAGATGCGCTGTTGCTACTCCGCAAAGCATCGGCCTAAATAAACTCTACCTCGAAGTAAACCGATTAGCTTTCGTATAACAGATAGGGCAAATTATCAATTCAAATCACTTACTGTAATAGATGTTTTCAAGCGATTTCTCGTTGTTTAAGAAATTTACCTAATAAAAAACATAATTATTTTTAGAGTGTAATTTAGTTAATAAATCTCAATTTAAGTGCCATATTTCATTATAAATCAATAAGTTCTCAACGCGCCGTGAATTCTCGATTTAAGTGGCACTGATCATGTTTTTGAAAAATAACTACTTTTTATTTCACAAACAATTGATAACCATTATTGTTTAGATTAATATGCACCTACTAAATGAAATTGAGAGTAGTTTGTATTCATGTATATTTGTCTTTGTCACGGGGTGACCGATAAAAAAATTGAGCAAACAATTGACGATGGTGCAACTACCATGCGTGAATTAACTAAAGAGCTTAAAGTAGGCAGCCAATGCGGTAAGTGTTGTTGTTGTACTAAAAAGATCCTAAATCGCAAACTTATTGAGATTGCAGATATTACCGATCAAGTCGCTTAATTCGTTATTACAAAATTCAGATACAAAAAAAGCAGCTTATAAAGCTGCTTTTTTTATGACCTAAATTTTCCTTACAGTTGAGACTGTAAGTAATTTTCAAGCCCCGTATTTTGAATAAGTAATTGCTGGGTCTCTAGCCAGTCAATTTGTTCTTCCTGCTCGTTCAAAATATTGTCGAGTGCTTCACGGCTAATATAATCTTTTTTGTTTTCAGCTAATTTAATTGCACTGCGCAAATCATCAATTGTATCAAGCTCAAAGCTCATATTTGCGGCAATCATTTCTTCGCTGTTTTCGCCAATGCGAAGACGGCCTAGGTCTTGTAAGTTAGGTAAGCCTTCTAAAAATAAAATACGTTCGATTAAACGATCGGCGTTTTTCATTTTTTGAATTGAAACTTTGTAGTCTGCTTTATCAAGCTGGCTAAAACCAAAATCTTTAAACATGCGGGCATGCAAAAAGTATTGGTTAATACCCACAAGCTCATTAGCGAGTACTTTATTTAAAGCTGCTATAACGTCTTTATCGCCTTTCATACTTTATGCTCCTTACTCGCCCATTTGTGCTTGGTGGTAGTTTTGCGTACCAATTTTATCAATTAGACCAAGTTGTTGCTCTAACCAATAAACGTGATCTTCTTCGGTATCAAATAATAGCTTTTCTAACACTTTGCGAGACTGATAATCTTGCTGCTCTTCACAAATAGCAATTACCTCTTTAACACATGCAACTACTTCAAGCTCTAGTGTTAAGTCGTTTTGCATCATGCTTTTTACATCGTTACCAATTAAAAGGTCACGGCGTTTAGTCATGTTAGGCACGCCTTCTAAAAACAAGATGCGTTTGATTAGCCAATCAGCATGATCTTTTTCTTCTTCCATTTCATGGTTAAGGCGTACATATAATTTATCTAAACCCCAGTCATCATACATGCGTGAATGAATAAAATACTGGTCAATTGCGGCTAACTCATTGGCTAGCAAAGTATTAAATGCATCGATTACTTTTTGATTACCTTTCATGATAAATCACCTTAACTATTTTAATTGTGCACAGTGTAGTTAAATTTGCGTATTTTGCAAGTTTTTCTATAAAAATCATTAATTTACAATTGGTTTTGATTCTTATTTAAGTTTGCGTTATTGCTTGGTTTATGTACAGTTTTGCATTTTCATTTAACGGGTAATGCTATACCCACTTGTGCCGTTTACACCATAAATAAACACCACTGAGTATAAAAAATGCTAACGACAGTGATATTAAAAGCCATACAAATTTTACAATCGGCCCTGCAAATGCGCCAGTATGAAACACATATTTAAAGTTCCATACATGGGTGACTGCATTTGCTTTACTGGCATCATACGCGCTAAGCACTTTAGCGTTGTATGGATTTACCCACACCCAGCTATAAGCATGGCTTTCTCCTGGGTTTTGTAGGCGTAAAGTGATTGGATCATTATGTTTTTTAGGTAAGTAAATACGATACAAAATCCCCTCAGGAAATACATCAAGGGCTTTATTTATTGCTTGGTCGTAGTTAATACTTGCTGTTGATTTTGCTATCTCTTTTGGCGCTTTAGGCCTATTTTGTACTTGAGAAAATGCCACGGTTTCTACTAATGTTTTGGTCGCGCTTTTCCAATTAAAGGTGATACCTGTAAAGGCTATAAGCAATAGCGGTAATAAAACATAAACACCAAGCACGGTGTGTAGCTGATACATAAGTACTTTAAATTTGGCTTTAGGTTTAATCGCCAGTCGTTTTAGGCGGTTTTTAGGCTTTACCCATAAATAAAAACCCACTAACACATTTATTATTAATAATAGGGCGCATACAGAGACCACGTTTTTTAGCGGTTTTTCACCAGAGTCTGTTTCAAATAATAGCCAGCGATGCAAAGCAAGGGTAAAACCATACAGCGTGTCATTTGTTTGGTATTGAAAAATTACTTTGCCTGTATACGGGTTCACACTGGCGTTACTGCCATCACCTAATCTAAATTGCCAGCTGGCATTAGGGTTACTAAGGGGCATAAAGCGGGTGATTTTTTTATCTGTTTGCTGCTGTACTGCGCGGATTAACTCTGCGTGGCTAAGCGTTTTGGTTTGTGGTTCTACCTGCCATTTATCGGGCTGAATATAATATTGTATGTCATTTGCATAGAGTAAAATGGCACCGCTAATACTGAGTATTAACAAAAAAAGGCCACTTAGTAAGGCAAGGTATAAGTGAATTCGACGTAACCAGATTTTCAAAAGTAATCTCTATAATAAGCAGTTACAGCGATTGTAAGTGATAGAACAGGTGTTTATCAATTTATAAAATGTGACCCTTTGTGTAAGCAAGCTACTGTATATAAAACCGCGAACAACACGCTAAGCTTTAGCCCCTTAAATAAAGTTTATAAATTGAGTGGCTTTAAGTCAGTAAAAGTTCGTATGAGTAATGCGCTTTAATTTTTATAATAATGAAATAAATACCAGCTAAAAATTAAAATATGCACGGTTTGCGTTCTTGCTTATTTTTGCGTGTAAATTTTAATTGCAACTTATTGATGTTTAAACTGTAATTATGTGATGTATTTTAAACGCTTTGCGGGCTAAAACTTGCGTCTTTTAGGTTTTAGTGCATTATTATAGGTAATAAATAATACAATTACAGTTATTGGATATATAGCATGGTTGAAGGAAAAAAGTATGGGCTGCTAAATGGCACAGCTCAGTCTGTGCGTAGTAAGCTGATCATTACTTTTTTAGTTATTGCTATTGTTCCACTTTGCTTGCTGACCTGGTTTAGCTTACAGCACGTTAATAATACCTTGCAAAAAAATGCAAATGCAGAGCTTCATGAATTAAGCTCTATCGCATCAGAGTTTGCTAATTTATGGTTTGATGATCACCTTACTGATTTATATACCTTTAAAAATCAGCTTTATAACTTCCCGCTTGAACAAAACAAATTAATAAATCATTTTGTTAGTCAATATGACTTTGTAAACAGTATAGAAATTATCGCTGCATCGGCACTTAAGCAGCCCATTATCTCGCCTTATGGGCAGATAAACAAAGGTGAGCTTAGTACGCTTATAAATTCGGTTAATAGTTCAACGCCAGCCGCTTTTGGCTCTGTTATGTTAAATGGCAAACAGTTTAATATTGTGGCTATGCCTTTGCTTAATTCGGCGCAACAACTAGAGGGTGTAATTCTCACAGAAGTAAATATTAATGGCCTTTTAAAAAGCTTAAACACCATTCACCACATCCACAACGAAGTGAGTTTTTTTGTACTACATAATAATAAAATAGAGCGCTCTTCAGTAACAAATGCAGATGAGGCGCCTGTTTTTTCGCAAACGGCACTCACCAGTAAGCAAGTGTTTGATTACGCCAGTGCCAACGGCACGACATACCATGCATATATTAGTGATTTAAATTTTTTAGGTGTGCAAGGGTGGCAACTTTTAGCAGCAAAACCTTTGCATATTATGCTCAAAGACTCTACTTATTATAAGCAGCTGGCTATTTTTACAAATGCAGTTTCTTTACTTCTCATTTTATGCGCAGCGTGGTGGTTTAGTCGGCGCTTATCTAAGCCTTTAATTCAGCTTACCTCAGTAATGGCCCGAATTACCGATGGCGAGAAAGTAAAGGTGCCTACTTTAACTGATAGCCACGAGTTAAATAGGTTATCAGTAGATCTTCAAAAAATGGTGGCATTTAAAGAAGAGCAGCAGAGCATATTGCAAAAGCAGCGCTCTGCTTTGCAAACTGCGTTTAAACAATTGGATGAGCAAAAAAGTGCCCTCGATGAGCATGCCATTGTTGCGGTAACAGATTTAGCGGGCACTATCACTTTTGTAAATAAGAAGTTTTGTGAAATTAGCGGCTATGAAGAACATGAGCTTATAGGCCAAAATCACCGTTTACTTAATTCAGGAAGGCACGACAAAGGCTTTTTTAAAAGCATGTATAAAACCCTTAAACGGGGTGAAGTATGGAACGGCCAAATTTGTAATAAAGCAAAACATGGAGGTTTTTATTGGGTAGACACCACCATAGCGCCATTTTTTGATGAGCACGGAAAACCGCAAAGCTATATAGCCATTCGTACTGATGTCACGCCATTAAAATTACAAGAGCTTGAACTTGAGCAGCACAAAACCCAGCTTCAGTTAGTCATAGATACCACCGCCGTAGGAATATGGGATTGGTTTATAGATACCAGCAAAGTGACTTTTAATAATCGCTGGGCAGAAATAATAGGCTATAAACTCAGCGAGTTAGAACCTACCACTATTAATACTTGGTATAAGTTTGCACACCCCGATGATTTGGTTATTTCAGAGCAAAAGTTAAAAGCGCACTTTAATGGTGACACTGATTACTATGTCAGCGAAGCGCGAATGAAACACAAAGATGGCCACTGGGTTTGGGTACTCGATACTGCAAAAGTAGTCGACTGGAACCTAGATGGGTCGCCTCGTCGTATGATTGGAACACATTTAGATATTACCGAGCGTAAGCAAATAGAGTCTGAGCTACAGTATAGCCGCGATCGCTTTGCTTCTTTGGTGGAAAATATTCCAGGGGTTATTTATCGATGTAAGTTCGATAAAGCTTGGACCATGTTGTACATGAGTGACCAAGTAAAAGACATAACAGGCTATACGCCTGATGATTTTATTAATAATAAAACACTAAGCTTTGCCGCTATTATTCACGATGGCGATCAAGATGTTGAGCTGCAAGTAAGTACCTGTATTGCACAAAAGCTGCCTTGGTCTATTGAATACAGAGTAAAAAGAAATGATGGCAGCATTCGTTGGGTACACGAAAAAGGCCAAGCAATTTATGGCGATGACAACGAAGTTCTTTATTTAGATGGCTTTATTTTAGACATTACTGAGCGCCATAATACTCAAGTAGAAATTACCCGCCAACAAAACCTGCTTGAAGCAATGAGTAAACAAGGCCAAATTGGCGCATGGGAAATAAACCTTGAAAACCAAACCATGTATTGGTCAGACGAAGTAAAAGTCATACACGAAGTTCCCGATGGGTTTGAACCTAGCATTGATACTGCCATTAATTTTTATAAGCCAGGAGAGCACCGCGATAAAATTAGTACGTTGTTTGAATGTGCGGTGACTTTAGGCGAAAGCTGGAGTGTAGAGCTGATAATTTTAACTTATACCGGTAAAGAGCGCTGGGTTAAGTCGATGGGGCAGGCGGAATTTAAAGACGGTAAATGTGTGCGTGTTTTTGGCTCGTTCCAAAGTATTGATGCACATAAACGCCTAGAGTTAGAAAGCGAAAAAGCAAACGCCTATAACAAAAATTTAGCGTCATTAACGGTTTCGCCTGAGGTACAAAATAGCGACGTTGCGCAAGTTAAAAAGCTGACGATAAAGTCGATGGTAGAGGTATTAAATGTTGAGCGTGCCTCTATTTGGATATTTAACAAACAGTGCGACGAAATGGCGTGCCATGGTTTATATACTCGAAAAGATGGATTTGTGGATTTTGACGGCGTTCTTAAAAAGGCTGATTTTCCAAGTTACTATGAGGCTATTTTTGAGCAAAACCTAGTGGCAATTGAAGATGTATATACGCATAAAGCAACCATTGAATTTACGCAAAGTTATACTCAACCATTAAATATTCAGTCAATGCTGGATGCGGTTATTTCATCAGGCGATGGAAATTTAGGTATTTTATGTGCAGAAACTGTAGGGGCTAAGCACATTTGGACGCAAAGCGAAGAAACCTACTTGCGCTCTTTGGCTACGTTAGTCGGTAGTACCTTGGTCTCGCAAAAGCGTAAAGAAACCGCTGAAAAGCTAAAGGTTGCTTTAGTGCAAGCACAAGATGCTGCTATAGCAAAAAGCCAGTTTTTAGCAACCATGAGCCACGAAATTCGTACACCGATGAATGGCGTATTAGGCATGTTAGAGCTGGTAGAATTAGAGCCATTAAGTAAACCAATAGAAAAAAAGGTCGCTATTGCTAAAAGCAGTGCTCATTCTTTACTTGGCGTTATTAACGATATTTTAGATTTTTCTAAGGCGGAAGCAGGCAAAGTTGAGCTTGAGCATATACATTTTAATGCGCGCGACTTAATTGGCGAAATAGCCGAGGCACAGGCCTTTACCGCACAAGAAAAGGGCATTGAGATTATTTTAGATTTAGTCTCCTTGGAGCCTTCACATTTAATGGGCGACCCCGGGCGCATACGCCAAGTGGTAACCAACTTAATTAGTAATGCAGTTAAATTTACCAGTCAGGGTGAAGTGGTGGTGAGCGCATCTATAGAAAAAACCGACCAAGACCTACTGCTAAATATAAAAGTAAAAGACTCAGGAATAGGCATAACCGAAGCAAAACAACAGCAATTATTTACCCCTTTTTCGCAAGTGGATGCATCAACCACGCGAGAATACGGAGGCACGGGGCTGGGGCTTGCTATATGTAAACAGTTATGTGAGCTAATGAATGGTAAAATTTCACTGGCGAGCGAACCTGACAAAGGCAGCGAATTTACTGCAACCATGCAAGTGGCTGAAGGCATCGAAAAAGAACGCACTATCCCTAATATAAATATGAGTTCGTTAAATGTACTAGTGGTTGATGATAACGAGACAAACCGCTTAGTTATCTCTCAGCAGTTAGGACATTGGGGGGGCAATGTTACGCTTGCTAGTAGTGCAAAACAGGCGCTTGAACTATGTGCACAGCGCATAGAAAATGATCAGCCTATGTTTGATATTGCAGTGCTAGACATGCAAATGCCAGAAATGGATGGAATGGAGCTGTGTAAAGTGCTTAAAGCACATGATGACTATAAAGCCATGCCATTAGTAATGATGACCAGTATTGCAGGTATGGAAGGCGCTCAGCGCTACTCAAAAATTGGTTTTCAGGCTTATTTTCCTAAGCCGGTTACAACCGCCGATTTAATTTCTGCGTTATCGGTTATTACAAGTTCAGACAGCACCGAGCCCCTTCCTTTGGTGACCCCAGGGTATATTTCGTCACTCAGAAAAGAAAAATCAGACACACCTGCAAAAATTTTATTAGTTGAGGATAACCCTGTTAATCAGCATGTTTCTACACTGATGCTTAAAAAGCTAAATTGCGAAGTAATACTGGCGCAAAATGGTCAAGAAGCCATAAATACCTTAAGCGAGCATAACGAGGGGTATTTTGATTTAGTGTTAATGGATTGCCAAATGCCGGTAATGGATGGCTTTGACGCCACGGCTAATATAAGAGACGGTATGGCAGGGGATGAGCACAAAGCAATAAAAATAATTGCCCTAACCGCCAATGCAATGGACTCAGATAAAGAGCGTTGTATTAATGCCGGTATGGATGACTACTTAACTAAACCCATTCAGCTTGATATTTTAAAAGAAAAAATAGAGCAGTACTTTTAGGATTAATAACATGAGTAAGCAAATACAAATACGCGACGCTAAAAAAAGCGATGCGCCAACCATTTTACAGTTTATTACCGAACTGGCCATTTACGAAAAAGAACCCGATGCAGTAAAAACAGATGAGCAAGCAATTATAAAAACGCTGTTTAGTGAGGGGGCAACAGCACACAGTGTTATTTGCCTTGAAGATGATGAGCCTATTGGCTTTGCGGTGTATTTTTATAATTACTCTACCTGGCTGGGTAAAAATGGCTTATATCTGGAAGATTTATACGTAAGCCCCGATAGCCGTGGCAATGGTGCGGGCAAACTAATAATGAAACACCTTGCTAATAAAGCCATAAAAAACGACTGTGGACGTTTTGAGTGGGTAGTACTGGATTGGAATAAACCCGCTATAGATTTTTATAATAGCATTGGGGCAAAAGCCCAAAACGAATGGATAATCTACCGCCTAGCAGGCCAAGACTTACTCGATTTTGCAGAGCAATAGTGATACTAAAACGCTTAATTAAGTGGGTTGGTATAATACTTTTTTAAAAGCAGATGAGTGCCGAAAACGGCCAGTATTTGCTTTAAAAATTGTTATGCTGAGGTACGTTTTATTGATTAAGACCCTACATGAATAATCAGTATTGGCAAAAAGCACGGCAAAGCCGCGATGCACGATTTGATGGCTTATTTTACGTTGCGGTAAAAAGCACCGGCATTTATTGTCGGCCAATTTGCCCCGCGCCCACCGCTCAAGAAAAAAATGTGGTGTATTATCAATATGCGCACAACGCAGCGCAAGCAGGCTTTAGACCGTGTATACGCTGCAGGCCCGATAGTGCTCCGGGCAGCGCTGCTTGGCAGGGGGTAAAAACAACCGCGCTCAGAGCTAAGCAGTTAATTGATTTAGGTGATAGCTGTAATTGCGAAATGCTAGCTACTCGTTTGGGTATTACCAGTCGTTATTTGCGACGTATATTTAATCAGCACTTTGGTGTATCTGTTACTCAGTATCGGTTATTTAACCAATGTCAGTTTGCTAAAAAGCTCATTCAAGAGACCACATTACCTATAACCGATATTGCATTTGCCGCTGGGTTTAAAAGTGTGCGACGTTTTAACGATGCTTTTTTACAACAATTAAATATAGCCCCATCAAAGCTCAGAAAATCAAAAAAAGAGGCAACCCCTGTGATTGTATTAACTCTCCCTTTTAGACCTCCTTACAATTGGCAGGCTTTGCACAGCTTTTTGTCAAAGCGGTTAATAGAGCCTATGGAGTGGATAACCCCAACCAGTTACGGGCGAACATTTAAGCTAAAAGGGGCGGTAGGTTATTTTAATGCGCACTTTAAGGTGCAAAATAACCATTTTAAAGTTGAAATAGTAATAAATAATACCGAGCACTTACAAAAAGTAATTAACAATATACGCCGTGTACTTGATGTAGATGCCGATATAAACCCTATTGAAAGCCACTTAAAAAACAGTATTAATGGGGCATTTACATTAAGTGAAGGGCTACGCTTACCTGGGATATGGTCAAGCTTTGAAGCGGGGATCCGCGCTGTATTGGGTCAACAAGTTAGCGTAGGGGCAGCGCACACTTTAGTAACAAAGCTGGTTGCAGAGCGAGGCGATAAACACGCAGATAAAGTGTATTTTCCACAGCCTGAGGATTTAGCGACATGCGACTTTGAATTTTTTAAAATGCCGCAATCGCGCAAAAATGCATTAAAAAATTTATCTAAGTACTGCGCTGATAACCCCGATAACAGGGTTTTGGATAATTGGCTCGATATAAAAGGCATAGGCCCGTGGACTGTAAACTACGCTAAACTGCGTGGGCAAAGTAACCCAGATATACTATTAGCCGGCGATCTTGGGGTAAAAAAGGCGCTGATCAATACTAAGCAATTTAACCCAGAGCTGAGCGCTCCATTTCGCTCGTACTTAACGTTTCAACTATGGCAGCAACTTTCATGATTATACAGACCGCAATTTCGAGCCCAATTGACGATGTTATTATTCAAGCGACTGAAAACGGGGTGAGCTATGTTGGTTTTTACCCAAAAACACACTACACCCATACACCCGTTGAGCAAGTAACAAATGAAGCGGTTTTAATCTGCGTAAAGCAATTAAACGAATACTTTAATGGTCAGCGCAAAACCTTTAATGTGCCATTAGATACGCAAGGTACGCCTTTTCAAAATGGTGTGTGGCAAGCGTTGCTCAGCGTCCCTTTTGGCAAAACCATGACCTACGGCGATATAGCTAAACAATTAAATAACCCTAAGGCGGTAAGAGCAGTCGGAGCTGCAAATGGCAAAAACCCCATTAGTATTATTGTGCCATGCCATCGAATTATTGGTGCAAACTCAAAGCTTACTGGGTACGCTGGTGGCCTTGAGAGAAAAAGTTGGCTACTAAAGCATGAAGGGATAATTTAACTGTTACAGCACTGGCAGCTTTGTTATCACAAGCTACAATTTACATTATTTACTAATAAAAATTATTATGAGTATCAGCAGCTTAAATTATTTATTTATATTTGGTTTGATGTTTTCTTCAGCAGTGTTTGCTAACCCACAAACACTTATATTTTGCTACGAAGATAAAGACGTTGCCCCTATGTTTTTGGGCATTGGGCAAGAGGTACCTATAGATAACCCTGGCGCCTCAATTGAAATTTTAAAGCAACTGGATGCCGACATACCCAATGTGGCTATTTCATTTGTTAGAAAACCATGGCGCAGATGCCTAAACGATTTAGAACTTAACCGTGTTAATGCCGTTATTGCCAGCTATCGTGATGGGCGTGAACGTTTTGCTGTGTACCCTACAAACGAAAAAGGGGTGTTGCTAGAAAAATTTGCAGTGAGTCGTTTTAGTAGCTGCTTAATAGGGCGGGCTCGTTTTCATAAACAATGGCAAACACGTGAAGTATTTCAAAATAAAGCGTTCACTATCGCCATTCCTAATGGCTATGGCTTAAACAGCGCGCTAAAAGAAGAGCCTTTTTATATTCATAATACTTTTTCAAAAGACAAAGCATTTGAATTACTTGATAAAGGAGTGGTACAGGCAAGTGTTGATTTATGCCAAGTAGATGACTTAAAAGTATCGAGCTATCAACATAAAGGGAGCGATGTAAAACCCCTTTACCCACCTTATGAAACAACCGACGGTTATTTAATTTTTTCAAAGCAGTTTTACCAGCAAAACAGCCAGCTTAGTAAAGATATATGGCAATGGTTAGCGCGCTTTGACAGTGCACAAATTTATATAAAATACTTGCAAGCTGTTGAGTAATAAGAAAATCAAAGCGCTTATTAACTAAAATAGCGATATGAAATTGGTATTAATCGCATATTAAGGTAGCATAAGCGCACTTTTTATCTTAAGGCACGGCAATGGCTCAATTATACTTTTACTACTCTGCGATGAATGCGGGTAAATCAACCACCTTATTACAATCTGCGTTTAACTATCGTGAACGCGGTATGGAGCCAGTTATTTTAACGGCTGCAATTGATAACCGCTCTGGTGTAGGAAAAGTATCGTCTCGTATCGGGCTGCAAGCTGATGCGCATATATTTGATGCGTCAAAAAATGTTTTTGAGCTGATCCAAAATCTGCAAAACGAAAAAAAGCGCCACTGTGTATTGGTTGACGAATGCCAGTTTTTATCTAAAGAGCAAGTTATGCAGCTGACCGATGTGGTTGATGAACTTGGTATTCCGGTATTGTGTTATGGCCTGCGAAGCGACTTTAGAGGTGAGTTATTTATTGGCTCTCAGTACTTGCTAGCATGGGCCGATAAACTGGTTGAGCTTAAAACAGTGTGCCATTGCGGCCGTAAAGCCAATCATGTGTTGCGTACAGATGAAAACGGCAATGCCATTGCCGATGGTAACCAAGTAGAAATTGGCGGCAACGACCGTTATGTGTCGGTGTGCCGCACGCACTATAAGGCTGAGTTAAATATGGGCCGCTAAGGCTCGTATAAAAGTATCTATATCATCTTTGTTTATATCAAGATGAGTGACTAGCCTAAGCTGTTTGCTTGGGCTAATTAATATGCCTTGTTGTGCTAATTGCTCGCTAATAAGCGCTATATTTAACTCACTTGAATAGCGCGCATACACCATGTTAGTGGTGTTACTCATATCAACGCTAAACCCATTGAGTTCGTTAAGCTTACTTGCTAAATAACGCGCATTAGCGTGGTCGTCTTTTAAGCGAGAGACGTTATTTTCAAGTGCGTATTGCCCCGCGGCTGCCAGCATTCCGGCTTGGCGCATGCCACCACCGAGTACTTTTCTCCAGCGCCGTGCTTTTTTGATAAGCGCCTTTGTGCCTAGTAATAGCGAGCCAACGGGAGCACCTAGCCCTTTTGATAAGCAAATTGAAACCGAGTCAAAGTGCTGGGTAATATCTGTAATATCAACGTTTAATTCAACCGCTGCATTAAACGCACGTGCGCCATCTAAGTGCAGAGCTAACGAGTGCTCATTTACAAAATGACGTGCTTTGGCTAAGTAGCTAAGGGGGAGTACTTTTCCGCCTATGGTGTTTTCAAGGCTAAGTAAGCGGGTGTTGGCAAAATGGCTATCGTCTGGTTTTATTGCTGCGGCAATTTTATCAAAGCAGAGGCTGCCATCGGGTTCATTCTCAATCGGTTGTGGTTGAATAGAGCCTAATACTGCAGCGCCACCGCCTTCAAATTTATAGTTATGGGCATTTTGCCCGCAAATATATTCATCTCCGCGATCGCAATGAGCCATAAGCGCAAGTAAGTTAGCTTGCGTGCCAGAGCTACAATAAAGTGCAGCTTCAAAGCTAAAACGCTCACTTGCATAGGCTTCTAGCTGGTTTATGCTAGGATCATCCCCGTACACATCATCGCCTACTGGCGCGCTATACATTACATCGCGCATGGCTTTTGAAGGTTTAGTAACCGTGTCTGAGCGAAAATCTATCATGGTTTTTATTCCTTTATTAAGTACTACAGGCTTTATTGTTTTTATGGGTTTAAACAAGCTCTTCAAAAATTTGTTCACGCGTGGCTTTATCAAAATAACTCCAGGCAATAAAGCGACTTACTTTTTGTCCTTGTGCCATGTCTATAATTTTATATTCGGCAATAGGGAGGGAGCTTAATTTATTTTCTAACACTTTAAGCGTTTCTTTTTTTGAAACCAAGGAGGTAAACCATATTACTTGCTCTGCAAATTGCTCACTTTGAGCAATCATATTGCTAATAAACTGTGCTTCGCCGCCTTCGCACCATAGCTCATTATTTTGCCCGCCAAAATTAAGGGTGTTTTTAGGCGATTTCCCTAAGTTTTTCCATTTGCGCTGCGACCCTTTATTGGCCTCTTCTGCGCTTGCGTGAAACGGAGGGTTACACAGGGTTAAATGAAAAAAATCTTTTTTATTTATAATTTTTTCAAAAATAGATGATGCGTTTTTTTGGTGTTTTAGGGTTATTTTTAAACCATTAAATTGGGCGATTTGCTTCGCTATTTTTATTGAATTTGCATCGATGTCGCTACCAGTAAAGTGCCAGTTGTATTCATGATTACCCGTTAACGGGTAGACCAAATTGGCCCCTGTGCCAATATCGAGCACCTTAATTTGCCTGCCAGTTGGAATATTTTGTTGGTTGTCGTCGCTTAATAAGTCTGCCAAGTAATGAATGTAATCAACGCGACCAGGAATAGGAGGGCAAAGATTATGCTCAGGAATATCCCAAAAATCTATTTTATAATGCGCTTTTAAAAGCGCTTGATTAAGCGTTTTTACTGCTGTGTTATTGGTAAAATCAATGCTTTTACTCCCCGCAGGGGTGACGATGATGAAAGGGGTTAACGCATCGTGCTTATCACATAGCATGTCTAAATCGTAGCCATGTAAATGTTGGTTGCGTGGGTGGAGCTTGTTAGAGACTTGTTTTGATTTCATAGCATTAATTTAGCAATTAAATAATGGCGCAATTGTATCAAATGCCCCACTAAAAAGTGCAACCATTTACTTTAGAATTAACAGTGGTACTGGTAGGATGAGTGGCTAAAAATAATAAAGGAAAATTTGTGGCAATAACACAGCACTCACATTTTGTTCAACTAGGCAATCAGCAAACGCTACATTTACGCCGTATAGCAAACGACAAGCAAGCGGGCCCCGTGGTGTTTTTTATGCACGGCGCAGTAGAAAACGGCAAAATTTTTTATACTCATAGCAATAAAGGGCTAGCCCCTTATTTGGCTGAGCAAGGCTACTGCTGCTATGTAGCAGACCTGCGCGGACGTGGAGAGAGCAAGCCGCTTATTTCGCCGCAGGCTAAATATGGTCAAACAGAGGCAATAGTAGAAGATATCCCCGCCTTTATTAATTACATTGAACAATTCGAGGGTAAAAAGCCAGACTATTGGGTTGCTCACTCTTGGGGGGGCGTTTTAATGAATAGCGTTTTTGCACGTTTTCCTGAGTATTTAAAAGAGGTTAAAGCGTGTGCTTATTTTGGCTCTAAACGCTCTTTGTTTAACAATCACCCTAAAAAGTTACTACAAGCAAATGTAATTTGGTACTTTATGGCGCCCATATTGGCTAAAAAACAGGGATACTTAAACGCTAAAGGCTATAAGTGGGGCAGCGATAACGAATCGCAAAAGTCGCATTATCAAAGCATGCAGTGGGCTAAAAAAAGGCCATGGATAGATAGCGATGATGGTTTTGACTATGCAAAAGCCTTAGCTAAAGTGCAGGTGCCTCCTACACTACATATTGGCGCTGTAAACGATAAGGCTCTTGCGCAGCCTATTGATATTAAAAAGTTTATGGCAGAGTCCGGACCAGGAAAACAAACCCTTAAAATTTATGGCAAGCGCCATGGTCATAGTGTGGATTACGATCATATTAATATGCTTACTCACCCTCAGGCACGGGATGAGCAATTTAAAGATGTTGTAAGCTGGTTTAACGAGCACAGTTAGGCAATTAGGCTCATTCAAATTGTTTTAAAAGCGGTGTTTTATAGCGCTCCCAATGCGCGAGTGCCTGTGTATTAATTGGCTGCCTAATGGCTTGTTTGCTTAATGTGCTAACAGCAGCCTTACGCTTATAAAATGCTAAGCATTGCGGTTCATACTCACACCCTAAAAACGAAAATAAAGCACTTAGCTGCGACTCAGGCTCGGCAACTATTTGCTCATAATGAATATCGTATAGCGGTAATGAGGGCAGGCTGCGCCAATGGTCCATTAATTTTGCATACAACGCATGGTAAAGTTTAAATTCTTTTAAATCACAAAAGTACGGCTCATTTTCGGCAAAGTAGTTACTGAACACCGAAAAAGCAGTGGCATTAAAATCTCTACTTAAATTAATAAATTTAGCATTAGGGAACAGCAAGTAAATTAAGCCAATAGACTGATAGTTACTCGGTAGCTTATTAATAATGAAAGGGCGTATAGGCTGTGCTTTTTTTAATTCTTCAATATAAATATTGCGAGCTTTTGCGATTAAATCGTTACTAAGTGCGCTTAAGCATTGCGGGTAAGGGGTTTGCGTTTGCTGCTCTATAAATGCCACCACTTGGTTAGCAATACTGGTGTTTTCACCTAATGTGGCAAACTGTGAGTGGCTGGCCATCATTTGCTCAAGTAAGGTTGAGCCGCTGCGGGGCATACCAATAATAAACACGGGCGTAATAGTGCCGGTAAAAGTGTGATCGGCAGATGCAATTAGCTGTTGTGTACTATGCGTTATAATTGTTTCATAAAAAGGCACTAAGTCACTGGTTTTAAAGTGAGTAAGCTTTTTTTGAAGTTTGTTGGCAAGCACATAGTAGTTAAATGCTTGCTCTGTATCTTCTAGTTTGTCGTAGCTTTTACCTAACGCGTAGTAACACACCATTTTTAAACGCACGTTATTCGTTTGCGTTAAAAAGTGGTGCAGGTTGCTCACATAATTATGTTCTTTATTGAAACGGCCTAATTGTACTAGTTCAAATAAAATATAGGCAGTTACGGGGTAAAGCCCCATGCTTAGCGCATGCGCAAATGTGGTGTGTGCTTTGTCTAATTCGCCGTAGCTTAAATAATGCTGAGCTAAATAATAATGAGGCTCTGGGTTATGGCTTGCAAGGCTTTTAGCATATTCGAGTACTTTAAGCGCATCATTAGGGGAATTAACGCCGTTAAATGCATCGGCAAGGGCGTGCAGTGGCTCAAGCATATGGGGTAAACGTTCGCATGCTTTTTGTAATAAGTATACCGCTGCATCATAGCGCTCTAACCTAAGTGCTATCCTGCCTAAACCAAATAATGCTTCGCCGCTTTGCGGGTTACTATTTAAAATTGCTTTAAAATGAAACTCGGCTTCTTTGAGTTTATTTTCTTGTAATAATTGATTGGCTTTTTTAATTAGCATGATGAGGCGTTATTGTTTTTTAATTAATATAAAATAAAAAAGGCGAAATGTCTTAACATTTCGCCTTGGTTTATCATGAAAAAATATTAGAAAGTATAGGTTGCTTTCGCGTAGTAGAAGCCACCGTTAATACCGTATGGAGACGTTTCGTAGTATTGGCCACCCCAGTTATTGTTAGGGATACCCGTACGGTCTTCAAAATCAAGTTTTTCAGCGTCTTGGTCAAAGATGTTTTGTGCACCTACCGAGAAGCTAATAGACTCATTTAAGAAGTACGTTATTTCAGCGTCAATGGTCACGGCTGCGTCAGCTGTTTTTGCTGTTGCATCGTAATCTACGTGAACACCTTGGTATTCGCCGTAGTAATTAGCACGGGTAAACATTGAAAAAGATTCCCACTGCTGTGCCCAAGTAAGCGTTGCACGGTGGTTAGGTAAATCTTCTTCTAAACGCTTAACTTTAAACTCACCGGTAATGTCGCTGAACTTAGTTACCTCAGTTTCATTCCAGTTGTAAGCAAGGCTAAATGTAGAGCTTCCGCCTAGCATGTCAGCTGTGTAGTTTGCTACTAAGTCAATACCTTGCGTTGTTGTATCAAAGTCATTTGTGAAAAAGCTTACTTGTGCATAGCTTTGCGCATTTGGTACGCCTGCTGCTTCTAACGTGTCTTTATCATCTTGGCTAAGTACAATTTTTTCAGATTGGCTGATACGGTCATCAACTTCAATGTTGTAGTAATCAAGTGTTACAAACAAATCGCCAATAGTGTAAACCGCACCTAATGTGTAGCTTTGCGATTCTTCTGGCTCAAGCTCTGTACCACCTAATTGCACTGCAATTGGGTTTGTTGGTGGTAAAAGTGCTGAATCTTGTAATACACCATCACTTAAGTTTGTTTGTACGTTACTTACGTTCGCTTGGCCAACAGTTGGAGCGCGGAAACCTGTGCTTACTGAGCCACGAATATTTAGATCTTCAGTTACGTGGTACTGTGCCATTACTTTGTAGTTTGTTGTTGTACCAAAGCTGTCGTAATCTTCAAAACGTACCGCAAGGCCCATTAAGAATTCTTCTGTAAATGGTGCTTCAATATCTACATAAGCTGCGTAGTTACGGCGTGTATATTCGCCTGCATCAGAAGGTTTGAAACCAGGGAAACCATTAGAGCCAATACCAAAACCTTGCTCAGTTAAAGGACCTGCAGTGAATGATGCTTCATCACCCGAAATTACAGTAAATGTTTCTTCGTGCCATTCTAAACCACCGGCAATATTTACATCGTACGCTAGGTCAAAATCAAAGCCTTTAGAAAGGTCAAAGTTAAAGTTTTTCTCTAGTTGCTCATATTTACCTGGGCTAAAATCACGTGGGCTGTCTGCACCTAACGACGCATTAACCGTGTCGTAAATAAAGTAGCGAGATTCGTTTAAACCCACCGTACCACTTAAATCGTAAAATGCATCTTTAAGGAAACCACCCGTAAACATACCCTTTGTACCAATGGTTAAAGAGGTATCGGTAATGTTGCCACCAAAGTTAGGTGTAAAACCGCCAGGAATGGTTTCGTTAAATGCAAAACAATCAGGATTATTAGCAACACCGCTAATGTAGTCTGGGTTATCTAGTACGTTGTCATCAATTGCGATAGTTGGACAGTTACCGCTCATGTCTTCTGTTAAATCGGCAACAAGCAGTGTTTCACCGCCATCGTTTGAGT
The DNA here is from genome assembly GCF_023161805.1 of Pseudoalteromonas sp. 1CM17D. Classification (NCBI taxonomy): domain Bacteria; kingdom Pseudomonadati; phylum Pseudomonadota; class Gammaproteobacteria; order Alteromonadales; family Pseudoalteromonadaceae; genus Pseudoalteromonas; species Pseudoalteromonas sp. 1CM17D. The sequence continues at coordinate 95,325 of NZ_JALNTP010000009.1, read as the reverse complement.
ATACACCTGGGCGAGTATGCGGGTTACGGTAGTAAAAACCACCACGTACATCACGCTCAGAGTAGTTACCAAACATATAAAATTCTGAGTCGTTTGTTAGTTCTAAACCAAAGTTACCAAAAATTGAAATGTCGTCATCAACCTCTGGAGCACCCCAAACTTGCGCAAGCGAAGAAACTTCTGGTACACCTGCAGCAGAAAGTGCGGCTGCATCAGGGCGTTGCTCTGAGCGACTTGTTGCATCTGCTGTTTTATATTGAAAACTTAAGTTAGCAAAACCGTTGTCTGTAAATGGTAGACCTACGTTACCCGATATCTGTGTGGTATCACCGTCGCCTTCGTAGTATTGACCATGGCGTACTTCAAATTTACCGCCTTCAGAGGCATCTTTAAGTTGGAAGTTCATTACACCTGCGATTGCATCTGAGCCGTATTGTGCTGCTGCGCCATCACGTAGTACTTCTACTTGCTTAAGTGCAATGCTAGGAATAACTGAAATATCAGCGCCTTGTGCACCATCGTTAATACCACCACCTAAAAATGCAATAACAGAAGCACGGTGACGGCGTTTACCGTTTAAAAGGATTAATGTGCTGTCTGAAGGTAAGCCACGTAAGTTAGCTGGGCGTACTAGTGATGCAGCATCACTGATTGGGTTTTGGTGAACATTAAAAGAAGGAACAGAGCCTTTAAGTAGCTCTAGCATGTCTGTGTTACCAGACTTTTCTAGCTCTTCACCGCCAATAATATCAATAGGAACCGGTGAATCACCAATAGAGCGTGGCGCTGAGCGAGTACCCACTACGGCAATTTTTTCAACGTTTTTATTAACTTTAGTTTCACTTTCTTCTGCTGCAACAGCAGAACCTGAAATAAACAAACCTGCGGTGGTTGTTGTTGCTAATGCAAATTTAATTGCTTGATTTAGCGCGTTGCTTTTAAGTTTCATTCTAATTTTCCCCAGTTAGAATATATTTTGTACGTAATGCAGTAATTAACATTACTTATTTATAATTTTGGACGTATTCACATGGGGATAAAGAGTCAACCTACTCGACTTCTTAAAGCTAAAAGCCAACCTCATGTGAAGTCCTATGTACAGACTATACATAAAAAACTTTCAGGGCAATTAATAATTAACTCTTTAATAACAAAAAGTTCAAAATAAAATATATTTGCAACAATGGTGCAGTATGTAACTAATTTGAACTAATAAAGTGCGGTTTTATCGCTTTTTCGAAGATTTAATGCGCGAAGTGGGTGAGTGGATGTTATCAACTTGTTTCTATTGGTGAGGCAGGTGGTGTGTTTTGCGCTTGCCAGTCACGATATTTTTGTCTGTATTCGTCCCACACACAAGGGCTACAGCTACCACCGCCGCAGCATTCATCAGGCTGTGGTTTTTGGGGTTTGAGGAGTACTATTATTTGTTTGTTTTGCATAAAAATGAGCTTTTGAGCACTGTTATGGTGCAAAAGAGTAAAGTATAGGGCGTATTAAGTAAATTATTCTTGTGTAAAACCCTTTATGTGTGAAAATAAAGGTATGCGATTATATAAAGTTATTCACCGTGCGCCTTGGCGGGTAGTTAAAATTAGTAAAAAGCGCCAACAGCTTCGCTTTCGTCGTGCAATGGTGGCGCTAAAAATTGCTCTTGCGCAAGAAAGGCAAGAAACCATAGAAATGCTCACCATTTATAGGCGTTACACGCAAGGGCAAACCAGCAAAGAAGAGTTAAAGCGTGCTAATGAGCAGTTTGTAGATATTTTAAAAGGGCTTGGCTTAGGTGTATTTGCCGTACTGCCGTTTGCCCCTATTACTATTCCATTGGTTGTAAAGCTGGGCAGAATGGTAGGTGTAGATGTATTGCCCAGCTCGTTTAACATTAATAAACCAGTTAAAGAGCTAGACGCCGAAATAGTTAAAGAGGATTTAAAACAACACACTAAAGCGCCAAATAAAGAATAAATCTGGCTAAAATTAGCTATACCTTTTAGCCGGTCTTATTGGTATGCTTTGAGCTACCATTTTTTATTATATGAGCTTTTCAATGAGTGCATTACTTCGTCATACTTCTTCTGGTATTCCTTTATCTTTTATTCTTAAAAACGAGTTAACTGACTGGCAATCACAACAACCGGCTTTTATCCAAACATGGTTAACAAATAGCGGCTTTGAAAAGCAAGGTTTAGCGCTTGTGCCTGACGCGCAAACCGGTGAGCTAAGCCACGTTTATTGTTTATTACAAAACCAAAATGATTTTTGGGCCGCAGGCGAGCTTGCCAATAAATTACCGCTGGGTACGTATCAAATTCAAGGCGATGATGTCTTTATAGAGCAAGTCGCACTTGGTTTTGTGTTAGGCGGCTATGAATTTAGTGAATATAAAGAAAAACCAACTGCAAAAGCACAGTTAGCCATTGCCGATGAAGCGCTGTATCAGCGTATTAAGCAACAAGCTGATGCCATTTATTTAGCGCGTGATTTAGTAAACACACCTGCGGTAGATATGATGCCGCAGCATTTATCGCAAGTAATGGAAGATTTAGCCAATAATTACAACGGCGAATTTACCCAGTGGATTGGCGATGAGCTACTTGAGCAAAATTACCCAACAATACACATGGTCGGGCGCGCGAGCGAAAACAAACCGCGTTTACTTGATTTAAAATGGGGCGATGAAAACGCACCACTGATTACCTTAGTCGGTAAAGGGGTATGTTTTGACTCTGGCGGGCTTGATTTAAAACCAAGCTCTGGCATGCGTAACATGAAAAAAGACATGGGCGGGGCAGCGCACGTTATTGCTTTAGCGCAGCTAATTATGGCGGCTAATTTACCAATTAGACTGCGTGTTTTAGTGCCTGCGGTTGAAAACGCGGTATCGCGAAATGCATTTCGCCCAGGTGATGTAATTAAAACGCGTAAAGGCATTATGGTTGAAATAGACAATACCGATGCAGAAGGGCGTTTAGTATTGTGTGATGCGCTTAGCGAGGCACAAAACGATAACCCTGAGCTAATTATTGACTTTGCGACCCTTACCGGTGCTTGTCGTGTTGCTTTAGGTACTGAGTTACCAGGCTTTTTCTCAACAGAGCGCGATGTAGCAAATGGTATTATTGATGCCGGTATGGATGTAAGCGACCCTGTATGGCAATTGCCTTTATTTGATCAGTACAAAAGCTTTTTAAAGAGTGATGTAGCCGATATGGCAAACTGTGCCAGCACACCATTTGGTGGTGCAATTACCGCGGCGCTTTATTTAAAAGAGTTTGTAGAGCCAACCACACCCTGGGTACATTTTGATGTAATGGCATGGAATTTACGTGCTTTACCTGGGCGCCCAACCGGCGGCGAAGCGTTAGGTATTCGTGCGGTATTTAATTATCTGCAAAGCCGCTTTAAATAAACCTTGTTATACGAGGGTTATACCTCGTATAACTCAAGCGGTAAGTTATCTGGATCGGCAAAAAAGGTGAATTTTTTGCCGGTTATTTCATCCACTCTTATCTCTTCCACAGTTATATTTTGTGACTCTAAATACTGCTTTGCTTGGGCAACGTTTTTAACTTTAAATGCTAAATGCCTTAAGCCTTGCGCTTCTGGGTAGCTTGGTCTTGCAGGTGCTCCATCAAACGAAAATAACTCTATTTGGCTGCCATCAGGCATCGCTAAATCTAATTTATACGAATTACGCGCGGCCCTAAAATGCTCGTTAATAACTTTAAGTTTAAGTACGTTACTATAAAAGTGCTTAGAGCGGGCGTAGTCACTGCAAATAATAGCAGCATGATGAATGCCTAATAGTTCCATGTAGTTAGCTCCAAGTAATTAGCTCCATGAGTTTGTTCTCCTATAAAACAAAAACGCACTAAAAAGTGCGTTTAATTTTTATGTGCTTAAAAACGTTTAGCTAGGCTCAGCGTCTTTGCAGGCTTTAACTGCGGGGGCTACAAGCTCAAGGCCTGTTAGCTCACACGGTGGCAAAGTTGCATCACTTACTTTAATCGGCGTAACACGCTCGCCCCATTTTATATAGCTTGCTGCCCACGTTAAACCTGCGCCAAACGCTGCCGACATAATATTTGAATGCGGCTTAATTAAGCCTTGCTCTACGGCTTCACATAACGCAATAGCAATCGTGGCGGCTGAGGTATTGCCGTAGTCAGCAATGTTTACCATTACTTTTTCATCCGGCACTTTTAAACGATGCTGAATTGCTTGAATAATACGTAAATTAGCTTGATGTGGCACTAATACGTTAATGTCATCAAGGCTTAGATTGGCTTGCGTTAATACATCATCACACGCTTCGCTCATACCTTTAACGGCACGTTTGAAAATTTCACGGCCTTCAAATAATAAGTCCGATGGGCCGATTGGCTCATATTTATTTAAATCACTACCAAAGTTGGTGATATGCAAAATGTCTCTGTCTTCACTGTCGCAACCGGTTTTAGTACCAAGTAGGCCTGCGGGTGTATCTGCGGCTTCTAGTACTACTGCGCCTGCGCCATCACCAAATAATACAGCGCTGTCACGGCGTGCCCAGTTTACATACCAGGTCATGCGCTCTGCAGCAATAACCACGGCTTTTTTAATCATACCCGCCTGAATTTGAGCGGTAGCTGCCTGAAGAGCATATAAAAAACCAGAACACGCAGCATTGGTATCCATAGCTGCAGCGCCGGTTGCACCAATGTTTTTTTGTACTAATGAGGCGGTATTGGCCACTACAGTAGAAGGGGTACACGTTGCTAAAATAACTAAATCGATATCTTTTGCGTCAATCCCTGCACAATCGATGGCGTGCTTTGCGGCAACGGTTGCAAGTTCTGCGGTGCTAACATGGCTAACCCTACGAGATTTAATACCAGTACGTGTGGTGATCCACTCATCGTTGGTATCAACTATTTCGCTAATTTCATCGTTGCTAATGCTTGCTGGTGGAATACATTTACCCCAACCAGTAATATGTGCGTAGGCCATAATGTGTTCTCTTAAAAAGGTGGTCTGACGTGTATTGCTAATGGGTGAGTTATATCAAAAATTGCCCTTTAAGAGAAGTTATTAACCTGTTTTGTCTCGTAAATAATAGTAATTGTGGGCAATTTAACGTAAAGCTTGTTTAAAGAGTAAGCAAGTATTAAAACTATACGTAGTGATGTGTTAAACAGCATATAATTGAATAGTGCATGATTTTGCGGCTTTACTTCAACGTAAGTGGCTTGCGTTTATGGCACTGCGTTCAAGCTGTTAGCTTAAGTGCATTAAAGTAAGCCGATATTATTAATTACTGCCCGTTTAACGTATAAACACATAAACACGTGGCAATTGCATACATAATAAGGAAGCCCATGAGCAATAAAATAAAAGTGTCGTTGTTTAATCACTTGATTGAGGCCGAACGACAGTTGCTCGACCCCGATGTCCGTCAATCAAGCCATGCATTAAATGCCTTACTTGATGATGAGTTTATTGAAATTGCAGCTAATGGCACCGTATTTGATAAGCAGCACGTACTCACACGTTTACCTACCGAGGTTGTTCCGCAGTTTTATTATCAGCACTTTAAAGGGCGAATGCTTAGCGATGATGTTGCGCAAATTAGTTACCAAGCGGCTTATAGGCGCTCAGCCCGAAGTGAGTTTAATTACTCCTTACGTATGTCGCTTTGGCGTAAAAGTAATGAGCAATGGAAAATGGTGTTTCATCAAGGGACCCCGTGCGCGCTGTTTACTATATCAATGGATGAAGATTAACTTTTTAACGTATTAAATTTTATAGGTATATCACACCTTGTTTATGCAAACCGACCCGACCATTAGTCGCCTTTTAATGCTGCGAAGTGGTGCTATTGCTGTGCAGTTAATTGCTGTACTAAGCGTGTATTTTTTATTAGAACACCAAATAGCGTTACTCCCTTTATTAGTGGTAATAGCCATAGAGGCGATATTTCAATTAGTAAGCGTATTCGCTTATCGAAATGTTAGCCAAGCGCGCCCTATAGGGATGTTAATGCAGCTCACTGCGGATGTGCTGTTTTTAACTATTTTGCTCTCATTAAGTGGCGGCGCAACCAATGCGTTTGTATCGCTATTATTGCTACCTATCATGATTGCAGCGGTCACTCTTCGTGAAAAAGGCTTGGCTTATATCGCCGTACTGGCAATTGCCGCTTATAGCTTTTTACTCATTAGGATGCCCGATCACAGTATGCATCAAATGAATATGAGTGGGCACTTTATAGGCATGTGGGTTAACTTTGTTTTAAGTGCAAGCGTTATCGCTTTGGTTATTGGTGCTATGAGCCGGGCATTAAAGGAGCGAGAGCGCACAATAGCTAAAGCTCGCGAGCAGCAATTGCGCAACGAGCAACTGGTAACCCTAGATGGCGCAGCTGCGCAAATAACCCATCAACTAGCCAGTCCTATCGCTAACTTACAATTACTATTTGAAGAGCTTTTAGAAGATCAGCCAAATAACCCTGTCGTGGTGCAAATGCACACACCGCTCAAGCAATGTGCTAGGCAATTAAATGACTTTAGAAAGCTCTCTGCTCAGCTTCGTAATAAAAATACCACCGAGCACATTACAGTAAAGCAGCTACAAACGCAGATCATCGATACATTATTACTGCAATACCCTGATCAGCACATTAATTGGTTAAGTGAGCCAATAGCAGTCACCTTAAAAAGTGATGCAATGCTATTGCCCGCCATACTTAATTTGCTACAAAATGCATGCATTGCTAATCAAAAAAATAACCAAACCCAGTTAGAGCTAAGCTGGCAGCAAGATAATCAACACAGTGAAAGTATATATTTGCTAATTCGTGATTTTGGTAGCGGTTTTAGCCAATCACAATTAGCAGAGCTTGGCGGGCAACTTATGCCTAGCAGCCAAGGTATGGGGCTTGCGGTTTTACTTTCTAATGTAACGTTTGAGCGACTAAACGGCTCGTTAACTTTGTATAATCACGCTGGTGGCGGGGCAGTGGCTAAAGTAAAATTAGCCATAGCAAATAATGAGCAACCACTTACATGAAATTACTTATAATTGAAGACGATATAAACCTAGCCAGTACACTAGCTCGGCGTTTAACAAAACAAGGCTTTAGTTGTGAAGTTACGCATAATCAAAGTGATGCATTACTCAGAGCACATAAACACTTACCAGATTTTATTTTGCTCGATATGAAACTAGGTGACGATAACGGCCTTGGCTTAATTAAGCCACTTCGCAGCTTATTACCGCAGGCGTATATTGTATTACTAACAGGGTTTGCAAGCATAGCCACCGCTGTAGAGGCCATGCGTTTAGGCGCTAACGACTACCTTACTAAACCCGTTGATATGGCCACGCTATTAAAGGCCCTAAACGCAGATTTAAATACACAAAATGTCAGTGATGTTGCCACACCAGTTATGTCACCAGAGCGTTTAGAGTGGGAGCATATTCAGCAAGTGCTACATAGTAATAACGGTAATGTGTCGGCCACTGCGCGGCAACTCAATATGCATAGGCGCACATTGCAGCGTAAGTTACAAAAAAAGCCGGTTCAGCAGTAACTGCTTAAGGGGTATAAAATGAGTGATGATGCGGCTACATTAATGCGTAATCAAAAAATTATATTATTCGATGCACAGTGCAAATTATGTAGTGCGTGGTGTAATTTTATAATTAGTAATGATGCCACTGCCATTTTTAAACTGTGCAGCGTGCAATCCCCAAAAGGTGCACTGCTATTAACTCACTTTGGTTTTTCAACCACACAATACGCCTCAATGGTTTACCTACAAAACGGCAAAGCGTACACGCAAAGCCATGCTTTTTTTGAAGTAGTTAAGCAGCTAGGTTACCCCTATAAATTAGCCACTGTATTTAGTGTTTTACCCAACACCTTTAATAATTGGCTATACGATAAAATTGCTTTAAACCGGTATACCTTATTTGGCAAATATCAGTATTGCAGAATACCCAATCCAGAGGACGCAAAACATTATTTATAATTGATCGCAGGTAAAGAAATTTACTATCGTGTTGAATCATTGTCTCCATAAACAAATATATTGTGTAGTCCCAAAAAAATTAGGTGCTGATATGTTTAATAAAAGTAGAGTCTTTTTTGTTGTAATGCTTTTAAGTTCACTAGCTTGGAGTGCATATTTAGTAACCGTTGTTTCAGAAGGTCTGACTACGAAAAGTTGGCCTATGGTTGAGGGTACTGTTATTTCTAGTAATGGACTACGTATACAACATAACCAAGAGCGCTATATTATAGAGGTTGAATACTCTTATATGCTTGATGAAAAGCTATTTGTTGGAAATCGAGTATCAAACGTCAACTCTATGCTTGATAGAGCGGAGCGAGATTTACAACTTAAAAAATATCAAACGAGGGATAAAGTTAATGTTTATTATAATCCTCAGGAGCCTAGTAAATCCTACCTAATGGTTGGTGTAGGCTACGGTATTTATCTTTTGTTGTTTGTGTGTATAGCTATGGTATTTTTCTCAGCTGTGAATTTAAGAACGTTATTAAAAAACTGATTTTAAAAAGGCTCTTAGCAGAAGCAGAAAACTAATTGGGTTAGGTTTTTCTTATTGCCTTTGGTTGTTGCTAATATTAAGGTGTTAACTAATACAAATCAATAGGTTATGAGGTTTTTTGGCCTCGCAGTTTAGAGTGTACGGATGCGTTATAGAGCAATCCTCCCGGAAAGTTAATAGAATCCAAATATGAAAAAATTTATATCTATGTCTAGATTGTTAGTTTTAATGGTTGTGGTCTTTTCTGTAAAAGCATTTCCTTTACAGGAAAAAATTGAATGTAAAAAAATATCTTGGGGCGAACTTTTCAAGAATCAAAATGATTTGGTTGGAACTAAGGTGTGCTTAGTTGGACATTACGGACACCTTGATTTTTATGAAGATCGTGCAGCTCTAGAAAAAATGTCAAAGCAATACTTAGTATTCCCATTTTACGGTGATGTAACTGAGGGGTTTGTTAAGCATTGTAGTGATCGAATGCTTTTAGTGGAGGGATTTATTGCCAGTCATGAAAAAAGTAAAGCACCACGAATTAGAAAAGTAACTAGCTTGAGCCCACTCTCGGACCCTAGCTATAGCTGCTTAGACCAAATATCAGGTTTTGTGAATTAAAGCGTGCTATTGGGTGACGCCAATTATTTGATTGGTCAGCTATAAGTAGATGCTAGGTTTAGGTGGCTGTGCTAAAATCGCCGCGTTTTAAATTATCAGGGCTTTGAAATGGCAAGTACAGCGCACGCACTCCACATATTGGTTAAACACAAAGAAATAGCAGAAGACATTATTAAGCAATTAGGTAAAGGTGCCAAGTTTCAAACCTTAGCTAAAAAATACTCGTCGTGCCCATCAGGTAAAAAAGGCGGTGACTTAGGCGAATTTAGACGCGGGCAAATGGTTCCACAGTTTGACAAAATAGCCTTTAATGGCGCTATTTTAGAGCCACATTTAGTTAAAACTAAATTTGGCTGGCATGTAATTAAAGTGCTTTATCGTACTTAATAAGCTCGCTGACAAATAGTAAAAAGGCTGCACACTGCAGCCTTTAAGATATAACCTTACCCGATTATTAATTATCCAAATTAAACTCAATTGTCATTTCTAAGTTTTTATCAGGTACAGCAACACCATTAACAACTTTAGGTGAGTATTGCCATTTAGATAGGGCACGTTTGGCTTCGCTATTAAACACTTGTTCAGGTTTAGCGTTAATAACTTTAATATTATTTGGGCGCCCATAACTATCTACATCATAAGACATGGTAACAAAACCTTCTGTTTTGTTACGTACCTCTGCAACAGGGTATTTAGGGGGAACTGTTGATTTTACTGTTGCGGTAGGACTGTCTTGAAGTGGAGTTGTAGTACAGCCAGTAATGATTAGAGCGGCAATGATAGACAGTAAGTATTTCATTTTAATTCCTTTTATTATTTAGTTAGTAGCCTTTTTTACACTAAAATACCAATCATGTAAAATAATCCGGTTAGTTATCAAGCTCATTATTTAACCTGAATTAAGGTTATTTAATAAACATCCAGATACCCGCCGCAATCATAAACAGGTTTTCGGTTAGAGAGACAAATCCCAGCGGTACATTACTATCTCCGCCAACACAGGCACATTTAAGCTCGCGTTTGTCTATGTAAACAGCCTTAATCACCGACACGGCGCCAACACCCCCAATAAATAAAGAAATTGGTGCAACAATATAAGCTGAAAGCCCTGCAATCATGCCAATACTTACAAATGCTTCTAAAAATGGATACACATAAGCATATCTCACTACTTTCATCGCAAATAAATCATAGGTTATAAAAGAATTACTAAAGCTGTATAAGTCGCGTAATTTTTGAATAGCCAGTACGCTCATTGTTAACGCGACAAACAGCATAACTGTATGCATAGAAAAAAGTGCAAAGCCAGCCGAGTAGCTAAATGCAAAGGCAAGCAATAAGGTAACAGCAAAAATGGCCGTTACGGGAGTATAAGTAGTACCTTGTTGGCCTGGCTCCGATTTATTAAAGTAAGCGCGCAGGTCGTCATACCCGCCAATGCGTTCGTTATCGATAAATGTTTGTGGTGTGGTATCAACATTGTACTTTTGTTGAAATGCATCGGTTTCTTCGCGCGAAGTCAGCGGCTTATCATCTACCTTATAGCCTTTTCGCTTAAGTAAATCTTTTGATTTGAGTCCAAATGGGCAAATATGCTCATTAGTTACCATTCTGTATAATGTTGCTGACTTAGCCATGTGTACTCCTTACTTTAAATAGTTAATTTATTTGTGCAGACAGTACAAATGTAGGTTTCAACATTGTTGGTCGCTTTGAAAAAAGGGTCTAAATAAATGTAATTTTTACCTATCATTCGCACAAAATTATCTCACAGAGCATGTAATAATTTTCTTTGCTAATAATGCACTTATAATGCCAGTGTAAAAATCTATTCGTGTAATGTTAATTGTGGCAAAGGAACAAATAGTAGATATGTTCCTATATTAGAAATTAACCATAAGCAATATCAACTACCTATTATTATGAAAAATACAGTCACGCTAATAAAATCTAAAGGTGTAGGGATAGGAGCTATCGCTATATTAGCAGGGCTCGTTTTAGCGTTAGGGGAGCTTACTAGTCTATTCACTCATTTACCAACATACGAAGGTGGCTTTAACAAAGTAGCAGGGGAGATGATACTGACAATTAGCTGCTTAGCCAGTTTGTATATAGTTTATAAATATTTTCGATTGGCTAGAGTTATTAAAATAAACTTAATAACAGAGCAGGTAACAATAAATAATAAATCCCTCATAGGCTTTTTAGAAATATCGATTAAGACTTTCGAAAATACGCATCGCTGCGCGTTAATAATTAAAAATACTGAGGAGGAAATACTCAAGTCAGGGGCGCTCTATTACTGCGCTAGTAAGGATTACTTAATCAACTACAGCGGCGAATATTTGCATATTACAGTTGAGAACCAATAGGGCTACAATGTGCAGCCTTATTTAGTTTTAAACTTGTCTTGTCCTGAAATGTGTAAACAGATTTCAGGACAAGACACTTTGAAAGAGATTGGTGACTATTTTCAATTGCACTATTCTCGTGTAAGTAAAATAGTGTCAAAAAGAAAGACCTGACCACCCTATTTACACAAGCCTTGGGCAACACTTTGCAAGCATTTGATAGTTATTCTGATAACATTGAATTTCGTAAAGTGCAACAGAAGTTTCAAACTGGCAGTAGTTTAAAACCAACGTTTGACGTGACAAATTACACCATTGGAAAGATTCAGTTATGAGCGATTTAAAGTACCACAATGACCACTATAAATTAGTGAACTTGCAAAATGCCTTTCATATTCATTTAGATACTTATAACAATAGGTGGCAGCGTTATCTCGAGCTAGAGCCCGCGATTTATGAGGAGCCACAGGCACGGTTAAACTCTGACGCAATGGATTGTATAAGTCTAAGCTTTCATGCACAAAATGCAGAAAAAGGGCTTGAGGGCGCGTCTATTATGCGCTTTGGCCTAGATTTATTACATGCGCACTATAATTTAGTGTCAAACCCCGGGCAGCGCCATATTTTTACTTTAAAAGGTCACGTATTTCGCTTAGAAGGTCATTCTGAACATCGCTTAATCATGGTTGATGATTGGTTACTGCAATTAAGTTTAGCCCTGTGTTTAAGAGATGCTGATGCGACTGAGCTAATCTGTCGATGCGAAGAAAGTTGGCTTGAGTACCCTGATGCCCTTGACTTCGCACTCCTAAATTTTGTGCGAAATATATTTGTACAAGACGCAGACCAAACAGTGTTATTACGCGAGGTAATGGAAAAATCAGGCCCTGAGCATGTTGATGAATTTAGAGCGCCTTATGTGAACATGCTTTTCTTGCCTTATTTGGATGTGTGGGTAGCGCTTTTATCAAACGATGAAGCTCATTATAAACGGGCAATCTACAAGGCTATTGAATTACATTATACATTCTACAATGACCCACCTGAGGGCGCAGTTACGTGGACAGGCGATGTAGCTCTGCTAATAAGCGCAGTGGCTAGCCTTGCCTATGATAAACATGGTTGGCAAGTGCCCGACACCCCTTACCTGCCAAAGTGGCTAATTTATAAAGAGTTTGAAAATGCTTAAATTAGCATTGTTTGGCTACGAGGCTGCATATTGCAGCCTTTAATTTTGCTAGCTAACTAAACTTCTTGCTTAGCCTCTTCTTCACTAATTTGTTTTAGTGCTTGAATAAACGACTCACTCGGTTGTCCGCCACTGATTGCATATTTATCGTTGATAATAAATGTAGGTACAGAGGTAATACCGAGTTGCTTAAAGCGGTCTTGCTCTTGTCGTACTGTTTGAACGTATTTATCTGAGTGTAAAATACTACGCGCCTGCTCTTTATCAAGGCCAACACTTGCGACTACATCAAGCAGTGCCTCTTCTTGATTTAAGTATTTTAAATCGGTGAAGTGTGCTTCAAACATGGCAAGCTTTAATTCGGTTTGCTTATCTTCTTCACGCGCCCAAGTAAGTAGGCGGTGTAAATCAAAGCTGTTGATCATGATGCGCTCACCATCAAAATTAAAGGTAAAACCGGCACGCTGACCTGCTTCGAACATGTTTTTACGATTTTCATCGCCTTGTTCTTCGCTTAGGTTGTATTTTTGCATTAGATGCTCGTTTAAGTTTTGACCTTCAAGCGGCATGTCAGGGTTTAACTCAAAAGGATGCCACGTAATATCTGCACTCATCTCGTCTTTAAGTTGGCCAAGCGCTGTTTCTAGGTTTTTGTAACCTATTACGCACCATGGGCACATTACGTCTGATACGATATCAATTTTAAAGTTTTTCATATTCATCCTTTTGCGGATTGCTTTTGTATAACAGAGGATATTGGGATGAAGTATGCATTATCAATCCTTAAACTAAAAAGAGCAGCTAATGGCTGCTCTTTATAAAGGGTTTAAGCGTTAAGCCCAAACGGGTCGTCAATACTATAGCTTGGTTGTGTAAACCAATGCGGGCCGTTGTCGGTCATATAAAAGTGATCCTCCAAACGTACACCAAATTCATCAGGTATTACTAGCATTGGCTCGTTACTAAAACACATGCCAGGTGCAAGTGGGGTTTTGTCTCCACCGACTAAATAAGGCCATTCGTGAATATCTAAGCCAATACCATGGCCCGTACGATGCGGGCAGCCGGGTGTTTGGTACTGTGGCCCCAATCCTTGAGCCGCTAAATAGTGACGAGCGCCTGCATCAACTGCTTCACACGTAGCGCCAATTTTTGCAGCACTAAAAGCGGCGAGTTGAGCTGCTTTTTCATGATCCCAAAACATGCGCTGGCGCACTGTTGGCTCACCAAATACATAGGTGCGGGTTATATCTGAAAGGTAATCATGCACTTTGCAACCGGTATCTATTAATACCATATCGCCTTTTTTAAGCACTTGCGCATCTTTAACGCCATGTGGAAATGAGGTCGCCACACCAAATAAAACAATACAAAAATAGTTACCTGGGGCACCTACTTTTTGATGCGCTTCTTTAATGAAGGCTTCTACCTCTGTGGTGGTAATACCTTCGTAAAGCATGCTTGCAGTTGCTTGATGTACAGCTAAAGTCATATCCATTGCGCATTGCATGAGCGCTAATTCGTTTGCCGATTTATGCATGCGGCAATGTGCAGTAACGCTCTGTGCATTAACTATATTTAGGCCTTTTTGCGCTTTGTTTATACCGTCGAATATAAAAAACTGTGCACTTTCATCAATGCCTATTGTGGCATTGTCATTAATGTTGAGCTGCTTGAGTACACTTACAAATAACGCATATGGACTTTCGTGTTCTTGCCAGCCATGAATGGGGCCTTCAATCACTTTAAAGCCGTTTAGGGTGCCAATTTCAAAATAAGGGGCTATGTATTGTACATCGCCTATAGCGGGTAAAATGGCGCCAACCATGCGCTCACTTGCATACCACTTCATGCCTGTAAAATAAGTAAGGTTTGTACCTGCATTTAAATAAATTGCATCTATATTATTTGCTTGCATATAAGCTTGTGCTTTTGCAATGCGCTGTAAATATTCATCTGCTTGAATAGGGGTTACATTGGCGGTCATGTTGCTCAATCCCGCTAATGCTTGCTCGCTTGTGTGTGTACCAACGCCTTGTGTGGCCATAAAAGTCTCCTTGGTTTCAATACCAAGCTGCATAAATACTTGAGCAATTTAACAAATTAAATTTCACTAAAATGTTAAAAAGGCCCAATAAGCAGATTGGTGTTAGGCATTGTGTTTAATGTAAAAGCATAATTCAATATTATGCGACAACATGCATACTAAGGTTTTTTAGCGTAAGGTAAACGCGATAATTTATTGCTAGTGTGGTAGCTATCAAGCCCTGTTACAGCCACTGTTTCAATGGCTTGTAAATCTAAAAAGCCATCACTTTGTAGCGCCGCTTCATCTAAATACACATCGGTAATTTCACCTATAACCAGCTCAGTGCCATTAACGGCTAAGTGTTGGTGCTCAACGTATTTTACAGAGTATTTTAATCGCGACTCTTGCACAAAAGGGGCTGTAAATTTATTTAAGTATTCTGGCGTTAAACCTGTTGCGTCAAACTCTGACTCGCCTTTATCGTAGCGAGCTGATGTTTGATGAGCTTGCTTATATATGGCCTTATTTACTTGGTTAATGGTGTAACAACCGGTTTCTATGATGTTTTCAAACGTATGGCGAGGCACGCTATTAGGGCGCATTATCATGCCAACCAATGGCGGGTGAGCCCCTAAATGAATAACCGAGCTAACAATAGCTACATTTGTATTGCCTTGCTTATCTTGCGTGCCAATTAAGTTGGCGCTTTTAAAACCCGAAAGTGAATTAATTAAATGAGTACGAGTGTGTTTTTCAAGTGCGTTTATGCGCTCTTTAGTAAAATGCATCAAAGGTCCTTACCAGGGTATGGCTTCGCCTTGCCAATCTAAATAGGCGGGCTCACCGTTAAGTTCTAAATGAGAGTTATTAAACGTAAGTGTAAAAAGCTGTTTAGCTACAAACTCAGCGCTAAAAAGCTTATCCGCAGGTACGTTTTTTTGAAATGGTTTTGAAAGCGCAGTATCGGTAGTGCCCGGATGAAATAACACCAGTTTAGTATTTTTAGCTCGGCGCGCCAGTTCTACCGCTGCGGTTTTAAATAGCATGTTTAAGGCCGCTTTAGATGCGCGGTATGTATACCAACCGCCTAATTTATTATCGTTAATACTGCCCACACGCGCACTGAGCGCCGTTATAGTGCACTGCGTTTTATGTGTTAACAGCGGCAAAATGCTTTGTAAGCACAGTAAGGGAGTGAGTGTGTTGGAATTAAATAATTCGTTAAAATAGTCTGCGTTTAGCTCTTCTAGCTTTTTTTCTGGCATGTGGGTTTTGTTGTGTAAAGTGCCATTAAACATAACGACCTGTTGAATATCGGCATTTTGCTCTTTTAAGTAAGTTGTAACCTTGGCTAAGCTTTGCGCTGTGTAATCGCTCTTTAGGTAAACAACATTACTATTTGTATCTGCCTTTTTTGAGCTAACACATATAACTTGCACTGTGGGGGCATTTATTTGTAGGTGCTCAATATAAGCTTGTGCTATTGCGCTGCTGGCACCAAATAAAACAATTGTTTTCATTGTTTGTCCTTTGTATTAACAGTGCATTGGCCGTTTAAACAGGAGGCGTTTGGCATGAGCAAACGGCTTATTTTTTGTCTGTGTTTTGCAAAAAATATATAGGCGGCATCAGCGAAGTAGCGAATTATTGGCAAGCGAAAAATTTTCAACCAGCGGTATTTTCCTACTGTTCTCCACGCTTGATAGGTAACATCTAAGCCGTAAATCATCTCCCCAGTTGGTAACTGTGCATGCAATATAGCCATGGCCTTGTTTTTATTAACACTTGGATAACGTGCGCTAAAATCGTGGCTATTAAGGTCTTCTAAAACAATTTTATGTTTAGTATCAGCATCTTTAAGGTGCTGCATTTCGGTATTGCAAAGCGGGCAGCTGGCGTCGTAAAAAATGATCATAAAAGCCGTTTTCTAATAATTTACATATAGCTAATTACGATTCACCATTGCAAATGGATCTATTAAATCTGCGCTCATGATGATATTAATAGCATTCCATGAAACAAAGGAGACTGAGAAATGAGTGAACAATATGCCGCCTTGCGAGGTAATGTTAATTTACTTGGGCAGCTACTAGGACAAACTATTAAAGATGCCCAAGGCCAAGCGATTTTAGATAAAGTAGAGGAAATTCGTGCTTTATCAAAGTCATCTCGCAGTGGTAACGAAGACGACAGACAAGCGCTAATTGAGGTACTACATGCGCTTAGTGATGAAGAGCTTTTACCGGTTGCCCGTTCATTTAATCATTTTTTAAATTTAGCTAATGTAGCAGAGCAGTTCCACACTGTTTCGCGTTTTAATGATGTTGGTTTTTGCCAACTAAATCCTCTCACTCAAACATTAAAAACGTTAACTGCAAAAGCAAAAGAAGGCCAATTAGATAGTAATCATCTGGCCGAAACACTCTCAAAACTCCACATAAACTTAGTATTAACCGCTCACCCAACCGAGGTGACGCGCCGTACAATTATTAATAAGCACGTAGAATTAAGTGATTGTTTAGCATCGCTTGAGCGCAAAGACAATTTACCACAAGAACGTGAAGCTATTTTAAATCGCATCGCTCAGCTTATCAGCCAAGCATGGCACACCGATGATATTCGGCGTTCTCGCCCAAGCCCAGTTGATGAAGCTAAATGGGGATACGCTGTTATTGAAAACAGCTTATGGCACGCTGTGCCACGCTTTTTACGTGAGTTTTCAGATCAAGTTAAAGAGCATTTAAGTTTAGAGCTCCCAATTGATTACAGCCCCATTGAGTTTACCTCTTGGATGGGCGGAGACCGTGACGGTAACCCATTTGTAACTGCACAGGTAACACAGCAAGTACTTGATCATGGTCGTTGGATGGCGCTTGATTTATACAGCCGTGATATTGACACGCTAAGCGCAGAGCTGAGCATGTCAGATGCAAGCGATGAGCTAATTGAGCTGGCAGGACAAGACTTTGAACCTTATCGCGCTGTACTTAAAAAGCTTAAAAACCAAGTCTCTGAAACAGTGGTTCATTTAGGTGCAAAAATCAAGAATAAGCGCAGCGATTCAGAAGACTTAATCACTGATATAAATCAAATCAAGCACCCAGTAGAGGTGTGCTATCGCTCTTTATTAAAGTGCAACATGAAAGTTGTCGCCGATGGTTTATTACTTGATTTACTGCACCGTATAAATAGCTTTGGCCTGCGTTTGGCAAAACTTGATGTACGCCAAGATTCAGACCGCCACAGCGATGTGTTTTCTGAGCTTACACGCCACCTAGGTTTAGGCGATTACAACCAATGGCAAGAGCAGGACAAACAAGCATTTTTGCTTACCGAGCTTAATTCTCGCCGTCCGCTTATTCCTAAAAACTGGCAACCAAGTCCAGAGGTGCAAGAAGTACTCGACACCTTTGATGTAATAGCTAAGCAAGATGAAAAAACATTTGGCTTGTACATTATTTCAATGGCGCGTACCGCCTCTGACATTTTAGCTGTACAACTGCTTTTAAAAGAAAGTGGCTGTCAGTTTAATTTACCAGTAGCGCCTTTGTTTGAAACGCTTGACGATTTAAACGCCGGTAGCGATGTAATTACCACGTTGCTTGATAACGTATGGTACCGCGGGCATATTAAAAATACCCAAAATGTCATGATTGGTTATTCTGATTCAGCTAAAGACGCCGGCATGATGGCCGCAGGCTGGGCACAGTACGAAGCAATGGATAAACTAGTGCAGCTTGCCGATAAGCGCGGCATTGAACTTGTTTTATTCCATGGTCGTGGTGGTACGGTAGGGCGCGGTGGGGCACCTGCTGCACAAGCACTGCATTCACAACCGCCTGGTTCATTAAAAGGCGGCTTGCGAGTAACTGAGCAAGGCGAAATGATCCGCTTTAAGTTTGGTTTACCTGATGTAGCACTGCAAAGTTTAAATATTTACGCGGGTGCCGTACTGCAAAGTAACTTATTACCACCGCCAGAGCCTAAGCAAGAGTGGCGTGAAGTGATGAAGTTGATAAGCGAGCAGTCGTGCGATCACTACCGTAATGTGGTTCGCCATGATGAAAACTTTGTTCCTTACTTTAGAATGGCAACGCCTGAGCTAGAGCTGTCTAAATTACCATTGGGCTCGCGTCCTGCTAAACGTAATCCAAATGGTGGGGTTGAGAGCTTACGTGCTATTCCATGGATTTTTGCATGGAGTCAAAACCGTTTAATGTTACCTGCATGGCTTGGCGCATTAACAGGCTTAAAAGCGGCACTTGATAAATACGGCATAGAAACACTGCACGAAATGAGCCTGCAATGGCCATTTTTCAGAGCACGTCTTGAAATGCTAGAAATGGTATTTAGTAAAGCCGATAGCTGGTTAAGTGAGCATTACGATAACGCGCTGGTGGAAGACATGTACAAACCACTGGGTACCTCGTTACGTAAAGAGCTAGAAGAAGCAATTAGCTTAGTGCAATCGCTTAGCCCGCAAAATAGCTTATTGGCAGATCAACCATGGATAAAAGAGTCGATTGCGCTGCGTAATCCGTACACCGATCCGCTTAATGTACTGCAAGTTGAGCTGCTGCGTCGTTCGCGCTCAAGCGATAAAGTAAGTGAAGGTGATATTGATAATGCATTAATGATCACCATGACAGGTATTGCTGCAGGTATGCGCAATACTGGTTAGTCTACTTTAACTTAAAAATAGGGGAGCACAGTGTGCTCCCTTTTTTTGCTGGCATTTAGGCGCCTAACCTTTTAAACTACTTAGCCATTAAATAATTATAATATGTTATGGCATCAGCAACTTTTACTGTGCAACAAGACACAGCACTCACAAATTCACATATCTCACTAAGCGTTACGCAAACTCAAGCATTACGCAGCCAATTAAAAGCCCAGCGTGGTATTTTACATCCTAACGATATTAGCCAATTGTGCGCGCAACTTAATGTATCTGATGACGCGTTATTACAAGGTTTGGTGCCTTTAGCGTCTGAATTTTCGGTGGCTCCTGTTTCTCACTTTCATGTGGGAGCTATTGTTAAAGCACTTGATGAGCAAGGTGATATAAATTTTTATTTTGGTGCTAATGTCGAGTTTGATCACCAAGCGCTTAGTTTAGTCGTGCATGCAGAGCAGTCGGCGATTAACAATGCGTGGTTAAATGGCGCAAAAAAAATACTAAAAATAGCAATTAGCGATGCCCCATGTGGTTATTGCAGGCAGTTTATGAACGAACTGGCTGATGCAAAAGAGTTTGATATTTTACTGCCAGAGCAACATTTTAAATTAGCTGATTTATTACCGCATTCATTTGGCCCCACTGATTTAGGCAACGATTTTAGCCTGTTTAACCCAAAACAGCAGCAACACACATTTGCAGATACAGCCCTTGATGAAAAGCTAGCAGCCATGGCGCTAATGGCCTACGTACCTTACAGTAACAACTTTAGCGCAGTTAAAATAAGTACCTTTAATAATGGTGACTTTTACGGCAGTTACGCAGAAAACGCGGCTTACAGCCCAAGCCTTTCGCCGCTTCAAAGTGCGCTTAGTCAATTGTTTTTAGCGGGTCTTAGCTTTAACGATAAAACGATTAAAGCAATTACACTGTTAGAAACCCAAGGTCATGAAAACCAAGGGGGAGTAGCACGTGCGGTACTTGCAAGCTTTAGCAATTTGCCAGAAATAGAAGTGATTAGCGCAAAGCTAAGGTAACCAGAATTTAGGGTAAGCTAAAAACAATAAAGCACAGCAATTGCTGTGCTTTATGCGTTTTATTAAAGCGCTAAAAAGGCATTAGCCTAATAGTACTTTTGCAGCTTCTAATACCACAGCCACTGATTTTTTCTCAATTTCACCGTGATCAACGTTTGGAATTTCTTGGCGAGTACGGTTAACCAATACACCGGCAACACACGCCGCTTTAAGGCCTAGCGCTGCACACATGGTAAATAAGGTAGCAGACTCCATTTCGTAGTTCATCACGCCTAGGTTTTGCCACTCTTCACAGCTACCTTGTAATGACTTAGGTACATAACCCGAATGCGTATCGTAACGCTCTTGCCCTGGGTAGAATGTGTCGCTTGAGGCAGTAATACCAATGTGGAAGTCGATATCTAGGTTTTTACACGCTTGCACCATAGCTTGAGTCGCAAAAAAGTCAGATACCGCAGGGTAGCTAAGTGGTGCAAAGTGTTGGCTTGCGCCATCTAAACGCACAGACGCTTGGCTTACTAAAATATCACCTTCATTAATATGTGGCTGAATTGCCCCAGTAGTACCAATACGTAAGAAAGTACGTACGCCAAGCTGTGCCAGCTCCTCTACAGCAATAGAGGTTGAAGGGCCGCCAATACCGGTTGAACAAATCACCACAGAGTGACCATTTAACTGGCCTAAATAAACATGAAACTCACGTGTTTGAGCAAGGCAGGTTGGGTTGTCTAGGAATTGAGAAATGCGTGCAGCACGATCTGGGTCACCAGGGACAATAGCAAGCTCAGCCCCTTTTAAATCGTCAATACATAATCCTAAGTGAAATACCTTTTCCATAACTAAGCCTTTTTTATAAAAATTTGTTGTCAATCTAGCATCATTACGGCAAATGTAAACTAAGTACAGGACGTATGTCCGATGTTGAAAAATACTTATAAATGATGGCTTTATTCATTCACATTGAATATTAAATCAAAGGCTTAAAGTTCGTTAAAAGGCGGGTGGTTGACTTGTTTATTGAGAGTCTATATGTATTGATTATGGTGATAACTTAAATTTATCAATACGTGGTTTAAAGCGTTTTTAGTTATTTAATAACAAACAGTTACGGCTTTATTTTAGCTTTTTTTAACGGCTTTTATATAAGCGCATAAATAATGCTTGAGCAATAAGTGAGCGCATTGCGCGATATTTGCAAATAGGCCGATAATTTTAGTTTTTGCATAACTAATCAAAACCACATGAATAAAACACACAAGTATAGGATTTATTATGAGCACACAATTTGACGCGTTTAAACGTAAAGTAGAGCACTGTTTATGTGCACCTGGCGATGGTGTATTTACAGTTAATACCGCGAAAGAGCGTAAAGCGGCATTACGTAATAAATTGTATGGGCAAAGCGAAAATGTTGATGTTTTGTGGCGCGATTCTTTAACACAATTACCCGAATCTCCTCACAAAGCGGTTATGTTAGGTATTAGCTCAGATTGTGGCGGCGGTATTTTACGTGGCGCAAACTGGGGGCCATTATTTTTACGCTCAGCCTTGATTGATCAGCAAACCCAGTGCCGCTCTTTTGATTTAGGTGATGTACGCGTTATCCCGCATTTATTACATGATAAATACTTAAACGACGCCACAATTTCAAACTGCCAAAAAGCCCTATACGGCGATAAAAACGATGATTACTACGTAAGCCCGCTTTCTATTACCGAAGATGTGTGTGACAGCTTTTACGCCACATTTAAAGATAAAGGCATATTTGGCATTGGGGGCGATCACTCAATTAGCTACCCGCTAACTAAAGCGTATTTAAAAGCTAAGCGCGAGCAAGGCAAACGTACCGCTATTATTCATTTTGATGCGCATACCGATTTATTAGTAGAGCGCTTAGGGATAGATTTATGTTTTGGCTCGTGGTGTACGCATATATTAGAGTTTTTACCTGCACCGCATCATTTAATCCAGTTTGGTATTCGCTCAAGCGGTAAACCTAAATCGCACTGGGAAAGCACCTTTGGTGTAAAACAACATTGGGCTAATGAAATAATAGAGCGTGGTGCAAAAGCGGTTGCAGATGAAACCATTGCGCAGCTTAAAGCCGATAACGTAGATGAAGTGTATGTAAGCTTTGACATAGATGCACTCGATGCCGAATTTGCCTCAGCTACGGGCACACCAGAAGATAACGGCTTAACCCCGCAACATGCACTGGATATTTTACAAGCTATTGCCGATCAGTTTCCAATTACTGGCGCCGACATGATGGAAATAGCGCCATTTACCGACAGCTCATTAGTGGGCCAAGCAAGTTCAGAAACAACATTACGTGAAGGCGCTAAAATTTCAGCGTTCTTAATTAGTGCAATGAATAAATAGCAAGTTAGTCTTTAAAAAATCTAGTCCTATCAGCGTATAGGGCTAGGTTAAAAACTAGCGGTTCGGTTACCCTCGGCTATAGTTGGTGTATATCTGTTTTAGTTTTGAGGCGAAGCTAAATGAAGCTGTACTTATTTTTGTTGTGTTTTGCATGCATAAGGCTCAATGCAGCTGAAATTACAATAGTGACCGAAGTATTCCCCGATTTTCAATACATTGACGAAAACAACCAACTTGCAGGGCGCTCTGTAGATAAAGTGAGAAACGCGCTCGCCAATACAGATATTAAATACACTATGTTAGCGCACAGTTGGGCTGTGTCTTATAACGCAGTATTAAGAGATACGAATACCTGTATATTTTCTATTGTAAGGTTACCTAAGCGAGAAGATAAGTTTAGCTGGGTGGCTGAGCTTGAAAGTTTTGACTCTGCTATTTATGCCCTTAAATCACGTAACATTCGCTTAAAAACGCTTAACGATGCTAAAAAATATAAAACAGCGGTGCTTAGGGATAATTTTAGCCACCATTATTTGCTAGAGCGTGGCTTTAGTGAGGCTAAAAACTTATTGATAATTGATAGCTTAGACAAAATAGATAAATTAATAAGCACACGGCACGATATTCTCGACTTTGTTATTTTAAGTAAAAAACAATTTAACTACCGCGCACAGTTTGAGCCAAAGCTTAAATTATTAGAGCCTATATTTACGCTCAATACACAACACTCCCCCCTTTACTTTGCGTGTAATAAAAACATGCCGCAAAGCCTACAAGATAGACTTGCGCTGGCATTCGATGAAGCAAAAAAGAAAAATAAACAACGCTAATTCAATGGCTTATTAATTTAGCCTGTAAAAGCATAAATATAAATTGCCGCGTTTAAAAAAGCGTCTATAATCAGCTGCTTTTTATTGAAAAAGCGCTAACTTTTTGGAGCGTTAAATGGGTGATTTAATCGGGATTAGCTTATTGATCTTGATCAGTGCGTTGTTTGCCATGTCGGAAATTGCTATTGCGGCGTCGCGTAAAATTAAACTGCGGGTAATGGCCGATGAAGGCAGTGATAACGCGGCCGCGGTATTAAAACTGCAAGAAAATCCAGGGGCGTTTTTTGCGATGATCCAAATTGCCTTAAACGCGATTGCTATTTTAGGCGGAATAGTAGGCGAACAAGCGCTATCGCCTTATGTACAAAGTATCTTGGTGCTTTTTTATCAAGGTGTACACCTTGAAAAAATTAGCTTTTTATTTTCGTTTTTTACCATTACCTCGCTGTTTATATTATTTGCTGATTTAATGCCAAAGCGTTTAGCGATGATCATGCCCGAAGCGGTGGCTGTGCGTGTGGTAACGATAATGCGATGGGTTACTTTTGCACTTACGCCATTAGTAATGTTTTTTAATGGTTTAACTAATTTTGTACTGCGTTTATTTAAAGTACCCGCAGAACGAGAAGATATTGTTACCACCGAAGACATTGTGGCGATGATGGATGCGGGCGCAGAATACGGCAGCTTACAACAACAAGAGTATGAGCTAATTGGCAATGTGTTTGAACTAGAAGCACGCTTTTTATCAAGTGTAATGACCCCACGCGACCAAATAGTTTATTTTGACTTAAATGAAAGCAGCCACGATATAGCCACCAAAATTATTGAAAATCCCCATAATCATTTTTTAGTGGTCTCGGGTAATTTAGATAAATTACGCGGCTCTGTTGAGTCAAAAGATATACTACGACAAGTACTAAAAGGTGAGCCAGCTAATATTGAGCAAGAGCTGATTGAAACAGACGTGTTTTATTTACCTGAAACCCTAAGCCTGTCTGAGGCACTAAATGCATTTAAAAGTGCTGCAAAACCGTTTGCTGTGGTAGTAAATGAATATGCCTTGTTAGTCGGTATTGTTACCGTAAAAGATTTAATGAAAGGGTTTATGGGAGATTTAATTACCCATCAAGGCGATGAACTTATTATTGCCCGCGATGAGCACTCATGGTTAGTGGATGGCTTAACCCCGATTTCTGATTTAGCAAAAGTATTAGGCATTGAAGAGTTTCCCGATCAAATGCACTTTGAAACCGTAGCTGGCTTTTTAATATACACAATGAAGCGTATACCTAAACGTGCTGAGCACTTTACCTTTAATGGCTTTAAATTTGAGGTGGTTGATGTTGAGGGCATAAGGGTTGAGCAATTATTGGTGTCTCGTATAAATAAATAGTTATAAATTTGTATTAAAGCCAAGCTTAGCTTGGCTTTTTTGTTGCAGGTTAATAAATAACGCACCGCAATAAAGTTTATTTTTCATACTTGTCCGTTTTATTTTTCATCAAGTTAACACCTTCTACAACCTATGGCGTAGTTTAATTTTGCAACTGTAAGTTAGTGTAAATTTGCACCCGTTTTAATTTATTCTCGTTTAGATTTACTTTAGAATGATCGTTCACTCTAGACATAAATAGACTAAAAGGTATTTAACATGCAGCGTTCTCGCATCGCTTTATTTGTATTAACAGCCCTCGTTGGATCTGTTGCTTTAACAGGTTGCGACCAAGCAGCTGACTCGCAACAAGCTTCAGCTCCACAAGCAGTACCTGTTGGTGTAATTACATTAAAAAGCCAAGCGCTTACACTAAAAAAGGAGCTTCCCGGTCGCATTAGTGCTTTTCAAATTGCGGAAATCCGCCCGCAAGTAAGTGGCATTGTGCAATCGCGTTTATTTAAAGAAGGTGCTCAAGTTAAGCAAGGCCAAGCGCTTTATCAAATTGACCCCGCTACGTTTGAAGCTGACCTCGCAGCAAGCGAAGCAGCTGTGGCCCGCGCTGAGGCAAGTATTGCCAGCACTAAATCAAAAGCGTCGCGTTATAGCGAGCTTTTAAAAATTAAAGCCGTAAGTCAGCAAGACTTTGACGAAGCAGATGCAGCGCAAAAGCAAGCGCAAGCAGAGCTATTAACGGCAAAAGCACAGCTTAAATCGGCGCAAATTAACCTAGATTACAGCCATGTATCTTCTCCAATCAGTGGCCAAATTAGTAAATCGAGCGTTACTGTTGGTGCGCTTGTTAGCGCTAATCAAACAACAGCACTGGCAACAGTGACCCAGCTTGACCCTATTTATGTTGATTTAACCCAATCAAGCAACGAGCTAACTCAACTTAAAAAAGCTATTTCTTCAGGTTCATTGAGCGTTGATTCACAATCGCAAACAGATGTTGAATTGCAAATGGAAGATGGCTCAATTTACCCACTTAAAGGCACGTTACAGTTCTCTGAAGTGACTGTAGACCCAAGCACAGGGTCGGTTACTTTACGCGCTAAATTCCCAAATCCTGATAAGTTATTATTACCGGGTATGTATGCACGTGCCTCAGTGGTTGAGGGCGTAAAACAAAACGCTATTTTAGTGCCGCAACGTGGGGTTAGCCGTAATACAAAAGGCGAGCCAACAGCCATGGTTGTTAGCAAAGAAAACACCGTTGAAAGCCGCGTTTTAAAAGTAGACAGAACGATTGGTTCAAACTGGTTAGTAACCGACGGGCTAAGCGATGGCGATAAACTGATTATTGAAGGGTTACAAAAAATTCGCCCTGGAGCGCCGGTAACACCGACTGAAGTTTCACCATCAGCAACAGCTGACAAAGCGCAATAACGGAGAGTTTTAATGTCACGATTTTTTATCGACAGACCCATCTTTGCATGGGTACTTGCTATCGTGGTTATGCTTGCAGGTGTTTTAGCTATTCAAAGTTTACCAATAGCTCAATACCCGTCAATTGCCCCGCCGGCAATTAGTATTACTGCAACATACCCGGGCGCATCAGCACGTACCCTAGAGGATACGGTTACCCAAGTTATTGAGCAAAAAATGAAAGGCCTTGATGGTTTGCTATATATGTCATCGACTTCTGAGTCGAGTGGTTCAGCAACCCTTACGCTTTCATTTAGCGCCGAAACTGACCCGGATATTGCACAGGTACAAGTGCAAAACAAGTTAGCCACAGCCACCCCTTTGCTACCTGAAGAAGTGCAAAGGCAAGGTGTATCGGTGGCTAAGTCTGCACGTAACTTTTTAATGGTACTGGGTTTTGTATCAAAAGATGGCAGCATGACGAATATCGATATTGGTGATTATGTGTCATCTAATGTTCAAGATATTGTTTCGCGTGTTGAAGGGGTAGGTGAGGTTCAGCTGTTTGGTTCTCAGTATGCTATGCGTATTTGGTTAGACCCAGCTAAGCTGCAAAACTACAAGTTAACCCCTGCTGATATTAGTGCATCAATCAGTGCTCAAAACGCCCAAGTGTCTGCTGGGCAATTAGGCGGCATGCCTGCGGTTGAAGGTCAGCAACTTAATGCTACCGTTACTGCACAAAGCCGTTTACAAACAGCAAAAGAGTTTGAAGACATTATAGTTAAGGCAAACGCCGATGGCTCGTTTGTACGCCTTGAAGATGTAGCCCGTGTAGAGCTTGGTGGTGAAAGCTACCGTGTTGTAGCGCGTTACGATGGACAACCAGCATCGGGCTTAGGTATTAAGCTTGCCAGTGGGGCAAATGCACTCGATACCGCAGAAGGTGTAAAAGCCGCTATTGAAGAGTTAAAAGCGTTTTTTCCTGAAGGCTTAGATGTTGTTGTTCCTTATGATACTACTCCGTTTGTTTCGTTATCGATTGAAAAAGTAGTGCATACATTAATAGAAGCGGTTGTGCTGGTATTTGTTGTTATGTATCTGTTTTTACAAAACTTCCGCGCTACGCTTATTCCAACTATAGCTGTACCTGTGGTGTTGTTAGGTACTTTTGGTATTTTGTACGCGTTTGGCTATTCAATAAATACATTAACCATGTTTGCGATGGTACTTGCCATAGGTCTACTGGTTGATGATGCGATTGTTGTAGTAGAAAACGTTGAGCGTGTAATGAGTGAAGAAAAACTCTCTGCGCTTGAAGCAACACGTAAATCGATGGATGAAATTAAAGGCGCGCTAGTGGGTATTGCCATGGTGCTGTCGGCTGTATTTATTCCGATGGCGTTCTTTAGTGGGTCTACCGGTGTTATTTATCGTCAGTTTTCTATTACGCTGGTATCAGCAATGGGGCTATCGGTATTAGTAGCACTTATTTTAACACCTGCATTGTGTGCCACGCTTTTAAAGCCTAGCCACGTGCATGATAATAGCTCGATGTTTGGCCGTTTTTTCAGTGGTTTTAACCGCGGGTTTGATAAAACAAATGCCGGCGCGCAAAGTTTTGTAAGCCGTATGATCCGCTTATCTAAGCGCTACCTTTTATGTTATGGCCTTATTGTTGCGGGCATGGTGTATATCTTTTCAAGCCTACCTACAGCGTTTTTACCTGATGAAGACCAAGGTATTTTGTTTAACCAGGTTTCACTGCCTGCAGGCTCAACTACCGAAGAAACATTAGAAGTGGTTAAAAAAGTAGAAAACCACTATTTAAACGATCAATCTGAAGCTGTTAACGGTATTTTTACGGTAACCGGATTTAGCTTTGCAGGTTCTGGTCAAAACTCAGCAATAGGGTTTGTAAACTTTAAGCATTGGGATGAGCGCGAACGTGATGATTTATCTGTGCAAGGTGTGGCAGGTAAAGCAATGGGCTACTTCTCAACGATTAAAGAAGCGTTTGTGTTTGCTTTCCCGCCGCCAGCCATTGTTGAGCTAGGTACTGCAAATGGTTTTAATATTTTCTTACAAGACAGGGTTGGACTTGGCCACGATGCTTTATTAGCAGCGCGTAATCAATTACTTGGTTTAGCGAGTCAAAGCCCAATTTTGGCGGGTGTACGCCCTAACGGACAAGAAGATATGCCCGAGCTGCAACTTGATGTTGACCTTGCTAAAGCACAAGCACTGGGTGTGTCTCAGGCTGATATTAACAGCACGCTATCAACTGCGTGGGGTAGTAGTTACGTTAATGACTTTATTGACCGTGGCCGCGTTAAAAAGGTCTACCTTCAAGGTGAAGCGCAAGGACGTATGGTGCCAGAGGATTTAAACAAGTGGTATGTACGTAATGACAGCGGCGATATGGTGCCATTTTCAGCCTTTGCAAGTTCGTATTGGACCTATGGTTCACCACGTCTCGAGCGTTATAACGGCTTTTCAGCAATGGAAATTCAAGGTACTGCTGCACCAGGTTACAGTACTGGCCAAGCAATGGATGAAATGGAGCGCTTAGTTAAACAACTTCCTAATGGAATTGCCTCTGAGTGGACGGGTATTTCGTTTCAAGAGCGCTCTAGCAGTGGCCAAGCCCCGTTACTTTACGGTTTATCGCTATTGTTTGTATTTTTATGTTTAGCAGCGCTTTATGAAAGCTGGTCTGTACCGTTTGCGGTTATGCTTATTGTGCCATTAGGTATATTTGGTGCGACGGTTGCCGCGGTAATGGCAGGTTTATCTAATGATATTTACCTTCAGGTAGGTTTATTAACCACCATAGGATTAGCCTCTAAAAATGCAATATTAATCGTAGAATTTGCGATTCATAAAATGCAAGAAGGTCTAGGGTTAGTCGATGCGGCTATTGCAGCAGTACGCTTACGCTTACGTCCAATATTAATGACCTCAATGGCCTTTATTTGTGGTGTTATACCGCTTGCTATTGCCTCAAGTGCCGGTTCAGGTGCGCAAAATGCACTGGGTATTTCGATTATAGGTGGTACGCTTGCCTCTTCTATTTTAGTGGTGGTATTTGTGCCGTTATTCTTTGTTTTAGTTCGTCGTGTATTTCCAATGAAAAGCACCGACGATAAAAAGGAGAGCGCACAATGAGCATTAAACGCTTCACTTTAAGCGCAATTACATTAGTTGTTTTAAGTGGCTGCCAACTAGCCCCTGAGCAAAAAGACCTTGCTTTACCAGTGCCAGATACTTATGTATCTGACACTGAGCAAGCAGCAGCGCAGCAGTTACATTGGCAGCAATTTTTTAATGATGAAAAATTGCAAACCTTGATTAGCTTAAGCCTTGAGCATAATAAAGATATGCAAATAGCAGTATTAAATGTGCAGCGTGTACGCGGTTTATACCAAATTGAAGATTCGGGTTTATACCCTTCATTAGATTTTAATGGTGGGGCTACGCGCCAACGTTTACCGGCTGATTTAACCAGTACGGGTGAAGCAGGTATTAGCTCACAGTACAGCGCAACGGTTGGTATTACCTCTTATGAATTAGATATTTGGGGTAAGGTACGTAACCAGTCTGAGCAAGCCCTGCAAAACCTCTATAACACTGAGCTTACGCAATACAGCACGCAAATTTCACTCATTGCTGAGCTTGCCAATGCTTGGTTAAACTACGCAACTGACTTACAGCTATTAGAGCTTGCTAAAGAAACATTAAGCTCGCAGCAGGAGTCGCTCTCGCTTACGCAAAAAAGCTTTGATTTAGGCGCTACATCGGCAATTACGCTTGAGCAGCTTAAAAGTACGGTTGCCACTGCAAAAGTAGATATAGCAACATATAATCGCTTGTTAAAACGTGATAAAAGCGCGTTAGATTTACTGGTAGGGCGCCCTGTATCGAGTGATTTATTACCGACAAACTCGTTAACTAATTTACTGGATTTACCAGAAGTACCTGTTGGTTTACCCTCTGATTTATTAACGCAGCGCCCTGATATTAAAGCCGCTGAGCACGCTTTATTAGCCGCTAACGCGAATATTGGTATAGCGCGTGCGGCGTTTTACCCAAGCA
Organism: Pseudoalteromonas sp. 1CM17D; assembly: GCF_023161805.1. Classification (NCBI taxonomy): domain Bacteria; kingdom Pseudomonadati; phylum Pseudomonadota; class Gammaproteobacteria; order Alteromonadales; family Pseudoalteromonadaceae; genus Pseudoalteromonas; species Pseudoalteromonas sp. 1CM17D. The sequence continues at coordinate 64,763 of NZ_JALNTP010000009.1, read as the reverse complement.
TTAGCTTAACCGCGACTGCGGGCAGTACGTCTAGCGATTTAAGTGGCTTGTTTGATTCAGGCTCAGGGACGTGGAGCTTTGTACCGTCAATCAACTTACCAATTTTTACTATGGGACGTAATCAGGCAAATCTTGATGTGGCAAAGGCCGATCAAGAAATTGCGGTGGCGACGTACCAGCAAAAAATTCAAAATGCGTTTCGTGAAACCGCCGATGCATTAGCAGATAGAGAAGGCTACAAAGAGCAACTTGATGCCCTCGATATGTTAATTAGTTCGCGTCAGCTAACGTACGATTTATCAAAAATGCGTTACGAAAAAGGGGCTGATAGCTACCTACAGGTACTTGATGCACAGCGTACGTGGTACTCGGCTCAACAGCAGTTAATAACAGGTCAGCAGGCTTACCTTGCCAGCCAAATTAATTTGTATAAAGCTTTAGGTGGCGGCTGGAATATAGCTAAAACACCTGTGCAAGAGCAGTAAAATGAAAGGTGTTGTTAAGTTAAGCTATGCAATGAACTTACGCTGTATTAAGTATGCGCTTAATACCGGAGTAGGGTTATGAGCACGAAAGCTAAAAGGCATATAGACCCAGCATTAGCACAAGCTAGGCGAGAGCAGGTGCTTAGTGCTGCCTCAGAGTGTTTTAAACGCAAGGGATACCATGGCGCAGGCATGGCCGAAATATCCCGTACTGCAGGCATGAGCGCTGGGCATATATATAACTACTTTGAAAGCAAAGAGGCAATAATTGAAAGTATTATTGCTAAAGACATGGAAGAAATGTTTTCTATCTTTCAGGAGTTTGAAGATCACCCAGGTGATGTTCTGCAAGCGCTTATAGATGGCTTAAACATTGGTGTACAAAGGCATATGGATACCGGTGCCTGTGTGGTTGATTTAGACATGATGGCGGAAGCGGGTCGCAATAGTAAAGTGGCCTCGCTTTTACGAGATATGGATATTCAAGCGCGTGGGCGCATGCGTCAATTGCTCACCAGTGAACGTAGTGCACTTAAAGACACTGATGAACACGAACTTGAAAGCCGCATTAACGTTATTTTTTCGATGATGGCGGGGTTACTGCTTCGTAAGATGCTCTACCCTGAACTCACCGAAGAAACGGTGTTAATCGCGCTAAGGCCTGCGATGAAAACCTTGCTAATGCCGTTTGATAAAACCAAGTAATAGAAAACTAAAAAGCGAGTCAAACGACTCGCTTTTTTAATGCTAAATGCGCTCTACGCACCACAATAGTGCCATTGCAGCGATAGTAAGGGAGCCAATTGGCATCACCCACTTTATGTAAATAGGTTTATTGCGCATGGTTAGTAACACCGGCAGTGCAATACACAATATACTCAGCTGCCCAAGCTCTACACCTAAGTTAAACGCTAAAATGCTGAGCAATTGATAATCGCTCGAGAGCCCAAGCTCACCAAGTACACTGGCAAAGCCCATTCCATGTAACAAACCAAACGCAAAAGTAAGCCAGCCAAGGCGTAATATAACCGGCCATACATTGTTTAAAGCCGCAAATAATACCGAAATTGCAATACCCAGCTCTACCCAGCGGCTACTTGGCGAAACAAGATTAAGAGCCGTAGCAGTAAGGGTAAGTGAATGCGCAAGGGTAAACGCAGTCACAATCCACGCAGTGTGCTTAATAATGTGCTTTTTACTTGCTATTGCCTGCCAGTGACTTTCAGTGCGTGTTAAAACGCAGGTTAAAAGTAGTGCGATTAAAAATAAAATATGGTCAATGCCAATCCAAATATGCAACACGCCTTGATAAACATATTGGTTAAAAGTCGTTAAATAACTCGATTGCTCAGTGGTAAAAGTGTGCTGTTGCTCATCTATAGTGAAAACCCGCGAAACCTGATTTACATTTACAATAACTTTGTGGTTTGCGTCTTGGTTAAAAAAAGCGCGGTACGTTAACGTTACATCTGCATCAGTGTTACAGCTAAAAACTAGCGGCAACACTAAATATGCTTCATTAAAATGATTATCTAATTGGTAGTTATCGGTAATTGTTAATGGGCAAGTTTGCTCATTTTGTAAAACCGATAGAGTATTTTTGGCATAGCGATTAATAGCCGTCTTTTGTGATTTTAATTCGCCCCAGCTTATTTGTGTGTCTTGGTTAACGTCAAGCGCAATGTGCTGTTCTAAATCGCTAATATTTATTTGCCAGGTGCCTGTGTATTGCTTTTCGTTGTTGGTATTATCCAGTGAAATGTAGCTTGTGCTCAACTGATGTGCTTGCACGCTAAAGTTGGCAAATAGCGCAACTATAAATAAAACAAATAACGCGTTTATTTTACTCATAAAGAATCCCTAACCATCGTATTTGCTTGGCTTAGTAAGTGTTTATCTGTACTCATTTTTACTTGCTGCCAATTTATATTTGCCCAGTATTGTGCCTTGGCTTGGTTTGCTTGTACATGAATATAGTAGTTAGCTAAGTCGTTGGCATGGAAGGTATCTTGGCGTTGTTCACGTAATTTTACGCGCTGTTGCATGAGCGGTTGCCACACCGTATTAGTGTGCTTATTACTACGTTTTTCAGCTATGGCTAACTTGAGCAAAATAGCGTCTTCGAGCGATGTGTGGCTATTGGCAAGTTTACCGAGTGTATTAAGCACTTTTTCAGGGTTGTTTTGCTGCAGTTGAATATCGGCCCACAGCACAATAAGGCTTACCGGGGCTGTGTTTAAATCAATATTATTTATATGCTGCTGCGCACGGGTGAATTTATTAAGTCTAAATGCCATTTCGCTGAGCACATGTTTTGTCGCTAAGCTGCTGTTTTTGTTTTGCGTAAGCTTAACTAACGCGTGATAACTTTCACTAAGTTTGCCCTGTTGGCTTTGTACATCTAGTACACACGTGCTGGCCGTTAATAGGCTGGTGTTACCAATTAATGCCACACAATGGCGCTTAGCTTGTTCAAATTTGCCTTGTGTCATCAACATATTAGCGAGTAATAAATGGGTGTTTACATGATCTGGCTGGGTTTTTAATACGTTATTAGCAACGTCTATGGCACGCGAAAACGCATGCTCCTTTTGAAGTACCCGTGCATATAAATAACCGGTTTGTGCAGTTGCAGAAGCGGTATATAGGTTTTTTAAGCGTTTTTTTAATACACCTTGATAGCGCTCTGTTTGGCCTATGTATTGGCTATTTAGCACCAGCGCAGTGAGTTGCTCCAGGGTTAAATTAGCACTTAATGTTGCATTGCTTGAGGCAATAATTGCGTTATCTTTTGGGGTAATTGGTTTTGCAAGCACGTTATTTACACACAGTGCAGCGCAAAAAACAAAGAGCATTTTTTTATAATGACTGCGCATTGTTTTATCCTCTTAAAAAAGCCATCCATGGCCATCAGCTTAATTTACTTACTGAGTTAGTTACCAGAAGCGCCCGATGAAATACCGCTTACGTCTGTGTCTGTATTGATAAAGACACGTCCGTTGGTAGATAGCGGTTGCGCAGTGGGGCTTTGATTAAATGCGTCGCTTGCAAATTGTGCAAAGTCCACTTGCAGTGCTTCAATGGTTATATTTACCGCTGCAGTCACTTGCTGGTTAACACCGTCTGATACACCAAACATAAAGCTGTCGCTACCGGTTGCTTCTTTGTTTGGGGTATAGGTAAAGCTGCCATCGCTATTTACTACAGCGTTACCTAATGTCGGCTGCGAAGTTAATGTGTATGTTAATGTATCGCCATCAGCATCGGTTGCCACTAACATGTCGTTAATTTCAACTTCTGTTTGTGTGGTTAACATTGCATCACTAGCACTGGGCGCAGAATTTACAACCGGTGTGGGTTGTTTGTTATCATCATCACTGCTACACGCGCCTAGTGCCAAAGCGCATAACAATATACTGCTATGGGTAAGGTTTAAATTACGCATACGTTACTCCTTATTTAGAGCCTGCAAGTGGGGTGGCTAAGTATGGGAAAGTGGCATCCATCATGCTTGCATCAACTGGAGCACCATCAGTGAATGGCACTGTACCTACATCAGCATCCTCTGGTGTACATAGACCTAAGTCGGTGTCTTCACCATTTACAGGAATAGGATGACATAAACGCCCCATTACCACGCGAAGTGCAATATCAACGACATCGTCACCAGGACGGCGCCCGTTTGGAAAACCTGCTAAATCATCACCGGCTACACCAAATGCAGACTGATCAGTTTGTGCTGTCGCTGCAATTGCAGTATTTAAACGTAGCATTTCTGATGGCGTTACGGTGGCTTGTTGGTTTACCCCTGCAAAACCAGTTAAAAATGCGGTGATTAAATCAGTACGTGGAAAGTTAGTTGGAGCAAGAGTTTCTAAATTAGCGCCAAGTGTGGTATTTACTGCATCTTTAAATAAAATATTTAACAGCTCTGGTAAAGACGGGTGCGAAACGTAATCTAAAAACTGTGCATCGTCTTTAGGGTGAGCCGTTGAGAAGGTATCTTTGTCTTTAATACCAATAACTAGCTCATTAACTAATGGATTACCTAAGCGTGAAACCTGCGTTAATGCACCGCCATTTACCGCGTTATCTGCAAATTTAGCGTTAGGGTTTAAAATGCGTGCTTGAGGTAGGCTCGCTGTTGTCCATGAACCAATTACGCCGTTGCCTTCACCTACAATACAGCTTTTAGGCATTTCAACTGCAATTGAGGTAACGTTTTTATCTACGAGGTCGTCATTCTCACTGCTTTGTGTAATCCCTCCAGGGAAACCACCGCCATCCCCAGCACCTGGCGCACTATCACCTTCAACGGGAACGTAATTTACTAAATCGAATGTTTTACCTAAGTTAACGACAAATGGGTCTTTGCGCTGACCAACAAATACTTTGGCCATACTGTCACAGCCTGGTACCGAAACTTGATAAACAAACTGATCTGCATAGGTTTGGTAATCAGCCATTGAACCAAATGTTTTGTCACCAATATAATCAAGCGGTTTATTAAACGTGGTTGAACTGGTGGTGGTATTACTTAATGCTGTACTGGTCCCCGTGCGTTGTGGACCGCTTATCATGCTGAGTGTGTATGACTCGCTAAAATTAGCGGCGCTATCATCACCTGCTGCTACACCACCAACGTTTTTAAGAGGTACAGATACAGTACGCTGATTATCTTCTGGGCCAACGGTTAATTGCACGCCTTGATTATCGTTTGGCAGCATACTGGTAAAATTAAAAGCAAAGGTAATATCCTCAACTGCATCACCGTCGTTATCAATATGAATACTGTAGGTTGCATCTGGGTCCATAGCAAAGTAGTTAGGGCCGCCGTAGGCATCTTGTAGAGGAATATAGTTGGCAATAAATGTAACGTAGTCGTCTCTGCCTGCTTCATAACTATTAAATACGTAAAAGTCGGTAGAGTCTAAGGTTGGAAAGCGGCTAATGTTCGGCGCTTCACGATGACTTGATGCCTCGCTAGAGGTGCTTACTAAGGTACTGCATACTACTACTGCGAGTATAGATGGAGTTAAAGCTTTCATGACTTTTTCCTTTAGTTTTGATTGGAGTCATAACTAATAACGAAGCAAAAAGCACAATGGATGCAAAAAAGTTAAATATTTTTTATTATTGTTAATAAAGGGGTGTTTAACGTTCAAGATTAAATTTTCAGCAGGCTGTTTTGCATTTAGATAAGGAAGTGATAAGAGAGTGATAAAGAGGCTGAAGCGGTTTGGTTTTATACTTATTACAGGGGGTGTATGCAATTAAAATAACGCAGCAGGTATTGAGCACACAATATGATAAGCATCGCACTGCGATTAAGCCTACTTTAGTTTAATCAAATATTAATGGTTACCCAAGGTAAATAAAAAGGTTGGCCAAACAAAGTTTGACCAACCAGTCGCGTTTATTTAGTTATAAAATAACTAAATCTGTCGTGTACAGTACTTGTGTTGGTACGCCGTTTGGCGAGCCACCTAAAGGCTCTAAGCTAACAGCGAGTAGGGCAATGTCTTGTGCCTTAAAGCGCGTGCCTTTGAGTAACTGTTTTTCACCGTTTTTAGGCAGTAGACCCAACGAAATTGGCGTGTCTTGCCCTTTTAAAATCATCCACAGCTCGTAGTCTTTATCGGTTTGCGCAACGAGTTTATCACTGGCTTTAACCGATAATGTTTGCTCATCTACGTTAATAAACCACAGTGATTGCTTATCTTGATTTTGTACTAAAGCAATTTGTTGGCTGTATTGGGGCTGAGTTGTGGGCTGAATTACCAAAAATGCTAAGATAATACAGGCAGCTGTGGCTATAAATGACCAATTGCGCCACAGCGATGTACCTGGTTTGATCACCGTTTTAACGGGTTGGTTGGTGTGTTCTAATGTATTTAAAATATTCTGCCACACTTGCGCGCTGGGTGTTTGAGGCGTAATTGCACTGGCTAAATCATTTAAATTTTGCTCCCACATTATAGTGGCTTCTCGGGCTTGCGGTAAGCTGAGCATTAAGCGTTGAAAACGTTTTCGTGCCAGGCCTTTTAAAGTACCTAATACATACTGCCCTGCTAAAGCATCCAGTAATTCTGGTTTATTATAATTCATAATGTTAAACACCTCTGCAACTGCTGCAAACCACGCCTGATCCAGCTTTTAACTGTGCCTAAGGGCGTTTCTATGTGATTGACTAACTCACCATGGCTTAGCCCTTTGTAATAGGCTAAATGAATGGCTTGTTTTTGTTGGGGGTCAAGTTGCTCAATACAATTAACAAGTTTGGTTTGTTCGTCGTAACTAACATCGACTGCTTGTTCGTCGTATTCATCGTCACCCATTGCCTGCTCTTTTCTTACCTTATGATAACGCAATGCATCTAAGCTGCGGTATCTCACAATGCTTATCATCCAGCTAATAACTGTGCCTTTAGATGAGTTGTACTCTGACGCGTTATGCCAAATTTTTATAAATGCCTCTTGCAGTACTTCTTCTGCGTGCGCGCGGTTTGACAGCATATTTAAACTAATCGCAAAAAGCTTTGCGCTTGTTTGCTGATACAAATCAGCAAACGCGGCTTTGTTACCCTGTGCTGTTTTACACAAAAGAGGAAGTAAATTGTCGTTTTCCATAAGGTTCCTGTTGTTTTTATTATTACCGAGGTGTGTTGAGCTTCGTGAATTAAAAATTGTTTTATTTAAGCACAACCTAATCGCTTTGAAATAGAGATTAAACAGGCTGTTATAAATTTAACCAATAAAGATAAACACACTCTCAATAAACGTGTGAAAAGAGTGATTGGATGCAAAAACTTTTAAGCTGACATTTATATTAGCTGCTGTACACATTGAAACAAGTTTTAAATATAAACAGTTACCTTTGAGTAGTGAGAAAAAATGACCGATTACTGTGTAAAAAGCGTCTAATATGCGAATACAGCTAAAGCTAGCTACTTTTATTTATTTTATATCAGTTACTTAGTGTTGTTTTTGTTCCTAAAAAACAACTTTTGTTGGCGTGTAAATTGCTACTACACTTATACACAGCTGTAAAAAAATGTGCCAAAACAGTAAAAATAAAGGAGAAAATATGTGGGCTGCAACGAGTTATTTAATTTTAGCGTTAATTTTTATATTTATAGGGTGGGAGGTTAACTCGGTATATTTTGCAGTGGTATTTTACTGGAGTGCATTGTCGTTAATTCTTGTCAGTGGTGCTTACATTTTTAATTTGGCGAAAATTTTTAGAAAGCGTGAAAATGGTGTCATCCCATTTTATATTCGCTGGGCATTTGTGCCTTTTTTACTGGGTGCTCAAATTTACAATGCGTATTCTCGCAAGCACGATAAAGTCCCTCCCATTCAAAAAATTAACGACCATTTATTTTTAGCATGCCGATTGTTCCCCTCTGATATAGATACGTTAAAAGAAAACGGCATAACGGCAATATTAGATGTAACGTGTGAGTTTGATGGCTTAGAATGGAGCTCTACACAAGAAAATATTAGCTATTTAAATATTCCGGTGCTTGATCATAGTGTGCCTACCCATTCGCAATTAAACCAAGCCATTAACTGGATACATCATCATATTAAAGAAGACCGCCGCGTGGTAGTTCACTGTGCACTGGGCAGAGGGCGTTCGGTATTTGTTATGGCAGCGTATTTACTGAGCCAAGATAAAAACGCCGATGTTCACCAAGTGCTCGCGCAAATAAAAGAAACCCGCGAAACCGCAAATCTTAATAAGCATCAGCTTCGTCATTTAGCAAAGCGACATAAAAAGGGCGAGCTAGTTATTAAAAACAAAGCCGTTATTATTGCAAACCCTGTGTCGGGTACCAAAATGTGGCAAGACAAAGAGCATTTAATAGTGGCTAGGTTGTCGGCGTATTATGATTTAGAAGTATTAACCACCACCAAAGAAATAGACGGTATTGAGCTTGCTAAACAAGCCATTAAAGATAAGCCAGATATAATAATTGCCTGTGGCGGCGATGGAACCGTGACAGAGGTAGCAAGTGTCTTGGTAAACACTCAGTGCAAGCTGGGTATTATCCCAATGGGCACAGCCAATGCATTAGCGCATGTGCTTATGGGTATTAGCTCTAAAATCATTCCTGTTGAGCAGGCCTGCGATCTTATTATTGATGGGCAAACCCAAACAATTGATACGGCCTATTGTAATGACGAGCTTATGCTGTTGTTAGCTGGGATTGGTTATGAGCAATCAATGGTAGAAAAAGCAGATAGAGACTCAAAAAACGAATCGGGTCAGCTTGCCTATTTAAGTGGTTTTTTTCAGGCATTTAGTGAGCAAAAAGCGCAAACCCTTTATGTCACCCTTGATGATAATCAAACGCAGGAAGTAAATACAAATAGCTTTATTGTGGCTAATGCTGCGCCATTTACTACGTTATTAGCCCAAGGAGGTGGTCAGCCCGATCACGAAGATGGCCTATTAGACATTAATTGGCTGCTACCTAGTGATGAAAACACCACTCGCGTGTTAAGCATTGCTGAACTTATGTTTAGTAGTATTACACAAACGCATTTAGCAATTAGCTCACATCACACTAACGCTAAAAAAGTAACGATTACCGCAGACGAAGAAATTAAGTATGTACTGGATGGTGAAATTAAAACAGCGGATACGCTTATTATTACAGTTGACCCTGCCTCGTTAAAAGTAATTAGTAAGGAATTATAAAATACAAAATGCACGTATTTAACGTGCATTTTTGTGTATTACTTTTTAATGCTTGGCCAAACAAAACCACTGCTATCGCTTTGGCTGGCAGGCTTAGGGCGCTGAGCGCTTTTGGGTTTACGCAGCGGCTTGTTACTTAACGTATGTAAGTAGAGAGCTTCAACTTTATCGCGTGCCCAAGGGGTTTTACGCAAAAATTTTAAGCTTGATTTAATACTTGGTGAGTCGGTAAAACATTTAATGTTTACTTGCTCGCCCATGGCTTTAAACCCTAAGCGCTGCTCAAGCTCTACTAAAATTTGTTCTAACGTTACCCCATGAAGAGGATTTTTTGGTTGATTATCCATAGCCATACTACTTATTTAAACTGTGCGCATTGTAGCGTAAATCCTGTTTTAGCGCTAATTGACCGTAATGGTTTTAGGCTTCGTGGGATAAACAATATTGCCTTTTTTATCTAATTTTAGCCAAATTAGCTCACTGTTATTATGTTGCGGGTTATTAGCAGCGCACACTAAGGTAAAAGAATGTACTTGCACCAGCGCGCCTTCACTATAACGTTTGTTGTCGTACCAACAAATATCACCATTATTAATAATCTCATTAGCGTCAATAATAGAATGCGTTTTGACTGTTTTTGCATAACTGCTAGGGGCTAAAGTGAACGCAATTAAAAAAATAAATAAAACCATAATATGGCGCATGAGTAACCTCGAATTTTGATAGTTTAAAAATAGTACACACGATTAAAAAACATGCTAGGGTAAGTAATAGCGTTAAACAACACTGACTTAAACACACAATTATAAAAAGGTGAACACATGCAATTTAATCAAACAATGATAGATGAATTTACGTTATTAGCTAAATTTCCACGTGAGAGCAAAATGCAAGGGATTAAGTTACATTCGGATGCTGAACCAAATTTATTAAGCGCGGCACAAAGGTTGTTTGATAAAGGCGTGATAGACAGCCCAGATGGCGGCTATTTAACCGAACTGGGCCTTGATTTAATAGAGCACGTGAGTGTTATTCACTGCGCATTAAAAAGTTAAACTGCATCGCGCTGATTTTGCGGCGCGGCGTCACTAAAAGCGGGTAATGCATTACAACGTGCATAAATGGCTGCAATTTTTGGATACGCAGCCATATCTACATTAAAACGCAACGCATTAAATACCTGTGGCACTAAACATATATCAGCGAGAGTGGGTGTATTGCCTACGCAAAACTCATTGTTTTCACTTAGCATCATTTCAATTTTTTCAAACCCAAGCTCTACCCAATGCCTATACCAGGCGGCTTTAGCTTGCTCGTCTACACCCAATTCGTTACTTAAATACTTCAGCACTCGTAAATTATTTACTGGATGAATATCACATGCCACTGCATAGCTAATATTACGAATTTGCGCTTTTTGCCATGCAGTGCCATAAATTAACGGCGTTTGCGGATAGCTTTCATCTAACCACTCTAAAATAGCGAGTGATTGCGCTAATACGCCTTCGTCCGTTTCAAGAGCAGGAAGTAAACCTTGCACATTTTTATCTAAGTAAGGCTGCGCTAGCTGTTCCGATTTAAGTAAATTAACGAATTGCATATCATGCTCAATGCCTTTTAAATTAAGTGCTATGCGTACACGGTATGCGGCAGATGAGCGAAAGTAGCTGTATAGTTTCATTGTTATTATTCCTCGCCTGTAAAATGTTTTGTGATACTTCGCCAGCACTGAGTGTAATTAGTTTGGCGCTCTTTTCCTTCAAGGGCATATCTAGTGGGGGATATTATGTAACGAGACTCAAACATAAAGGCCAACGTGTTCTCGTATTTTTGCGGTGCCAGCTCAGCGTTAGATGCTTTTTCGAATACCTCGGCTTCAGGCCCATGTGGTGACATACAATTATGCAAACTAGCGCCTCCTGGTACAAACCCGTGCTCTTTTGCATCGTAAACCCCTTCTATTAACCCCATAAACTCACTCATAATATTGCGATGATAGTAAGGAGGTCTAAATGTATTCTCTGCCACCATCCAGCGCGGTGGAAAAATTACAAAATCTACATTTGCCATGCCTTCAGTGGCTGAAGGGGAGGTAAGTACAGTAAATATAGAAGGATCTGGGTGGTCAAAACTCACGGTATTAATAACATTAAAACGCGCTAAGTCGTATTTGTACGGTGCGCTGTTACCGGTCCAAGCAACTACATCAAAAGGCGAGTGTGTGATAGGGCAACTAAATAAATGACCGTTAAATTTAGTGACTAATTCAAAGCTACCTTCTTTATCTTCAAATGCAGCGACAGGGTATTTAAAGTCTCTGTCGTTGGCATAGCCATTTGCCCCGACGGGGCCGCGCTCGGCAAGTTCAAATGCGTGACCATAGTTTTCACAAATGTAGCCACGTGCGGTTTCATCAATTAAATCAACCGAGAATTTAATCCCGCGAGGAATGACGGCAATTTCCCCCGGCTTTACTGTGAGCTTTCCGCATTCAGTGTGTAATAACAGTTTGCCATGCTGAGGCACAACCAACAGCTCACCATCGGCATTACAAAAATAACGCTCTTGCATAGAACTGTTAGCAACATAAACATGAATACCAATACCGGTTTGCCCATTGGCACTGCCATTTGCAGCCATGGTAATTAAGCCATCAATAAAATCAGTAGGCTTTGTGGGAATATCAATAGGGCTCCAGCGCATCATTGTAGGTGGCGTAATTGCTTCAGTTATAGGCGCTGTTCTTATTAGTGCGTTATCTATAGCGGTGTATTCACCTTGTACCACCGATGGACGAAGGCGGTACAGCCACGTGCGACGATTAGCGGCTCGCGGTGCCGTAAAGGCCGTGCTGCTAAATTGCTCGGTGTATAAATTGTACTTCACCTTTTGTGGGGTAAATTGCCCAACAGGCAATGCACCGGGTAGCGCTTCGGTTTCAAACTCATTGCCAAAACCGCTCATGTAGTTTATTTCGCTGGCCATATTTAGATCCTGTGAGAGTGACATTGTTTTATCTTTCTAGGGCCTGTTTATCTTTCGAAGTTGAATTTGCAGCAGTCTGTTTGGGAATTAGGCAAGGCAGAGCCTATGCAGTGTGGTTGTTCCCCATAAATAGGCGATAACGTAGCATAAATGCCAAACAGGCGCTGCCCGAAGGGTTCTGCCTAGGGGCCATTTACTCTTTGTTGCTCGGTTTTTACTTAGCCCACTAGGTTACAAACCTCGCGCCGCGATTAAATGGCCCCTAGATTGAACAAATTTCAATCCTGAAAGGTCAACAGGCCCTAATTAGTTTAAAGTACTCTCAAGTGAGAGTAATTTCAAATGGGCGCATGTTTTAGCCTGTAAATAAAAATGCACAGTTTTCACAGTGTGTAAATGCGATGAGAAAGTAATAATGGAAATAGATCTAGAGCAGTTTTTGCCCTATCAGTTAAACCAAATGGCAAATCTCATAAGCGATGATTTTGCGCGTGTTTATCAGCAAAAATACAACTTAACCATCCCTCAATGGCGGGTGTTGGCAAACTTAGCACAATATGGCAAAAGCAATGCAAAAGATTTATGTACACAGGCCAATATGGACAAGTCAACGGTTTCACGAGTTATAAAATCATTGCTGCAAAGAGGGTATGTTGAAGCACAACTAAATCAGCAAGATAAGCGAGTAACGCAGGTTATGTTAAATGAGCAGGGCAATGCACTTTACAAGCTCATAGCACGTGATGCACAAAACTGGGAAGCACAATTAGCTGAAAAATTTAGTAAGCAGCAACAAGTCCAATTGCTAAATTTACTAAAAGAGCTTAAAGGTGCCTTATAAAATCAATTCGCAATAATACTTAATCATTTTGAGGGGCTAAATGTGTCGCTATTTGCGTTATAAAATTCATATTTAGAAAACTAAATAAGGATTTTTTGCCTAGCTCTCAACACATTTATCTATCATTAAAATAGATCATTTAATTAAGCTGGTTGGTAAAAAAAAGCCCATCAAAAGATGGGCTTTAATTAGTCGTTTTTACGCTAATGCGATTAGAAAGTGTAGCGAACACCTACACGCATTTGCCATAATGACGCATCAGATTGTACTGATGTATTTGCGTTGTTTTCATTAAAGCCAGAGTAAACGTAACGGCCTTGCTCATCAATTGATGTTGAAATCATGCTAGCGCCAACGAAAGGACCTTTTTTAAGTACGCCCCAATCATCGTTTAATAGGTTAGTTAAGTTATCAATTACGAAGAACGCTTCACCTTTATGGCCATCCATAAAGCCTGGTAATTCTTGAGTAACTTTAAAGTTAAATTTAACAAACCAATCTGAGTTTTCAGCATTACGGCCAGTGATTTCACCACGCTCTAAACCGTTAGACGCGATAAAATCGTTAAACGCGTTAATTTCATCAGCGCTCATGTCGTAAACAACGTTAGGATCGTTTTCAAGTGGTACGTAAAGTAACTGACGGTCACCATTCCAGTTAGCATCGCCCCATACATTTTCGTCGCTACCATCAAATGTGTAGCTGTATGGTAAGCCTTTGTATGCTTCACCGTATAGGTTAAAGCGAGTAGCAAAACCATCAACAAACTCATGCGTGTAGCCAAGCGTCATAGTAAAACGATGTGGGATTTCGTAATCTGATGATGCAACACCAGGGTTACCAGGATCCGTTAGCGCAATATTACCGTAGTTTGAGCCCGCAACAGAGCTTGTCATTGGGTTAACATCGTCTGAATCTGTGTATGCGTAACCAAAGTTAACGCTTACGCCATTGTCAAACATTTTGCTTACAGCTAATGAAATAACCGATGAATCACCGCTATCACCACTTACATTTGTAAGAAGGTATTCACCATCACGGCCTTCGATTGACTCGTAAATAGGACGACCATCAAATGTAGTTTCGCCCGAATCCTGAAGTGCGATGTCGCGCATTAAGGCAGCATCTTTCTTCTTAGAGTATAAGTAATCAAGTGAAATAACATACTCGTTTTCAGTTGTGTATGTTGCACCGATTGAGTATTTCCACTCTGAAGGAATTTCAAAGTCTGGGTCAACTGCATTTACTGTAGCATCACCTGAGCCAATTACAGTGTTAGCAACTTCATCAAACATCTCTTGCGGTACTTCAAAACCAGGCGCGCCGCCATTTACGTTTGGCGTGTTGAATAAATCAACCGAGCTGCGGAATGTACCGATGTTTGTAATACCATCGTTAGAGTAAGAGTTAGATAACCAAACATTTGGGTTACCACCAGAGAATAAGCCAACACCAGCACGAACTTCTAACTCGTCTGTTGCATACCACTGGAAGCCAACACGTGGTTGAAGTAAATCAATACCATCAAACGTGCTTTGGTTACTAAAACCATAGCGGTCAGTATAGTTTTGGTTAAAGTTTGGTACGTCATCACTTGTGTATTTATCGTAGCGTAAACCAAATGTGATGTTTGCATCTAAGTCTGTAAATGCATATTCGTCTTGAACATAAAACGTATGCTGAGCGTATGAGAAACTTGCAGCCGCATCGTTAGGATCATTAGTACCGGCAGCATTGTTGTAGTAAACAGCGTTTGCGATACCTTGCTCAAATAAATCAATACCCGTTACGTCTGAATCTCTTTCGTTATAAAAACGGTACTCGCCTTCAGTATGTTGTACGAATAAGTTAAATACGTCTAACTCTTCAAACTCATAGCCAGCTGTAATGGTATGTTGGTCAAGGTAGTAAGTACCAGCTACTTTAAATGTAGTGGTATCGTAATCTAAATCATTTGATTGACGAGAATCATCTGGACCAATGTAAACTGTACCACCGTTACCTGTGCTTATTTGCATTTCACCAAAGCTGCTTGCAGCATCAAGCGATTGTACCGTTGCGTCTAATTCTGATTTACCAATACGAACTTCAGTTGAAAAATCATCTGACCAATCTGAATACACAGACGCGATAATTGAAGTAAATTCTGCACTTTGGTCGTAAAAGTGGTTTGATAGTGAAACACGGCTAGAACCAGTGTCTGACTGTGAAACCGTATTACCGTCGTTGTAGTTGTAGATTAAGTTTGCACGGTGATCTTCGTTGATGTTCCAATCTAATTTAACTAAGATTTTTTCATCTTCAACCGGCATACTTGAAGGAGTACCGCCTACGTCATAGCCATATACAGTTTGAGCAATGTTTGTAATACGAGCAATATCATCTGCTGTTACACTGCCGCTGCTTAAACCGTCGTAGTTAAACTGTTGCACACCTTCAAGCTTTTCGTATGAAGTGAATAAAAACAGTTTATCTTCGATTAACGGTAAGCCAACGTTAAAGCCGTAACGTTTTTCGGTGTAGTTACCGTTATCAACGTCTTCGCCTTCGATTTTATCGCCTTTTAATGAATCGCTTGTGTAATCATAGAAGATGCCACCGTGAACTTCATTTCCACCAGATTTTGTTACCGCATTAATGTTACATGAGGTAAAGCCACCGTACTGTACGTCAAATGGTGCTAGCTCAGCTGAAACTTGCTCAATTGAATCAAACGAGAAAGGGGCACGAATAGTAGGGTAACCGTTAGAGCTTAAACCAAAGTTATCGTTCATACGAACGCCATCTAGCGTTAAGCTGTTGTAACGAGGGTTACCACCACCACAGTTGATTGAACCACGGCTATCATCAATTGTGATACGCGGGTCAATACGAATGATATCTTTTAAATCACGGTTAATAGCAGGCGTGTTTTCAAGATCAGTTAAAGTAAATGTAGACGCTGGGCCAGTACCACCAGACATAGAGCTGATAGGTGCACCTGTTACTACAATTTGCTCCATGCTTGATTGTGGCTCAAGTGCAGCATTTACTGGGTAATCGTTACCAATGTTTAGGATAATGTTATTAAATTCTTGATCAGCATAAACATCAGAATCAACGATTACCTTGTAAGGACCACCAACACGAAGGCCTTTAGCAGTAAAGTAACCTGCATCGTTTGCTTCTGTTGTTTTAACTGAGCCAGACGGTACGTGTAAAATTGTTATTTTGGTACCTGGAGCTGGGTTACCGTTTGGACCGGTAATTTGACCCTTAATCGCAGAGGTTGTTTCGTTGGCGAATGCAGCGCCACTTACACTTACACACGCAGCGATAGCAAGTGAGAGTGCTGTTTTTTGAAGTTTAGTCTTCATTTTCATTTCCCGTGAAAGTTATAATTAAATTGTTATTTTAAGTAGTATAAAGTCAGCAGTGTTGTTGAATTTATACTCTTGTAATATGCAAAATTAATTTGCACAATTTATACTTGTATACTTAACTAAATTTGGATTAATTACTTATTGTTATGTTACCGCCGTTATGTGACAGTATTATGAAATGCAAATTTTATAATTCCTTTTACAATTAATTATTTACATTTTGTAATTAATACATTTTTAGCTGTATTATTTTAGCTATACTCCAGACCGTGTATAAACATAAATTAATTCCCGTGTGTAGGTTTTTTATTTATAGGTTGATTGTTATTTTGTCGTTATTTTTAATTTTTTGTTGTCATCTGACGAATCAAATAAATAGTTCAATACACCCGCAAGCCTAACGCCTGCTTTTTGCAAACGCTGCTTAACAAGCGGATTGTATTTGAAAACATAACTATAGCTCACTTCATCACTGGTTGAGGTATAAATATCTTCGGCCAGTTTGTGAGATTCCATCAGCCAAGTAGTAGGGCTGCTGTTTAAGTATGTTTTAATTAATGCTGCATCGTCGGTATCTATAAACTTAGCGTATTCAGTGTAAGCTAAGTTTTCATTTTCTATTAATCCAGTGTCCCAAAGGCTATGCAAATTGGTTTCGTTGTCAAAAAAATCAACTTTAATTAAATTGCCGCCTCTATCTTCACTTCGCCCAGCATGAAATGGTTGATGGCTGTCGCCAACCAAGTGAACTAAAAATTTTAAAGCAAACTGTTTTTCATTAAGGGAAGAGGTAGATGACTGAAGTGTATTAATAGAGAAGTAAATACCTTCTAGAATATTTGTTACATCGTCTTTGCTGTGTGTATGTGCGTGATTTAGAGAAAGTGTTTTATTTTTAGGAAGGTTTATGTAATGCCAGCGTGAAGATTTTTTACGCCAAAATAGTTCAGGACTAGATCGCATTTCATCTGCCCAAGTAGAAATTTGAGCTAGGGATTGTCCTTCTAATAGTGGCAACAGGTTCTGCACTGTTTCGTCACTCAAATGTTGCTCTGCAATATGCCCAACAATTCGATGACCATTTTGACCCCACGCATACGCTTTAGAAGTTGTAAAAACAGCACCAATTATTAACGTTGTTGCTACGAGAGTAGCAATTTTAATGCGCATCAATGTTTCCTGCATTTATTTTTATTCACCTATTAGCTGGTGTGAACATTGTGATTGTTTTTGCTAAATATAGAAAGGAGTCAAGAGTATTCATTATTTCTTATTCATAATTGCGTTAAATCAATGGCTTACCTTTGATGGGTAAAATTACCTGTTGTAATAAGTAAATAATATTGTTCAAATAAAGCCTTAGGGTTGTTAGGTACATCTTATTGATGGGGTTTGGAAAGGTCATGTTACATAAACTGTCGTTTGTTACACTTTTGTTTCTGGTTATGGTTGCTGCATGGTCTGTTGGAAAGGTGAGCGTTAAAAGTGATGAAATAAATTTCCCAGAACTAATAAAAACGTCAACACAATGTTATACAACAGCCAGTGAAAACAAAAATCAGCTTATTGTATTTACGCCATCGCAAAGCGTGGCAGAGAAGCTTACAGAGTCTCTATGCCTTGATACCGTGGTAACGAAACAATACGGTTCAGTTAAAGGTTACTGGGGTGACAGTACAACGGAAAGCTTCGATTTTGTCGGCAAAGGGATTGCAGACCTCGTACTTGCAAAAAATAATATAATGGATGCCTTTAATGCAGAGCTAACTTATAACTATCAATCTGTGGTGGGCTTTTCTGATTACACCGCATTTTTTATCTCCTCAAAAGAAAAACCACGCTTAACAAAACAATACTTTTTAGATAAGCGTATAGGCTTATTAGATTACCCTACAAGCCGCTCTGGCCATATACTTCCAAAGAAAATGTTTAAAGATTTAAATATCAACTTAGCCAATTTAGATATTACTTACGCTAGTTCGCACAGCGAGCTTCGTGACTTATTAGCTAATGGGCAGGTCGATATTATTGCGTCTTTTTGGAAAGAAAGTGATGCTGCTCGTTTTTCAAAAAATTATATAACCCCTTTGAGTAATAAAATTTCAGGTTCGCGCTGGTATCTAAAAATGCAGCAAAACAATACAGACCTTTTATGTGCTGTACAGCGTCATATTCTTGATATGTCAAAGGAGCAGACACTGAGTTATTACAAAGAGGCGCAATCTTACTGGGATTGCAGTTCAGAGCAGGTAACAGCTAAAGATGAGAGCGTTAAAAATGGATAAGTATAAATATGTTTTTTTTGGCTGCGCTGTTTTTATTATTAACTGTTTAGTGTTTTATGTGTCTGTAATTAATGAGCAGAGTGACGCTATTAAACGCCAGGTTATTGAAACCGAAAAACAAGTTGCACTGGATTTACCGTTAATTGCGCTCTCTAATGAGCTTTTAAAGCACTCGGGTAACCAACATGCAGTGCAAGACTACTTATTAAAGCTCAACGGCTATTTAGACAATAACCTTCGCTTAGTTAAAATTGTGCCAAAATCTGCTAAACCTTTAACTTTAAAGCCAAACCAGTTTGTAAGAACACTCAAATCGAGCACTACCCATGTCTCTTTAGTGTTTGAGAAAAACGCACAGTTTTGGTCAGAAAACAGATTTTTAATTTGTTTGTTATTTTTAGTTTTGAGTATTTTATTTAGCAAATGGCTGAAGTCTATTATAGGTATGCCTGTAGATGCTAAAGGCCCATCACTAAACGCTGATACTGGCTTAGGAAAACCAAAAGAGCTGGCATTGATCATTGATTTAAACACTAAAACACTCAGTAATAGTTATATGCCTGAGGCTACAGTGTGTTTAGCTAACAAACCGTTATGCTTTTATTTAGCATTAATAGAGTTTTGTCGTGATAATAAAGATGTTGTGCTAAATCAAAATAAATACGTGCCAGATGAGCTTATAGAGCTTGCTAATAAGTACTTTTATAGGTTGATTGAGCTTGGGCATACTATACGCAAGCGGCCAAATTTTAATAGCAGCTTAGAAAAAACACTCAGTGAGATTCGTGCAGCCCTAGACGAAGTCTTAAACGAACACCCTGATATGAAAGACATTTATTATCCGCCTAAAGCATATGGCGAGGGCTCTCGCTCACGTTTACACAGTTACGGTTTAATAAATATTGCAAAGGGAAACATAGAAATAAAAGGAAAGTAGTCAGCTACTTTCCTTAAACATTATCTTTTAATAACGTTTTGTTATTTAGGTGCAAACTGCGCAGCTTTAAGTGGACTATTTTGCGATACAAAGGTTTTAAGTGCCTGGGCATCGGTTTCATCTGTGCTCACAAACCCTTTGAGTTTATTAATAGCAGGGTAACCGTCACCACCTGATGCGTTATAGCTATTTAAACTCATACGGTAAGTTTTATTTTCATCAAGTGGCTTACCATCAATGAGTACACTGACTAATTTGCCATTTTTACGGGTAAACGCTAATTTGTGATATTGCAAATAGGCACCTGCATCAACAGGGAAGCTGGTCACTGTTTCTAAGTAGTTCCATAAATCACGCCCTTGCCAGTCCATGTAAGTAATGCGATTTTTAAACGGGTGTACTTTTAAAATATCTTTATAGCTAATATCGCCAGCTTCAATAGAGCTTCTTATTCCGCCACCACTAATTAGGCCAAAGTCGGCGCCAACTACATTCATTTGTGCTTGTATAATCACACGCGCTAAATTAGTTTGTTGGTAACGTACCTTGTTTCTATCGCCCTCTAAACGCGCATCAACACTGCCAATTTTACCTGCAATTTGTTTTGCGCCTTTTGCTTGGTAACTTGCTAAAAAAGCTTCTAGGGTCGGATCGGGTTTAATGTATTCGTTGGCTAATACTTGTTTACTAGACCCATCGGCTTGAATTTCATCAACATATAAATTAACTGGCAGCAATTTATAATCTAGTAGGGTGAGCTTTTCGTTTTCTAGCTTAAACTCTGCCTTACCCACATACTTGCCCCACTCATGTGCTTGCATAATCCACGTGCCGTTTTGCTGATCGGGCTTACACGCAAGACCGGGTTTAAAGTTATCATCATTTTTATTTTTAGCTGCCATACAAACGGGCTCTTGCGAGTGACCACCAATAATCATATCTAAGGTATTAGCGGGTAAAGAGCGGGCAAGTGTGACATCGCCCGGGGCATTAATCCCAAAGTTTGCATCTACATAATGGCCCATGTGAGTAAGTGCAATAGTGATATCGGGTTTGTATTGCTCATTAATTTTTTTAGCGAGAGCTGCCGTCACATCAACGGGGTCTTTAAATTCTAAATGGCCAATATATTGTGGGTTAGCTATTTTAGCGGTGTCTGTAGTGGTAAGTCCTATAACCGCAATTTTTAAGCCCCCCTTTTCAAAAATTTTATAGCCTTGAAATGCGCTTTCCCCAGTTGCTTTATCAAAAATATTTGCAGACAGTAAGGGAAAGGTAGCCCATTGTTGCTGCTTAGTTAAAACGCTCAGTGGATTATCAAATTCATGGTTACCAATTGCCATAGCATCGTAACCGAGTAACGACATCCCCTTAAAATCAGGCTCTGCGTGTTGTAAGTCTGACTCAGGTATACCGGTGTTAATATCACCGCCAGAAAGCAGCAATACTGCATGGCCTTGCTGTTGAGCTTTGTTACGTAAAGCGTCAATTAACGTTTTACGCGCCGCCATACCATATTCACCTTTTTCGTTATGCCAAAAGCGCCCATGATTATCGTTAGTATGTAATACAGTAATATACTGTGGGGCAGTGGAGGTGTTTAAAGGTGAGTTTGTACAACCTATAACAGATAAAATAACTGAAAATAAAATAATTATACGCATGAAATACCCATTTATTATGGTGTGCTTAATTTATTAGGCGGTTAGTTTAAACTAATTTAGCGATAAATAACGTACTTATTTTATACTTTTTTATATTCGATTTTTAAAAGTAATATTAAATTATTAAATGCTTTTACACAAAGCGAATACAGCGAGTGTTATTTAAAAGAATATGTAATGAAGTGTAACTAAAAGGGTGTTAATTGTAGTTGTGCCTTCTAAATGCTTTTCCTTGGCGTATAGTGTGGATTGGTATTAACACTTAATTTAAATAACAATAACAAAAAGGACTCATAATGAAAAAGTGCCTGATTGGCTCACTACTTGCGTTTTCGTGCTTTACTAGCCAAGCCACTATTGTTGAAATGCAAACTTCGCACGGGGTGATAGAGCTTAACTTGTTTGATCAACAAGCCCCCAATACGGTTGCTAACTTTTTAAGTTATATTGAAGATGACGCATACAACCAAACCGTTATACACCGCTCAGTCAGCGACTTTGTAATACAAGGTGGTGGCTTTACATTTACCGACGAATTAGTGCCAATAACCACCAAGCCTGCTGTTGTTAATGAGCCTGTTTTATCTAATGTGAAGGGCACAATTGCGATGGCTAAATTAGCCAACGATGAAAACAGTGCAACGAGCCAGTGGTTTTTTAATATGGTTGATAATAGCGAAGCGCTTGATACTCAAAATGGCGGTTTTACAGTATTTGGGCAAATTACAGCACAAAGCCAAGCTACGCTCGATAATATTGCTGGATTGGTACACTGCGGCGATATCCCATTGGTTGATATAACCAGTGAACAATGCTCAAGTAGCGATGTCGCTCTGAGCAGCGCTAACTTTGTAACTATTAATAGTGTGGTGGTATTAGATGACGACCCGCTTTCATCTGCCAACTTAAACCCAACAGCCAATACATTAATAAGCCAAGACGATTCATCAGCAGAGGCTGGCTCATCAAGCAGTTCAGGTGGGAGTATGGGTGTTGGTTTTTGCTTAATTGCACTGCTTGGTGTGGGTAAACGCTTAAAACGCGCTAAATACTAATTATGTGTTAAACAGTAAATAAAGAAGCGGCTAATTAAGCCGCTTTTACTAAAATGCTAAAATTCGCCAAACAATCGCAAGCCATAAAGCAAACACACTGGCGCAGCCTAGTAAAAAAACATTAAAGCGCATTCTTACATTATTACTGCCAATATGAACAACCGTATGCACAATACGCGAAATAACAAATAAGCACGCAAGCGCAGTAATTAAGTAGCTAGCGCTGTTAAGTTGCAATGCAACAATACAACCGATATAAAAAAGCACTGGTATTTCAAACTGATTGGTAAAGTTTCTATCAGCTACGCGTACGGTATCGCCTGCGTTATCAAGGCGCATGGTTTTAAAATCGCTCAACTGTAATTGTTTGTTTTTTGCAGCAGCAAAGCGTCGCTTGCCCATAATTAACATTACAACGAGCGATAACGTTACTTGTGCAAACATGGCGAGTATTATTATTTTTT
The DNA here is from genome assembly GCF_023161805.1 of Pseudoalteromonas sp. 1CM17D. Taxonomy (NCBI): domain Bacteria; kingdom Pseudomonadati; phylum Pseudomonadota; class Gammaproteobacteria; order Alteromonadales; family Pseudoalteromonadaceae; genus Pseudoalteromonas; species Pseudoalteromonas sp. 1CM17D. The sequence continues at coordinate 41,979 of NZ_JALNTP010000009.1, read as the reverse complement.
CCATCCTATTTCCTTCGTTATTATTTTACTGACTTTAAGTATGCAGGTGTTTTTCACAATGTGTTACATAAATTAGTATTATTTTGTGGTAAACCCTTAATTGTTAGTGTTAATTTAGCTCTATTACGTTGTTTTGAGCGCATCCTAAGCGCAATTTTAATGGAAAAACAAAATGAAAAAAATTCTTGGTTTTAGCGTCATCGCTTTAGCAGTTTTAAGTGGCTGTACTAATACATCATCTACCTCATCGGTTGCTAGTTCTTCGCAAAGCTCCTTACTCTCAGACACATTAGTTGTAAGCCCAAATGATTCGCGCGAATATAAAACCCTTACCCTCGAAAACGAAATAGAAGTCATTTTAGTCTCTGATCCAAGCGCTGAAAAATCAGCAGCATCGCTAAGTGTAGGCGTAGGCTTACTACACGACCCTATGATGCAGCAGGGTATGGCACATTACTTAGAGCATATGCTTTTTTTAGGCACAGAGCGCTACCCCGATACAAAAGGCTACTCTGACTTTATGACCAAAAATGGCGGGGTAAATAATGCGTATACCTGGCTCGATATTACCAACTACATGTTTAAAATTAATAACGATGCCTTTGATGAAGCGCTAGACCGTTTTGCTGATTTTTTTAAAGCCCCTAAGCTGTACCCAGAATATGCAGATAAAGAAAAAAACGCTGTAAATGCCGAGTGGTCAATGCGCCGCGAAATGGACTTTTTTGGCCAGTTTAAACTTGCCCGTAAAATGATGGGTGATCACCCGGCAAATCGCTTTTTAATTGGTAACCTAGAAACGCTAGGAGACAAAGAAGGCAGCCAATTACACAAAGAAACGGTCGACTTTTACAATAAATACTATTCATCTAATATCATGAAAGTGGCGCTTATTTCAAACTTGCCAATTGAGCAAATGGAGCAAAAAGCAAAAACTTATTTTGCCGATATCAAAAATAAACACATTGAAAAGCCAACCGTTACTGCAGAGCTTGATTTTGATAAAGCCGGTGGCAAAAAAGTATATTACTCACCTAATGAAGACGTAAAACAGCTGCAACTTGAGTTTACTATTAATAACAACAGCAGCGACTTTGCGGTTAAACCTAACCGTTATGTCAGTTATTTATTAAGTAATGAGATGCCAGGTAGCCCGGCACAATTACTACGCGACAAAGGCTGGGTATCGCAATTAACAGCGTCTCCTTCTCCTAGTCAGTACGGCAATTATGGCGCGCTTAATATTTCGCTTGAATTAACCGATGAAGGCATGAAAAACCGCGAAACAATTGTCGCAACTATTATGCAATACATTGAACTGATTAAAAAAGAAGGTGTAGATGCTAAGTACTTTAATGAAATTCGTACATCACTTAGCAATCAATTTAAGTTTTTAGAAAAAGGCGATGAGTTTAGCTATGTCAGCGCGCTTACTGGTAGCATGCAAGATTACCCATTAAATCATGCCATTGATGCGCCTTACTATTATGCCAAATTTGACGCAGAGGCGATAAACGAAGTACTTAAGCAATTAAATGCTGATACGCTGCGCGTTTGGTACATTTCGCAACAAGAAGAAACCGACTCGCAACTGCATTTTTATGATGGTAAATACCGCATAGAAGATATTAGCGATGCCGAAATTGCCAGTTGGAAAACATCAAGCGAGTTTAAGCTTGCTTTACCAAGTGTAAATAACTTACTACCTGAAAGCTTCGCGATTAAAACAGCTGAGTTTAAAGAGCAGAAACACCCTGAACTGGCTTACGATAAAAACGGCGTAAAAGTATGGCGCCAAGCAAGCCAAAAATTTGCTGCCCAGCCAAAGGGGTTGGTTGAGGTATATATTAATACCCAACCAGGCTTAAATGATATTAATGCTGAAGTACTTTACTCAGTATGGGCCGACTTATATAACATTCAACAAAGCCAACTAAGCACCGAAGCCGCCATTGCCGGTATGAGTGTAAACCTTGCGCCAAGTAATGGTTTAGTTTTATCAATGAGTGGCTTTACCGATAAGCAAGATGTACTTTTAAAACAAGCGCTAAGCGGGTTAAAAGCCGACGTAACTGCACAAGCCTTTACCCAAGCCATTGATCGCTACAAACGTGGCTTGTTAAATCAGCAAAAGCAATTTCCGTATGCACAAGCATTTGGCGCCTACTCAAAACTTATCCGCACTGGCAGCTTTGATACAGAGGCACTGATAAAAGCGGCAGAATCGTTAAGCGTTGCCGATTTAAACAAGCTAAAAACAGCCACATTTGCCACCAACGATTTACGTGTATTTAGCTACGGTAATTACAACCAACAAGATATAGAATCGATAGCCACTGAGTTAAGTGCCACTTTACCAAGCAATCATACATCGAGTGAGTTTGCGCGCAGTAAAGCATGGTTACCACAGCCAGGCGAAACGCGAGTATTGCAAAAAGATATTGATGTTGCCGATGTGGCAGTAGTTGATATGACTGTTCACCCAGTGCCAGGGTATAAACAAAAAGCGCAAGCCGCGGTGTTACAAAGCCACTTTAGAACCATTGCATTTGATAAAATGCGTACCGAAGAGCAGCTTGCATACGCTGTAGGTGCGCTGGCTCGCCCAATAGAGGAATACTCGGCAATTGGCTTGTTTATTCAAACACCTGTTAAAGGGCCAAAAGAAATACAGGCACGTTTTGATCAATTCAAAAAAGAGTACGCGGTAGAGCTTGATAATATGAGCTTAGATACTTTTGCTCAACTTAAAAATGCCACGCTTGTATCACTAAAAGAGCAGCCTAAAAACTTAAGCGATGAAATGGGGCCACTTATTACTGATTGGTATCGTGAAAACTTTAACTTTGACTCTAAGCAAAAGCTAATTGATGAAGTTGAAAAAGTAACGCTTGAGGATATTAAGCAGTACTACAAACAAACTATGCTAAACCCACAAGCCGCACGTTTAAATGTGCAGTTACGTGGTACTAAGTTTGTAGAAAGCGACTTTGCTGATTTACCAAATCAAACCAAAATTCAATCGCTTGAAACCTATTACAATGGTATTAAATTACAAAAATAAGCTATATATATTTATACAGCTAAAAGAATACCAATCCGCTTAATTAAGTATTATTGTGGATTGGTAAAACACCCCAGTGTAGTACTACATTGGGGTTTTTTATTTGTATTAACTTAATTTATGCCATAACAATAAAGCCGACAACGGCAAGTGCCGCGGCAATTAATGTATAAGGCAGTTGCGTTATTGCATGGCTCATTAAATTACAGCCAGAGCCTTGTGCTGCAAGTACGGTAGAGTCTGAGTAAAAACAGGCTTGGCTACCAAATGATGAGGCCGATAACAACGCGCCAATAACCAGTGGAATATTAGCGTCAACGGCAGTTGCCAGTGGCATAACTATTGGGATCGACACAGCAAAAATACCCCAACTAGAGCCTGTAGCAAACGCTAACACTGCCATAGCAATAAATACCACCGCCGGTAAGTATTGGGCAGTCATGTACGGGCTCAAACTACCGATCACAAACTGCGGTAAGCTAATTAAGTCGCACACATCTTTAAATATAAATGCCGCTATTACAGTGCCAATAGCCGGTATCATGCTTTTAAAGCCATCAAGCATGCGCTCTATCATTTCGCTAAAGCTCATTAATTTTTGTAGTGCATAAAAAGGAAGCGTTACCGCCATAGTTGCCAATAAGCCTTTATATACATCTATTTCAAAGTAAACTGTAAAGGCTACTAGTAAAATTATAGGCAGTAAAAAGTTGTGCAATTTTCCTTTAGGGTCGGCATCTTCAAAGCTTTCTTCTACTGCTTTTACAGCGTATTCGTCGGCTGTTTGAATATCACTAAATTGCGCAGGGTCTACAGTGGCCTGCTCAACGTGTGCTAACCTTTCGGCTTTTTTCATAGGCCCAATAGCAGGTATTACACCCAGTACCACTAACAAAACCACCAATACTGCAAACCAGGCGTAAAACATATAAGGAATGGCTTGAATATAAACCGCAATGCCTTTGCCTTCCTCGGCAATGCCGTTATCGACTAACAAGCCGCCAAAAAATACCGCCCAAGTCGATAAAGGGACAAGTACGCAAATAGGTGCCGCTGTTGAATCTACAACGTAGGCGAGCATTTCTCGGCTAACTTTAAATTTATCGGTAATGCGTTTCATCGTTTCACCAACGGTAAGCGCATTTAAATAGTCATCAATAAAAATAACCACACCTAAACAAAAGGTCATAAATAAAGAAGAGCGTTTACCTTTAGTGTATTTTAGCGCTAATTTGCCAAACGCCGACGCACCGCCAGTGCGCACTAATAAAGCGATTAAAGCGCCAAAGCCTCCACACACGAGTATTAACCAACCTATGGTTTCGTCGGTCATTACTTTAAGTGATGTGCTGGCAAAGTTAGCAAGCACCTGAGCTGGGTCGGCTATTACTAGGCCGACTAAAGCGCCAATAAGTAAAGATAAAATAGGGCGGCGTAAAACAACAGCCAATACCACAACCACCTCTGGTGGCAGTAAACTTAATGCAGAAGGTTCAAGCATTTAAAGATTCACAAAATTAAAAGCATATTTAAATAATAAATTGCTTAACAAAAACAAAGCAGGTAATAGTTATTACGTGCCAAGTCACTGCTTTTGCCGCGTAGGGTGCTTTGCTGTTATGTTAAATTAATAGCGAAAGGGAAACGCGTTGGCTTTGGCGCCAGACGGTGCAAGAGAAACATGCCGCTATTGTTGTGCCTGTAAAAACATCGGCGCAAAAATAATCCGGTTTTGTATTTCAGTCAATAAAAATTTACGTACAAAATAACTTTTTATAGGAGATAATGTGGAGGCCGTATTTAAAACCCAACGTTTATTATTGCGCTATGCAAATGAGCACGATGCAGCCATGTTACTTACTTTGGTGAATCAGCCAAATTTTATAAAATATATTGGCGATAAAGCCATTTATACGCACAGCGATGCCAAGCGCTACATTGAGCAATCGTTTAGGGCATCCCATAAACACCAAGGGTTTGGCCCTTATATTATTACTTTACACAATGGTGAAGTAGTAGGAGTTGTGGGTTTTTATAAACGCGACGTACTGCAACTGCCAGATTTAGGTTTTGCCTTGTTAACCCGTTATGAGAAAAACGGTTATATCTTTGAAGCGGCCAAAGCGCTATTACAAAATAGGAACACACTTGGGATAAAACAGGTCAGTGCTATCTGCGCAGCTAATAATACCGCATCTCAGTGTGTATTATTAAAGTTAGGTTTTAATAGGGTAGGCAAAACGGTTATTAATAATGATAAAACCGCCGTAATTATATGGTTATTAAAGTCGCGCTTGCTCTATGGCTTTTGCTACGCTTAGGTTTATGTTTTGCCAAGTTTGCTCAAGGGTAGCCACTAAGCCATCGTAACCATCATCTTCTATTGGAACTACATGCGAAAAATTATGCACACTAATCAGGCGTCGGCCGGTTTCTGGGTGGGTGTAATATAAGCGCCACAGGCCAGAAATATCAGCGTTGCCTTGCATATCACCATTAAAGTGGTGCACTTCATATTCAAGCTCGTAAAATGTTTGCTGATCAAGCTCGGTAATTACCGGTAAGCCCTTAATAACCATCCAATTAGGCATTGCATTAAAAAGGGTTTGTTGCGCTGTAGCGGTGAGCATCACATCGGGCGATTCACCCCATAGGTTGTAATTTGCTGCATGAATTTGGTTGCTATCAATTTTCATTGCTATGCCCAAATTATTTAAAGCGCCTCTAAGGGCCACGGTTTGCACTCTTAATTGGGCATCAGTTTCTTTTACATGGCGTGATGATGAAGCAATGGGTTGTTCAAACTGATAATACTGCGTTGCGGTTTGAATTGACGCACTGCACCCTGCAAGGGTAATTAACACGGTTATGGCTAAAAATAAGTGTTTCATTATTGCTTCCTTGGTTGTGGATCAGCAGGGAGTGCTTTATCAAAAATAAACATATTAGGTTGTTCGTTTAAACCCCGTGTAAGCGGCTGAATTTCTTCACTTAAGCGTTTAAATTCAAGCAAGGTTTGCTGTAATTGATGATGAAACTCAGAGCCGGCCTGATAACTTGCCATGGTTTTATCAAATTGACGCATGGTCACTTCAAACTGCTCCATACTTTTGGTCATTTTATCAAAGTTACGGTTAAAGTCGCCGGGTAAGTTTTGGGTATCTTTTTGGCTTAATAACGCACGCATTTCGTTAGCAAGCGCTTGGTAGTCGCTAAATGTAGCCTGCATTTGCGCTAGGCTGTCTTCAATTTTTAAATCGTTTACCTTGTTAAGCACATCCGAGACCTGATCGGCAAGCACCGTAATGCCGCTAGAAATACTCGGAAATACATCATACTGGGCGAGCTTTGCTAAATGCGCTTTTGGTGCGTCGGGGTATATATCAAAATCTACATACACTGCACCAGTTAAAAGGTTGCCGGGTTTTAAAGAAGCGCGCATACCATTTTTTATCCAGCCGGTTAGGCTACTTTGCCAAAACTCTTTGGCCGCTGCGCTATCGTGATATAAACGGCCATACTCTATTTTAATCAGTACCGGTACCGCCGTATTATGGTTTTTAAAATGTGCAGGTTTGCCATTAACAATAACGTTAGCGGGGGCTTCTACCACGGTACCAATTCGGGTGCCGCGATATTCCACAGGTGCGCCGGGTCTTAGGCCACGTATAGATTGTTCAAAATCAATAATGTAGTAATCAAAGTCGTAAAAGCGCTCTTCTAGTGCTTCTTTGTAGCTTTGGCTTAGCGAAAAGTTGTGGCCGTCTTGGGCTAAGTCGCCTGGGGCTTGTTGCTCTGGTAAGCCAACCGAAATACCGCCTTTGAGGAGTTTACTTAATGAGCCGGTACTTATATTAATACCATCGGCCGACAAATCTATTTCAATGCCGGCATTAACCCAAAATATAGAGTTTAATGTTATGAGGTTTTGATACGGTTCGTTAATAAAAATACCGTACTTCATTGCTTGGTTTTTCCAGTCAAAAGTAGCGGTTTCTATTTGGCCTATTTTATAGTTTTTAAAAAATATCCCAGTGCTTACCTCCAGTACTTCAGCGTTGTAGCTGAGTAACTGAAAACGCCCACCTTTTACATCTTTACCAATAAGGGCTGGCTCATCTTGTAATACAAAACGCTCTTTTAGTTTTTTACTCTCCCCCGGTGAAAACTCTAAATAAACACCCGACAAAAGCGTACTCATACCACTAATGCCAGTTTCGTCTATACGAGGTTTAACAACCCAAATTTTGGCATCGTCGGTGAGGAGCTCATTATAGTTTTTGTCTATTTGTGCGCGGGCAATAACGCTATCTTGCGAGTCAGAAAGGCGTATAGCATCAATTTGACCAATTTTAACACTGCGCACTTTTATTTCTGTTTTACCTGCAATAATGCCCTCTGCGTGGGGCATTTTTATATAAATAGTAGGGCCTACATTTGCTTGGTATTGATACAACATCCATATACCAACTAATAAGGCTATCAGTGGAATAATCCAAATAGCAGAAATTTTTGGTTTTGTTGTTACATTAGCCGTTTCGGTCATGCTTTATTCTCTGAATGTTTGTTTTTTGGTGTATCCCACAACAAGCGCGGATCAAACGCATGTGCAGCCATCATTTGGCATATTACCATAACAGTAAAAAATACAATGCCTAGCCCTGGGGTAATTGACATTAAGTTGCCTAGTTGCACTAAGGCAACGAGTATAGCAACAACAAATACATCGATCATTGACCATTTGCCAATAAATTCAGTAAGTTGATAAATTTTAGTATAGCCTTTTGTGTGCTTGTTAGCAGGTTTTGCCACCATAATGCATAAAAAACTCAGCACAAAGGCTTTGGCCAGTGGCACCACTACGCTGGCCAAAAATATAATGGCAGCAATGGGGTAGGAGCCACTTTTCCAAAGTGTCAGTACGCCGCCAATTAAGGTTGACGGTGACACATCACCCAGGCTGGTGGTGTGCATTATTGGTAATAGATTTGCAGGTATGTAACACAGCACAGAGGTCACTAACCAAGCCGTTGCTTTTTGAACACTGTTGGGGTTTCTTACATGGGTTTGAGTGTGACAACGCGGGCAAACACTACTTTTACACAGTTGATGGCATACGTGGCAAGCTTTAATGTTTTGATCAATAGCGCGCTTGGCATGTGCTGCGTCTTCAAGTGTTGTTGCTGGTTTAATATGTGCCCATAAGCGCGGCTTATTTAAATGGGCAAGCGCCGCAATATACATAATAACAAAGCCAATATATGCCCAAAAGCTGGTGCCAAAACTAATGTCGGCAAGCGACATAATTTTAACCATGCTTACTAACACGCCAATTAAAAATATTTCAGACATGATCCACGGCTCAAGGGCCAAGGTAAACTTGAGCAATCGCCTAGCGATGGCCTCAGGCAAGGATTGCAAAAGCCCAAGATGCATAGGAATAAGAATGATCAGTAAGCTCATTGGCAGCGCAATAATGCTTAAATCAATAAATAAGCCAAGTAACTCACTGTCGTAATTAAATAAAATTCGGGCAGCATCGGGCAGGGTGATGGTTTGCGTTATGCCGCTGCTACTAAAAGAAATAAACGGGTAAAACATGCTGCTTAATAGCATTAGTAATGAGCCAATACTTAGCGCAACCACTTTACTGTCGTTGTTTACATCGCCTTCGCACAACTTATGGTGACAATGCGGGCACACTGCCATTTGCTTATCGGCTATTGCGGGTATATCAATTATTAGGTCGCAGCACGGGCAAATTGTTTGCAAGTTATAACCATCAAAGAAGAATGTTTACGCAATTTTGCTATATTTAAGTTATTAATACAACGCGATTCATCATTAAGCGCAATAACAATATGTTAAGGATAGATGTGAGGCTGTTATTACTTTGCTTTATTAGCTGTTTTTTTATAAGCCCGCCAGTGTCTGCCGCTTGGCAAAAACAGCCAATTGTGATTGCTGCCAGTGCGACTATTCCTCCCTATGTAATAGAAAAAACAGATACGGGTATACAACTTAATATAATTAAAGCGGCACTTATTGAGCAAGGCTTAGATAATATTGTGGTTATTTACATGTCTAACAAGCGCGCCGAGCAGCAACTACATAGCGGTAATGTGGATATACTGCTTAATTACGCAGGAAAGCGCGGCGCAGGTATTTACCCTAGTCAGCCAGTATTGAGTTATAAAAATGTGGCGGTATCACTTAAAAAGCGCAACTTTACTATTGAGACTATAAAAGAGCTAAACAATAAAAGTGTATTAGGATTTCAACATGCGACAGCTTATTTACCGCCCCCATTTGCAAAAGGGGTTGCTCAGTTTGCAAGTTATGAAGAAGTAGTCAATCAGCGTGCGCAAGTCGATAGGCTAATGAAAGACTGGGTGGATGTAATTATCCTCGATGAGCGCATATTTCATTACTATAACAATGACTATACGCACTCATTACCCGTTAATATTCACCCAATTTTTCCAAAAGCCCCACGCCCTGCTTATTTTAACAACGCAGTGCTGCAAAAAACATTTGATAAAGGCCTGCTAACTATAAAAGCAAAGGGAAAATATCAACAAATAATGAGTGGTTACCACTAAGCTCATTAGTAAGCTAAGCGGTACTTAATCAAACAAAGCAACGGTTTGACGTGTCAAAGCAATTAGCTCCCCCGATTGCGACCAAATACAGCCATCTTCTAAGCCATAACCCCCTTTAGCATGATGTGTAATTGCTTCAAAGCCTAACCATTCACCGGGTGTAAGCGTTGGCTCTTGCACAAATTCTAAATACCACGACATGCTACTTGCTGGAGCCGGCTGTTTAAACATTTGTAATAATGTAGGAGGCCATGCATCGGTAAGGGCTATTATATGTGCTTCGGTAATTGCCTCTGGGGTATGTTTAAAGCGCATCCAGCCGCCTAAATGCGAGGTCTCTGCAGCGCTAAAAGGCATAGCGCCTTGTTGCGGACATAAATCAACATGCTGAAAAAACTCAGGCATTTGCCCTTCAATAAACGGCAATGTATGACGTGCATCCACAGGCTTTAATCCCATTTCTTTACTAACCGGTACATTAACACCCGATTGCCTATCAATAGCAAAACACGCTTGGACAATAACGCACACTTGTTCACTCTGAATCACTTTAGCTAATACCTGAGTACTGCTTTTACCTTGGCGTAAAATTTCAACTGACAATGAAAAAGGCGTGTCGGCAAGCAGCGGCCCAACAAAATTAGTGCTTAAAGACAGTAATCGTCTACTTGGGTCAATGTGTTTTCTGATTGCTTGATAAAGTAGTGCAGCAGAAAGGCCACCAAAAGCGGTTCTACCTTGGCACCAATTAGCAGGAAACTCCATTGTATTGCTGTTATTGGCAAGCGAAGCGGAAGAAGAGTTTGAAATAGCAGAGGCTTGTTTTAATAAGTCATCAAAATGCATCGTTAATATCCTTGAAATTATCATTATCAGACATATATAGCACATAACAACTGGTCAGACTAGTTGTGTTGAATAGGTGTATTTGGCGTAAAAAACATCAAACCCTACTTTTATTAAGGTTTTTTGTTAAATAAATTACAAAAAATGAATTTTTTTTCATTTTTACAGTTGAATTAACTTTGTGGCATCCCTATTTACTAGTCATCGAACGTATTAACGAATTTGAAGTTGGAGAAGATTCATGGGTAAAATTATTGGAATCGATTTAGGTACTACAAACTCTTGTGTTGCAGTACTTGATGGTGATAAAGCACGTGTTATTGAAAATGCGGAAGGCGATCGCACAACCCCGTCTATTATTGCTTACACGCAAGACGGTGAGACGCTAGTAGGTCAACCTGCTAAGCGTCAAGCGGTTACTAACCCAACTAACACGTTATTTGCAATTAAGCGTTTAATTGGTCGTCGTTTTGAAGACGAAGAAGTACAACGCGATATCGGTATTATGCCGTTCAAAATCATCAAAGCTGATAACGGCGATGCATGGGTTGAAGCGGGCGGTGAAAAACGCGCTGCACCACAAATTTCTGCAGAAGTACTTAAAAAAATGAAGAAAACAGCAGAAGACTTCTTAGGTGAAGAAGTAACTGAAGCTGTAATCACAGTACCTGCATACTTTAACGATTCACAACGCCAAGCAACAAAAGATGCTGGTCGTATTGCGGGTCTTGAAGTTAAACGTATCATCAATGAGCCAACAGCTGCTGCCCTTGCTTACGGCATGGACAAAAACAAAGGTGAAAACGTTGTTGCAGTATACGATTTAGGTGGTGGTACTTTCGATTTATCAATCATTGAAATTGATGAAGTTGAAGGCGAGCACACATTTGAAGTACTTGCTACAAACGGTGACACTCACTTAGGTGGTGAAGATTTCGATAACCGCGTAATCAACTACTTAGTAGCTGAGTTCAAGAAAGACCAAGGTATCGATTTACAAAACGATCCGCTTGCTATGCAACGTGTTAAAGAAGCGGCTGAAAAAGCGAAAATCGAACTATCATCTGCACAATCTACAGAAGTTAACCTTCCGTACGTGACTGCCGATGCATCAGGTCCTAAGCACATGAACGTTAAACTAACGCGTGCTAAACTTGAGTCATTAGTTGAAGACTTAGTAACTAAGTCAATTGAGCCACTTAAACGTGCTCTAGCGGATGCTGATTTATCTGTAAATGATATTAACGATATCATTTTAGTAGGTGGTCAAACACGTATGCCACTAGTACAAAAAACAGTTGCTGAGTTCTTTGGTAAAGAGCCACGTAAAGATGTCAACCCTGATGAAGCTGTAGCAGTAGGCGCGGCAATTCAAGGTGGTGTATTAGCAGGTGACGTTAAAGACGTACTATTACTAGACGTGTCTCCATTATCGCTAGGTATTGAGACAATGGGCTCAGTAATGACCGCGCTAATTGAGAAAAATACAACGATTCCTACTAAGAAGTCGCAAACGTTCTCTACAGCAGAAGATAACCAATCTGCCGTTACGATTCACGTACTACAAGGTGAGCGTAAGCGTGCTAGCGACAACAAATCTCTAGGTCAATTTAACTTAGAAGGTATTCGTCCAGCACAACGTGGTACTCCACAAATCGAAGTAACTTTCGATGTAGATGCGGATGGTATCTTACATGTATCAGCGAAAGATAAAGATACAGGTAAAGAGCAAAAAATCACGATTCAAGCGTCTTCAGGCTTAAGCGATGAAGAAGTAGAAAAAATGGTTCGTGATGCAGAAGCTAACGCTGAAGAAGATAAAAAGTTTGAAGAGCTAGTAGCAACTCGTAACCAAGCTGATGCAATGGTACACGGTACTCGCAAGCAAATTGAAGAAGCTGGCGATGCACTACCAAGTGAAGACAAAGATGCAATTGAAGCAGCTGTTGTTGACCTTGAAGCAGCTATTAAGAGCGATGACAAAGCAGAAATTGAAGCTAAAACGCAAGCACTTGCTGAAAAGTCTCAAAAGCTAATGGAAATCGCTCAAGCTAAAGCGCAACAAGGTGGCGCAGATGCAGGCGAGCAACCACAACAGTCTGCTAAGCAAGACGACGATGTAGTTGATGCTGAGTTTGAAGAAGTAAAAGACGACAAGTAATTGTCAGCTAAGCTTCTAACTAGCCTAAACAACATGATTTGCTCAAGTTTTTAGGGTAGGATGAACTTTTGAGGCGCGCAGGCTACAGCTTGTCGCGCCTTTTGTATGTATTTAAGGTTTAAAATTTTCATGATAAATCGATGTGATTTATCGGTTTATCCCGCAGCCTAGCTGCAAATAGAAAAGAGTAGTGTGATAGATATGTCAAAACGCGATTATTACGAAGTTCTCGGCGTAAGCAAAGATGCAAGCGAGAGAGACATAAAAAAAGCGTATAAACGCTTAGCGATGAAATATCACCCAGATCGTACCGCCGGTGATAAAGATCTCGAAACTAAATTTAAAGAAGTAAAAGAAGCTTACGAGATTTTAACCGACGATCAAAAACGTCAAATGTATGACCAATACGGCCATGCTGCCTTTGAACAAGGCGGTGGCGGCGGTCACGGTGGCTTTGGCGGTGGTGGTCAAGGCGATTTTGGTGATATTTTTGGTGATGTGTTCGGTGACATTTTTGGTGGCGGTGGTGGCCGTCGTCAATCGCGTCAACAACGTGGATCAGATTTACGTTACAACATGGACCTAAGCTTAGAAGAAGCGGTTCGTGGTAAAGAAGTAGAAATAAAAGTACCTACGTGGGTTAGCTGTAAGCCATGTGATGGCAGTGGTGCAAAAGCGGGCTCTAAGCCTAAAACATGTACTACGTGTCATGGTGCTGGCCAAGTGCAGATGCGCCAAGGTTTCTTTGCTGTTCAACAAACGTGTCCTACGTGTCAGGGACAAGGTCAGATTATTTCAGACCCATGTGATAAGTGTCACGGACAAGGGCGTGTTGAGAAAACGAAAACGTTGTCAGTTAAAATTCCAGCAGGCGTTGATACAGGCGATCGTATTCGTTTAACCGGTGAAGGCGAAGCGGGTATGCACGGAGCGCCAGCTGGCGACTTATACGTGCAAGTATCTGTACGCGAACACCCAATTTTTGTACGCGATGCGAATAACTTGTACTGCGAAGTGCCAATTAGCTTTACTACCGCAGGTTTAGGTGGCGAAATTGAAGTGCCTACGCTTGATGGCCGTGCAAAACTTAAAATACCGTCTGAAACACAAACGGGCAAAATGTTCCGTATGCGTGGCAAAGGTGTTAAATCGGTTCGTAGTGGTGCTCAAGGTGACTTAATTTGTAAAGTAGTGATTGAAACGCCAGTTAACTTAAACGAGCGTCAACGCGAGTTACTTAAAGAGTTAGACGAGAGCATGGGCAAAGATAGCTCAAAAAACCGTCCTAAAGAGCAAGGCTTTTTTGACGGCGTTAAAAAGTTTTTTGACGATTTAACTAAGTAATTAGTTATCGTAAAAACTAAAAAAAACGGTGCTTGATGCACCGTTTTTTTTGGCTCAAATTCATGTGATTTAACCATTTTACTGGGCACGACTTAGCAATATTATAAAGTGCGTATACTCAATCGATTAATTCACTGAGCTATTTTGTTGCCTTAGGCAATTGACCCACATTGCTTTACCCTTTGTACCTATACCCTCGTCAATAAAAGGCTTTTTACGTATCTGCTATTAAGTTACTCTTCAAAATGATTAACCCTTATTGTAGATTAATAATGCGCTTAAAATGATGTGGCTAAATTGTATGACCCCGGCAATAGAATTACTGAAAAAACAAAATGTGCCTCACGATGTACTCAGTTATCAACACGATGCTAATACAACGCGTTATGGCCAAGAAGCCGTTGAAAAATTAAACCTTAACAGTGAGCAGGTATTTAAAACCCTCGTGCTTGAAACCAATGAAGGGCAGTTAATTGTTGCCATTACACCGGTATCCCAGCAAGTAAATTTAAAGCAATTGGCCAAACTGAGTCACGCTAAAAAGGTCGCAATGGCAAGCGCGCCAAAGGTACAAGCCGCTACAGGGTATATCTTGGGAGGGGTTAGCCCGCTTGGGCAAAAAAAGCGCCTAACCACTTTTATTCATTCAAGCGCTATGGCCTTTAAAACAGTGTATGTAAGTGCAGGTAAGCGAGGGCTTGAGGTAGCGCTTTCGCCAACCGATTTAAAGGCACAAACGCGTGCCACCTATGGCGATTTTTAAAAACCTCCACAAAAACCAACACGCCCTAAACCGCAAATTTTAAAGGCGATAATTTGCTGCTTAGGGTATTTTTAACTACAGTCAAAATACCCTTGTACACTATGCATTATGGCAGTATGTATGAATTTTACTGATGTTAATTTTTTTGCCGTGCTTGTGGCGGCGCTTTCCTCTTTTATGCTTGGCGGTATTTGGTATTCAAACGCTTTTTTTAAAAATGCCTGGTTAGAGTGTACAGGCCTTACGGAGCTTGATTTACAAACAGCAAAACCGGCGTTAATTTTTGGCGGCAGTATGGTACTTGCACTTTTGTCGGCGGTGGTGCTTTCATTATTTTTAGGTAAAGAGGCCGGAATGGGAGAGGGCGCCTTTACAGGTTTTGCCATCGGTTTGTTTTGGGTAGGTAGCTCGCTGGGGCTCAGTTACATTTATGAGCAGCGGCCAATCAAGTTATTTATAATTAATGCAGGGTATTACACATTACAATTTACATTAATGGGTTTTATTATAGGTGTATGGCCCTAAATACGCTAAATAAGGCGCCACCTTTAAGCGCTAAAATACAATAAAGATAAATATGAAAATATTAGTCGTTGATGATATGCCACTTATGCGCCACGTATTAATTAACATGCTAAGGCAGCTTGATTACAAAAATGTTGTAGAGGCAACTGACGGCCAACAGGCGTTAAAAATACTGCGTCAGCAAAAGTTTGATTTAGTAATAACCGACCTACACATGCCTAAAGTAGACGGTGTAAACTTGCTTGATAATATACGCCACGACCAAGCCTTAGTCGATTTACCTGTTATTATGGTCACGTGCGAAGATAACGCTGATACAGTAAAACAAGTTATCAAAGCAAAAGTGTCGGGGTTTATTATTAAACCATTTAATATGAATGTGTTATCAGCGCAATTAAACCGTTTGTTTTTTAGAGATTAGCGAAACGCTTTTATGGCGTTTTATATCGTACCTATTATTTAATCCCCTGCGTTTTCTCCACCGCTTATTAGGCTAGCTTCTGTAACGTTTTTATTTATTAACTGCTAAAATGCCTGCTTTGTATCTACGTAGGTATGTTAAGGAGTGTATGGCTAAGCCAAATAAAAAAGGGCCGACTAAAACAGTCGATATTTTTTGCTCTGCTTGCAAAGCGGCGCTGTTTAAATATAGAAAAGGTGGCAAAGGCGCTTTAGTAAAGTGTTTTATAGAGCGAATAACCCAAGATTACACAACTACACCGTGTATTTGTCCCCAATGCGAGCGCCCATTTGCGCGCCCAGCAATCATACGCGGTACGCCAGCTTATAAAATAATTGGCGGTAAAGTTACCTTTAAATAACCCAATACGTTTAAAAATGTAATAACTACAAAAGCTTAGATTTTCTGCTTAGTAAGGCGGACAATTGACCTTGTACCAATAAACAAGCCTGATATACTCGCCCGGTTTTGCTGTTTCAATGATTGAAAAACACCCTCCCCAAGGATAGGGCCAGTTAGTTGGGTTTTTTAAGCAAAGGATAAACGTGTGATAGCACTGTTATTTGATATTGTAGGTATGGCGGGTACTTTCTTAGTTGTTGGTGCATTCTTTTTATTACAACTTAATAAAGCATCCCCTACGGGGTTATTGTACAACATAATGAATTTAACAGGGGCAATTTTGCTGTTAATCAGTTTGTGTTACAACTTTAACCTTGCAAGCTTTGTAATTGAGATTTTCTGGATTGCAGCTTCACTGATCGGCTTATACAAGTACGCTAAAAATAAGCCTCAATTAGCCACTAACTCGTAATTTTAGTACCGCTAATGATGTTTACTGTTGCGAGTCAGTACAGACTTGCAGCAGTTTATAAATAAATTAAGATTTATTGTATTTGTTAACACAAAGTTTCTGTTGTTAGCGCCCATAACCCGTTAAACTAGCGCCCTTAAATTTTATAGCTATTTTGTTGTGAGCTAGGGCATGTTCTCCTTTTCTAAAAAACTTCTTTTATCTTTTGTTGTACTGATAGTGCTATTGTCGGTCGTGTTTTGCTATGGCCGAACTCATTATTATAATCAGGCCGAGCAAAAAGCAGCCCAGCAAGCAACTCAGTTAAAGCATTATATTGATGCTGAGCTTGCGCGTTTTTCAAAAATTCCTCAGCTTCTTACCTATAACAATGAGGTTATTGATTTTTTAGGTGCGGCGCAAAATAACGAAAAAAAGATTAATAACTACTTAGCTGATATACAACAAGCCAGTGGTGCCTCAGATATTTATATTCTTGATGAACAAGGCGCTGTGATTGCAAGCAGTAACTGGCAGGCCGATCATAACTTTTTAGGCAGCGATCTGTCGTTTAGACCGTATTTTAAGCGCGCATTTGCAGGGGAGAAAGTAGCGTATTTTGCCGTAGGTATGCGTACAAAAGAGCGTGGCATCTATTTTTCACAAGCCATTTATAACAATAATCAAGCGGTAGGGGTTGTTGTTTTAAAAGTCAATGTGAACAAATTTGAAAGTGACCGTGAGCTTTTAAATACCGCCAAGGGCAGCCACTTTTATGTGCAGCTAGAAGATAGCGTGATTGCTATTTCAGATATGGAAAATTGGCGCCTGAATACGTTTTCTACACTCGATATTACTCATCGTCGAGACATCGCTCAGCGTCGTGCGTATTTAGATTATCAACCTAAGCTGATTGCCCATTCAAATTACACATCACAAAGGTTACTGTTTAGCACAATTGATGAGCATAACTATTTATCGGTAGAGCAAAAATTACGCTTTTTGAACGCATCGGTTACCGTATTAGTAAATGTATCTAATGCTAATATTGCCCAATTACCGGCGTTATTTGGCTTTGTGGTAATTTATGCGCTTATTATTGCCCTAGGGTATGTTGTTTTAAGGCGCTTTGTTGGCGTTAAAAAGCTGGTTTATTCCCATCACAGTGTCAGTCAGGAAATTAGTGCACGTACTAATGCTTTTAAAGCACAGCAAGATGCGCTTGTACAATCAACTAAGCTTGCAACAATTGGCCAGCTTAGCATGGGCTTTAACCACGAAATTAATCACCCGCTTAATACCATTAATACTTACTTAGCCAGTGCTAAACGCTTGCTAGCTAAAGGAAAGTTTGAAGCCCTAAACGAAAATTTACAGTTTGTTGAAGCCTTAGTAGCAAGAGTGCATAAGATAGTTGCACAGCTAAATTATTTTTCTGATTCTGCAAAAACGATTATTAGCGAAGTGCCATTAAGTGAATCAGTAGTCAAGGCACTTGAGATTAATAAAAACCAGCTAAAGCAGGACAATATAAGTGTTTTACCGCCTAAAATTGACAGCCAATTAAACGTGTTAGCAGATAAAGCGGCCCTTGAAGAAGTGTTAGTTAACTTAATATCGAATGCCAGCCAAGCAATGCAAGGGTGTATTACTCGCGAGCTGAGTATCAGTGCCAATTATCTAAATAATAGTGTGCAACTATGTATTGAAGATACCGGTCCGGGTATAGAAGTGCACGATATAGACACTATTTTTGAGCCTTTTTACAGTACTAAATCGGTTGATGGGCTAGGGCTTGGCTTGTGTATTTCTAAGCAAATTATTAGCGCGCTTAATGGCACGCTAAGCGCACAGAACCGCGAGCAAGGCGGTGCTAAATTTATTATTACGCTGCCTTGTGAGCCGCTAACGAGCTAAATAAAAGTAATTTAAGGGCTAAATTATTGAGCGAGTAGTGGTTAATTGTGGCTATTTGTTCCTACAAAAGCGGTAATTTTTAGATAGTTAGTGTTATTGCTCGAAAATCAGAACGGCGTTATAGTCGTAGCAAAATGATACACGAGTAGCACCTTTGGATACTGATAGCACACACACACCGTCACTCAGCGATACGTTTAATGAGCTGCAAAATAGCTTTTTAGCCCAGTCGTACCTCCCGATAGATAAGCGTATCGTATTATTAAAAACGTTGCACAAACGCATTGTTAGTAATGAACAAGCGCTTATCGATGCAGCATCAAAAGACTTTGGCTACAGAACCGCGTTCGATACGTTACTTGGCGATATTCTGCCAACGGTTCAGGGCTTAGCGCACATTATTAAAAAATTGCCAAAATGGGCAAAACCCAGTAAGCGCTCAACTAGCTTAAGTTTGTGGCCATCAAAAGTGAGTGTGACTTACCAGCCACTTGGTGTAGTTGGTGTGATTGCACCATGGAATTACCCCATACAATTGGCATTAGTGCCTGTTATTACCGCCATTGCTGCAGGTAATAGAGTTATGCTTAAGCTCAGCGAATTTACCCCGCATACTAATGCAGTCATCGAAAAAATATTTGCAGACGAGCTACAAGCGCACTGTAAAGTGGTGTTAGGGGCAAGCGATGTAGCGAGTGAGTTTTCTGCACTGCCATTTGCACATCTGCTGTTTACTGGCTCAACGTCAGTGGGCAAGCTGGTTATGAAAGCGGCCAGCGAAAATTTAACTCCTGTTACCTTGGAGCTTGGTGGTAAGTCGCCGGTGATCATTACTGAGCAAGCTAATATTAAAAAAGCAGCGCAAACATTATTGTTTGGTAAAATGGCTAATGCGGGGCAAATTTGTGTAGCCCCAGATTATGTATTTGTGCCTAAGGCCCTTGAGCATCAGCTGGTGCAGCAATTGTGCGAGCTTTATAAAAAGCACTTTAAAGACGGGGTTGAAGGCAAAAACTTAACGTCAATTATTAGCGATGCGCATTACACTCGTTTAGAAGGGTATTTAACACAAGCACAGCAGTTAGGTGCGCAAGTAATTAAGCCGCTAGATCAAAACCAGCAAGACAAACAAAAGCATAGAATGGGTTTGCATATTGTTACCGCGCCTAGCGATGATATGACGTTAATGCAAGATGAGTTATTTGGCCCCATTTTGCCTATTAAAACCTACGAAAAGCTCGATGAGGCAATTAGCTACATAAAAGCGCATAATCACCCTTTAGCGCTATATATTTTAGGCCAAGATAAGCACGCTCAAGATTACATCATGGAACAAACATTAAGTGGTACAGTTGCTGTAAACGATGCCTTAGTGCAGGTGACAGCAGACGATGTGCCATTTGGTGGGGTTGGGCATTCAGGAATGGGGCATTATCATGGTAAAGAAGGGTTTTTAACCTTTAGTCATGCAAAAAACACCTTGGTGTCTAGCACGTTTAACCCGCGTACCGCGCTTTTACTCAAACAGAGCAACCTTATTATTAAGTTGCTTAAATTTTTATATATTAAGTAAATGGGTATAAAAAAGGGCTAATGCGAGATGCATTTGCCCTTGTGTAACGCTCAGGTTTAGCTAGGCGCAAATTAAAATAAGCGACCTTCACCGGCGTACGTGCCTGCGAGTATTTTTTCGTAGATTTTGTCGGCTTTTTCTTTTGCTTCTTCTATTTCTTTGGGTAGCATTTTACGCTCATCTAGCTTACGGCTATGGCTTGCTTGCATGTTGCCGTTGTATTCTGCAATGGTGTTCCACACATACGACTTCTCTAAGTCTTTTGGCATGCCTAGGCCTTCAAAATACATGAGCGCCAGATTAAATTGCGCCAGTGAGTAGTTATTAGCAGCGGCTTTTTCGTACCACGTTCTGGCTTGTTTATAATCGCGCGTTACGCCCTCGCCATTTGCATACATAACACCTAAATTAAATTGTGCGGCGGGGAGGTTTTTTTTCGCTGCTTTTTCAAATAACGTAACCGCCATTTGCTTATCAAGCTTTACGCCTTTGCCTTCATCGTATAAAACCGCTAGCGCAAACATTGAGTCAGCGTGATTTTTTTTAACGCCTTCTTTATAAAGCTCTGCCGCTTTAAAGTAGTCGCGTGTAACACCATAGCCGCCCTCGTAAAGTTTACCTAGTTCGTAAATACCAGGGGCAAAGCCTTTATCAGCTAAATATTCAAATTCTTTTAGTGCCGTCGCAAACTCGCCTTCGTTGGCAGCTCTTATACCGTCTTCAAGAGTTGCATGTGCAAATGGGCTTGAAAGCAAAACGCCAGTGAGTATTAATGCTTTTAAATTAAACTGTGACATAGCCATGTCTCCAATAGGTAATAGTTGCAATGTGTATGTATAAAAACCTGTTTTATTGCAACACTTTGTACTTACTATTTAATAGCCACGTATAAAATGGTGCAAGTGCTTGGGGTTAAGTGAAATACTAACGCTTTGGTGATTATATGCTCGTTTAACACTTAGCCAAGCTGTTGTGGTAATTATAGCTTAAATAAGCAATTATATTGCTAATAATGCGTTGTTTATAAGCGTAAGATACAGATATTACAGAAAATTTAAAGCAGTAAAAAAGCGCAAGCCAAGGCCTGCGCTTTTAATGTCATATTAACCGTCACTAATATGAGCAATGTAGCAAGTAGAGATGAACTTTTATGCTATTACTTGGGTCGAGTAAATAATAGCCATTAAGCAGTCATGCGCTTAAAACAAAATGTCAGCATCCATGCTGTATTTCTTCCTTGGGCACTGAGGTCGTTACACTTTGTTTATGCGATTAATTATTATTTAGATTTGACGGCGTGTCAACAGTAAATAATAATTATTATCAATTAAAATAAATTAACATCTTTACGTATTTATGTGAGAGTTTGAGAGAAAGCGTTAGTTGAGGATTTCATGTTTAAAATAAAAAATATAAAAGTTTCGCGCGTAGCCATCGCGCTCAGTCTGCTCTTTTTGTGTAGTTGTTCGGCTTCGTTTACTTATAATAACTTAACGTGGCTTTCATCGTTTTGGGTAGATGACTACATTGACCTAAATAAGCAGCAAAACAAGCAACTCAAAAGTATTATTAACACAACCCAGCAGTGGCACCGCACCACGCAATTACCCGCCTACAAGCAAGATATACTAAATCTAAAAGGGTTATTTAATCAGCAGTTAGACTATCAGCAATTAAAGTCGCAAGTGGTATTGGCCAGAGCTCATTTTCAAAACATTCTTGAACACGCGCATATACCGCTCGCGCAGTTAGGGCTTACGCTTTCTTATGCGCAGCGCGAAGAGCTTATTGCTAATATCCAAACGCAAATTAACGAAGAATACGAAGAATACGAAGAGTTTACTGAATTAACAGCGCAGGAGCGCAAAAGCGAACGCCTAGAAAGACAGCTTGATTACTACAAGCAATGGCTAGGAAAGTTAACCCCTGTGCAAACGCAGCTTATTACCCAAGCTAACAATGCTCATTATGACTCTTCATTGCTTTGGCATCAGTACAAGCAAACGCGTTTAAATGCAGCGCAGCAAGTACTTTTAAATAAAGCGCTCAGTGAGGCTGAATTTGTAAAACAATTAAGCTATGTAATTACACAGCGAGAAGCGTATATGAGCGAAGAACTATTAGCCAGTAATGATGCAAACTTAGCGCTCTATGTAAACCTACTTATTGAGCTAAATACCACATTGAGTGAGCAGCAACGCGAGAGTGTAAATGATGAGTTTGATGAGCTGATTAATACGCTCACCGATTTAATTGAAGATTAATGCTTATTTAAGCCAAGGCTCACATTAGGCAAAAAGCTAACGTATTGTTTGCTAATTAAGCATGTGTAACTTTTTATAAATTATACGCTTATTAAGGAAGTTAGGGCGTGGCGTACTGCGGTGGATGAATTTACAGCAGGGCGTTTGGTTTTTAGTCAGGGCAAAGCCTTTGAAGGCGATTTAATTGCACCTAGAGTGAAAAATTTCAATCCACACAGGTCACCTCGCCCTCGATAAATGCTAAGATAATATTTCATATTTAATAACGTCCTATCTGATCGATTTTAAAATATATCACGTACGCTTCTCACTTATTTGTTGCTTGATTATCCTCGTTATATCTAACAAATGAAGCAAAGCGACACCATGGTGATAATTAAAACGCGCGCATATTAAGGTTTGTAATGGCTGCAGTTTATGGTTACTGATTTAAAAGGAATGCTCAATACGTGGTATCCGCTTCGTGATGAACAACAATGGGTGCTCGCAACCTTGTACCAAATTGAAGGGTCTAGCTATCGAAAATTGGGCGCGATGATGCTTATTTCGAGCCTTGGCCAGCGCTTAGGCATGCTTTCGGGTGGCTGTTTAGAGGCTGATATTCAGCGCTACGCTAAACAGGTTATGACCTCATTACATTCTAAAACTATTACCTACGATGCAACCGATGAAGACGACTTAACATTTCAGCTAGGAATTGGCTGTGGTGGTGTGGTGCATATTATTTTGCAAAGCGTTAATAGTAAAAACGAATACTTACAACTAGATAGCATGTTTAATGCGCTTAAAAATAAGCAATCGGGGCACTATACACAGCAAATTAAACCTTTGGTGGCAAAGGGGTCTGGCGTTTTTAAAACCGTGGCGCAGCAGCACAACTTATCTTTAAACCGCAAAGCAACGCTTATAGAGCAAGATAAAGTCCAACGTTTAGAAGTGGCTATTTACCCCAGCGCACATTTATTAATTGTTGGCGGTGGCGCTGATGCGATACCGGTATACGCGTTTGCTAAACAACTCGGGTGGATGGTAAGTGTATGGGATAGCCGAGCTGCAAATGCTAAAAGAGACTACTTTAAGCAGGCCGATAATATTTTGCGTTGCCCAGCTACGCAGCTTAAACAATTTTGCGAACAGCACAAAGTGGATGCCGCTGTTTTAATGGCCCACAGTGTAGAGCTTGACTCACAGGCGTTAGCCGCACTTGAGCAAAGCCAACTAAAGTACATGGGATTACTGGGGCCTACACATCGCCGAGCGCAAGTGTTTGAACATGCAAATACAACGGTAAATAAGGTAGTAGCGCCTGTATTTGGTCCTGTTGGGCTTAATTTGGGAGGCGACTCGCCAGAGAGCATAGCTTTGTCGCTCATTAGCGAAATTCATGCGGTATTTGCTAATAAAGATGCTACATCGTTAAGTAATTGGGGCAACTAAGGTGCGCGTAGCAAAGGTTATTTTAGCCGCTGGGCAATCGTCGCGCTTTAACGGCTGTAAGCTTATAGCCGATGTAGGTAATAAACCAATGATTTGCCGCGCCGTAGATACCTTACAAGGTAATGACACATTACCCATATACGTTATTAGCGGTGCTTGGCATGCGCAAATTGAAGATGCGTTACGTGGCTATAAAAATGTTGAAATACTGCATAACCCATACTGGCAAATAGGCTTAGGAAAATCCATTGCGCTGGCAACACACACTATAAGTAAGGCGCACTCATTAGAGGGGATTTTATTTATGCTGGCGGATCAGGTTGAGCTTAGTGCTACACACATAAATACTTTAATTACTCATTTTAACAGCAACCCGTCGCGCTGGTGTGCTAATTATGGCGAACGCCTTGGCGTACCTGCTGTATTTCCTGCCTGTGATTTTAAAACACTCGCAGCGCTAAATTGCGATAAAGGCGCTCAACATTTACTGCGCGATACACAGGTTGACGTTAATACCATTTTACTTAAGCAGGCAAGCACAGATATCGACACTCAACAGCAATTAAAGCAGTTTATTAATAATAACAACAACCTAACTGTAAGCGAATAAACTAAAAAATATAGCCTAAACTTTAGGTTAAACGTTCAAAACGAGATTAGATTTTTAACAGTTATGCCAGCGCGCATTTTAAATGTGCGCTGCAATGCAAAGCGTAATAGTTTCAACGTACGGTGGTATAAAAAGTAACGTGTATGGGTCATGCGTTACTTTAATTTTATTTAGGCTTAATCAAGGGGCAAGCTATGGTGACGTTTACAGTTAATGGCAAAGAGGTTAAATCGCAAGCAAGTGCAGATACACCTTTGCTGTGGGTTATTCGCGATGAAATAGGGTTAAAAGGAACTAAGTTTGGTTGTGGTATTGCTATGTGCGGCGCATGTACAGTGCATCTAGATGGGCAAGCAACGCGCTCGTGTGTATTACCCGTGGGCGCAGTGGCAGGAAAAAACATTACCACCATAGAAGGGCTCAATAATGAGCATCCGCTGCAAAAAGCGTGGGTCGATGAGCAAGTACCTCAGTGTGGTTACTGTCAATCTGGGCAAATTATGCAAGCTGCTACGTTATTAGCAGACAACCCAAATCCAACAGATCAAGAAATAGTAAATCATATGAATGGCAACTACTGCCGCTGTATGGCGTACAAGCGTATTAAATCGGCTATACAACGTGCAGCTGATGAATCGCAAAGTGCAGTACAAATGTTTAACCCCAAAGAGCTAGACGTGTAACTGGAGCCGACAATGAAAAAACTATTTCAAAAAAATACCGAAACCGTAGATTTAAACCGTCGCTCTTTTATGATTAGTACAGCAACTGCTGGCCTGGTTATGGCATTTGCTCCGGCTTTATTTTCAGGTGAACTTAGCGCCAAAGAGTCGATTGCACAACAATCGTTTTCACCCACAATTTGGTGGACTATGAACCAGCAAGGTGAAGTAGTCGTTAGTATTGCCAAAGCTGAAATGGGCCAGCACGTAGGCACCGCCTTAGCGCGTATTGTGGCAGATGAGCTTGAGTGCGACTGGGATAAAGTATCAATCACGTATGTAGATACTCACGAAAAGTGGGGCTACATGGTTACAGGTGGCTCGTGGTCTGTATTTCAAAGCTTTAAGCCGCTTTCACAAGCTGGCGCTGCGGGGCGTATAGCCCTTATAGACGCTGGAGCTAGTATGCTGGGGGTTAAGCCTGAGCAGTGCCACGCAAGTAAAGGGCGCATAATTGCAGGCGATAAATCGCTCAGTTATGCCGATATTGTTAAAAATGGTGAGTTTAACCGTACCTTTAGCAGTGAAGAAGTTGCAAAACTGCCGTTAAAGCCTGCCAATAAACGCCACTTAACGGGTTTAAAACAAGACTTTAAAGCGCTTGATATTCCGGCAAAAACAAATGGTACTGCCGTATACGGTATAGATGTAGAGCTTGAAGGCATGGTGTATGCGCGCCCTGTGATCCCACCAACACGCTATGGTAGCGAAGTGACACAGGTGGACGATAGCGCTGCAAAAACAATAAAAGGCTATAAAGGGTTTGAGATTTTAAACGACCCGAGTAATACCGTACAAGGCTGGGTGGTGGTTTTAGCTGACAATTACCCCAGTGCTATTAAAGCGGTAGATGCGCTAAAAGTAACCTATAAAAAAGGGCAAACAGCTAATGTTACAGAGGCCGATATTCAATCCCTAGGCGAAAAATTATGTAACGATAGCAGCGCTGGCACCTTATTTGTTAATGAAGGTGATACCGCTAAAATGCAGGCTGAGGCAACGCAGTCTCTTGAGTCACTGTACACCACAGCAACAGCAAGCCATTATCAATTAGAGCCGCTTAACGCAGTGGCAGAGTTTAAACAAGACAAGTGGATTATCCATACCGGTAATCAGTGGCAGTCTTTAACACTACCTGCATTGGCCAAGGCGTTAGAGGTTGAACAAAATAACGTTATTATTCGCCCTTATTATTTAGGCGGTGGATTTGGGCGTCGTTTATTTGGTGATTGGACTGTGCCTGCAGCATTAACAGCGAAAGCGATTGGCAAACCCGTAAAACTGGTATTTACGCGCGCCGACGATAGCTTATTTGATCAATCACGCTCTGCCTCTACAGCTAAATTAACTGCTTCGTTTAATGAAAATGGCGAGCTTAGTGCAATGGAACATGCTTTTGCAGCAGGCTGGCCAACAAAAGCAATGGCACCTGGCTTTTTATCACCAGGGGTTGATGGCAAAGGTAAGTTTGATGCATTTTCAGCCTCTGGAGCCGATCACTGGTACAGCATGGATAACCACCGTGCCCGCGCAATTAATAACGAATTAGCGCAAAGCACATTTACCCCAGGATGGCTTCGCTCGGTAGGTCCTGGCTGGATAGCATGGAGCTTAGAGTCTTTTATCGACGAAATAGCGCACAAACAAGGGATTGATCCGGTTGAGTTTCGTTTATCAATGCTCGATGGCAAAGGTAAACAAGCAGGTAAAGCCCCTGAAAGCGTAGGCGGAGCGCTGCGCTTAAATGCGGTACTTAAAAAAGTGTCAGCGAAGGTCGCAAATGTTAAGCTGGGTGAAAATGAAGGCATTGGTTTTTCAGTAAGTTCAGGCCAAGAGCGTAATATGCCAGCGTGGATTGCCACAGCAGCCCATGTGCACGTAAATAAAAGCGATGGCAAAATTACGCTTAAAAAGCTTTACGCCGTGGTAGATGCAGGTTTAATTGTTCACCCAGATGGTGCACTAGCCCAGCTTGAAGGTTCGTTATTGTGGGGTACAAGCCTTGCGTTACATGAATCAAATAATTACCAAAACGGACAAGTAGCAGCCACTAACTTTAACACTTACTTGCCACTTAGAATGCAAGATGTGCCCGATATGGACATAGAGTTTGTACAAAGTGATGAGTTTCCAATGGGCTTAGGTGAGCCTGGAGTAATTGGGGTTGCACCAGCTATTGGAAATGCGGTATTTAATGCAGTCAGTGTACGGTTACGTAATTTACCCATGAAACCCAATGAGCTTAAAGCAGGTCTTACGGCCTAGTTAAGTGCTAACAAAGCGCGTAAGGCACAGGCTTTACGTGCTTTGAACTTAGCGATGAATTATTAAAATGTTAAAGGCTTTTTTATGCTAGTCGACCCAGCAGGGCGAAAATTTAGTTATCTACGTTTATCCAT
Organism: Pseudoalteromonas sp. 1CM17D; assembly: GCF_023161805.1. Lineage (NCBI taxonomy): Bacteria > Pseudomonadati > Pseudomonadota > Gammaproteobacteria > Alteromonadales > Pseudoalteromonadaceae > Pseudoalteromonas > Pseudoalteromonas sp. 1CM17D. The sequence goes on along the minus strand of NZ_JALNTP010000009.1, from coordinate 14,499 downwards.
TACTGATGTATGTAATTTTAAGTGTGTGTATTGCTTACCGGATGGTTATCAATGCGATCACGACCGAGACTTCCTTTCACTTAACGAAATTAGCAATACAGTAAACGCCTTTGCTCATCATGGCATATCAAAGTTACGCATTACTGGCGGTGAGCCAACCCTCAGAAAAGATTTTATAGATGTAATTCGTGCGGCAAAAGACACCCAAGGTATTACCAAAATAGCCGCCACTACAAATGGTTACTCAATGCATAAACATGTTAAAGATTGGGCACACGCAGGGCTCAATGCAATAAATGTTAGCATCGACAGCCTAGACCCACGTATGTTTAATACCATTACCGGCAACGATAAGTTTGCCACGGTTATGCAAGGCATAGACACGGCCCTAGAGAGCGGCTTAGATTCAGTAAAAATAAATAGCGTACTAATGAAACAGTACAATGGTCGTGCCCTTGAACCTTTTTTAGCCTATTTAAAGCACAGACCCGTAACGATGCGCTTTATTGAGTTAATGCAAACAAACGACAATAAAGCATTTTTTGATGCTAACCATATATCGGGGCAATCCATAAAAGAGCAGTTGCTTCGCGCTGGTTGGCAGCCCATTATACGCGATGTAACGGCGGGGCCTGCGCAAGAGTTTTTCCATCCTGATTATTTAGGCAAAATAGGGTTAATAATGCCTTACAGTAATGACTTTTGTGCTACCTGCAACAGGTTAAGAATTTCATCACTGGGGAAACTGCATTTATGTTTGTTTTCTGAGCAGGGTATATCACTTAGAGAATACATGAGTGATAACACTAATCAGGCATTAATTGATCAGTTAGCGCGTTATATAAAAACAAAAAAACCAACGCACTTATTGCACCAAGGTAACACCGGGGTCACTACAAACTTATCTATGTTAGGTGGTTAATCCTTATAGTAAGCTGTTTGGTTGGGTGCTAGTGCCTCTGTAGTGAGTAAAGTTAATGTTTTCTTATATCTACTTGTTATATTTAATTTTAGCGTTACACTAAATTTTTTATTATTTTAAGTTTTTTGAATGGATATAGCAGCACTTAGTAGTACTAAATCATTAAGAAGAAACGTTCTGAAATGGATGTGCTTGTGTTTTGGTTTTGTCTCATTGTTTTTTGCTGCGTTTAATATTTTTTTAAATAACTTTGCGTTATTAGGCTATTTAGAAATAGCGCTCACTGTATTTTGTGCCTACACCTACCACCGCTTAAACACACACGCACTCGAAGTATGGCAATCTGTTGTTATGTGCATATTTGTCACCTTTGTTATTGTATTAGGTAATTATTTAGCAAAGCCAATAAATGGTTTGTATGTGTGGTCGTTTGCGTTACCTGTGTTGTATTACCTACTGTTAGGTAAGCGCTATGGCATTGTATTATCGGCTTTGTTGTTTGTACTCCAGGGGGCCATATTATTAACAAAATCATCGCAACTTCCTCTAACTACGCTTAATTTCAGTTTAAATCTTACATTTGTTTATATCAGTATTTGGGCTATTTCTCATGTTTTTGAAGGCAGCCGCGCTCTATCGTCTAAGCGGCTGAAAAATCTGGCCTTGTTAGACCCGCTTACCGGGGCTGCAAACCGTTTATCAATGAACCATTACTTTGCAGTAGAGCTTAAAGATAAGTCGCAACTTTATTTGTTTTTACTCGACCTAGACTTTTTTAAACAGGTTAACGACACCCATGGCCACGCAGTAGGGGATAAAGTGCTGATTGAAGTCGCCACCTTATTACGGGTTGTATTGGCAAAAGGGTATGTATTTAGAGTGGGCGGGGAAGAGTTTGCTTTACTACATTCTTTCGGATCACAAAGTGATGCATTGGCATTGGCCGAAACCATAAGAGAAAAACTCAACAATACGGCATTTGAGATTGATGGGCTAAAAATAAATGTAACTGCCAGTATTGGCGTTGTTAAGTATGGCCAAGGCGACACCCTTGAAAAGTTTGTAATTAAAGCAGATAAACAACTCTATAAAGCAAAAGAATATGGCCGCAATAAAGTGTACTTTCAAGCAAATGCCAACCTGATTGAAAAGCCTCAAATAGCCTAAGTACGAGGCTAGTACATTTGCTCAAAATTTGGGATGTTGTTTTCCCAAATTGGTTTGTCTTTACCTAGGTATTCTCTCACTGCATCAAAAAATAAACGTGTTCTTACCGGTAAGTCTCTGTGTGGGTACACCGCATACATATGGCTAAACTCTTTTAACTTAACATCCGTTAAAATGGGCACCAATTGACCTTGTGTAATTTCTTTATCGATAATAAATGCTGGCGCAACAAAGTAGGTAGTCCCTGAAATAGCTTTCATTAGCAGTACTTCAGCGTCGTTTGCTCTGTACACGCTTTTTATTTTTAGCTCGCACGGCTCACCTTTACTATCGTAGTAATCTATGGTTTCTACGCGCATAGCGTTACTTGCATAACTCGCTGCGGGTAACTCCACCAGCTCTTCTATGGTTTGTGGCATACCATAGGTTTTTATAAATTCAGGGGCGGCTACAATAAGCAGCCTATTACGGGCAATTTTACGGGCAATTAACGAGGAGTCTTTAGGCTCACCAATTCTAAATGCTAAATCAAACCCTTCAGATACAATATCAACTAGCCTATCGTCTAAACGTAGCTCTACTTCTACTTGTGGAAAACGTTTTTGGAAGTCGTTTAGCACAGGTTGTAAATAACGCCGACCAATTAATGTTGACGAGGTAACCTTTAGCACACCGCGTGGCTCTAGGTGGTAGTTTTCGGCCATACGTACGGTTTCACCAAGTAGCTCTCTTAGCTCTGACGCTTTTTTAATCATTTCGGCACCGGCGGCCGTTAACGAAAACGAACGGGTGGTGCGGTTTAATAACCTAACACCTAGCTCGTCCTCTAATCGACTGATTTGTTTAGATATAACAGAGCGGTCTATGTTTCTTATTTCTGCAGCTTTGGCAAAAGAGCCTTGTTCTACCACTTCAAGCAGCATTAAAAGCCGGCTTGTTGTATCCATTATGATCACCTAATAAATGCTATTGATGCCATTTTGGCATTAATGAATTTATAAATCTATGGTTTTTGTCCGCAAGTATAGTCCGTAACATGCCAGGTAAATAAATAAAGGAGCGTCTTCATGAATAAACATTTAATTGCTGCTGCATTAGCTGCGGCAACTCTATCCTTAGCGGGCTGTGCCGATGAGAGCGCACCAAATGCGCAGCAACAACAATTACAACCTATCGATGTAGCACAAGTTTTAATTAAACCAGTACAAAGCTGGCACACCTACACCACGCGTTTAGAATCGCCGCAAGAAGTTGCGCTGATGCCGCGCGTATCTGGGGTGATTGATAGCATTGAATTTAAAGAAGGTGATGTTGTTAAGCAAGGCGATGTGTTGTTTCAACTTGACGAGCGCCCTTTTGCAGCGGTTGTAGCAAGCCTAGAAGCGCAAATACACAGCGCAGAAGCTGCACTTGAACAAGCCAAAAGTGAAGACAAACGAGCAGTGCGCTTATTAGAGCGTAAAGCTATTTCAACAGAACAAGCACAGGCGCGTACCTCAACGCTTCGCCAGCGCGAAGCACAACTTGCAGCGCTGCAAGCACAGCTTACCTCTGCAAAGCTCGATTTAGAATTTACATCAGTGGTTTCGCCGATTGATGGTGTTATCTCACGCGCAAATATTACCAAAGGTAATAACGTATTAGCGGGCCAAAGTGTATTAACGTCAATTGTTTCTAATAAAGCAATGTATGCCTACTTTGATGTTGATGAGCGTACATGGAATAGCGCTTTTAACGATGTAACCGCGCAAAGCCGCCAAACTGTTGTTATGCAAAAAGTAGGGCAAAAAGTGTTTGCCTACCAAGGCTATATTAATTTTATTGATAACCAAATTAATTCAGCAACGGGTACTTTACGTGTACGTGCGGTATTTGAACAAGATAACAATCAATTACGTGCAGGTTCTTTTGCTCGCGTTAAATTGGCAGCAAACGAAGTGAGCGAAAAAGTAATTATTCCTGAGCGTGCTATTGGCACCGATTTAAAAAATCGCTTTGTGTTAACCGTTGGCGAAAACAACGTGCTTGAATACAAATTAATAGAAGTAGGAGAGCGCTATGGTGCGTTACGCGCTGTTACTGCTGGCCTAAACGAAGGCGATGTTATTGCGGTAAATGGCCCTGCACGTGTAGGCCCAGGTATGCCAATTTCGCCAAATACAGTGACAATTGATGCAAGCGGCGTGGCTTTTACACTGTCAAACGACAACGCGCAGCTAATGGCTAAGCAATAAGGTTTATTGATGAAATTTTCACACTTTTTTATTCAGCGACCAATTTTTGCAGCCATGCTGTCGTTGGTTATTTTAATTGCTGGTGGTATTTCACTGTTTCAACTTCCTGTAAGTGAATACCCAGAAGTTGTGCCACCTACTGTTGTGGTAACAGCAAATTACCCAGGTGCTAACCCAACCGTTATTGCGCAAACTGTGGCAACGCCGCTTGAGCAAGAAATTAACGGCACCGAAAACATGCTGTATATGTTTTCTCAAGGTACCAGTGATGGCCGCATGACACTTACGGTAACGTTTGCATTAGGCACCGACCTAGACCGTGCACAAGTACAAGTACAAAACCGTGTAAACAGTGCATTACCACGTTTGCCCGAAGAGGTGCAGCGCTTAGGTGTAGTAGCCGAAAAATCATCACCCGATTTAACCATGGTGGTGCATTTATACTCGCCTGAAAACAGCCACGACACAGCGTATTTATCTAACTATGCCGACATTCATATTAAAGATGAAATTGCCCGTTTACCGGGTGTAGGCGATATTCGTTTATTTGGCGGTGGTAAGTACTCTATGCGTGTGTGGTTAAACCCAGATGCATTAGCAGCGCGTGAGCTTACAGCCACCGATGTTGTGGCTGCTTTGCGATCGCAAAATCAGCAAGTTGCAGCGGGTAGCTTAGGTGCACAGCCAATTTCTAACGACAGCCAATTTCAAATTTTGTTAAACGTAAAAGGGCGTTTAAACAGTGTTGAAGAGTTTGAAAAGGTCATTATTAAAGTGGGCGAACAGGGGCAATTAACGCGTTTGTCTGATGTAGCCCGTGTTGATTTAGGCCAAGATACCTATGCACTTCGTGCAGAGCTTGATAACCAACCAGCACTTGCGATGCCAGTGTTTCAGCGCCCGGGTTCAAATGCAATTGAGCTCTCTGATCAAGTACGCGAGACCATGGCTCGTTTATCACAAGATTTTCCGGCAGGGGTTGAGTACGACATTGTTTACGACCCCACTGTGTTTGTACGTGGTTCAATAGATGCGGTTATAGCAACGCTACTTGAAGCCATTGTATTAGTTGTAATTGTGGTTATTGTATTTTTACAAACGTGGCGCGCGTCTATTATTCCATTGATTGCGGTGCCAATTTCGTTAATTGGTACGTTTGCTGTAATGCAATGGCTAGGCGTGTCTATTAATACACTTTCGCTGTTTGGCTTGGTGCTGGCAATTGGTATTGTAGTTGATGATGCGATAGTTGTTGTTGAAAACGTAGAGCGAAATATAGAACAAGGGCTTTCGCCTTTAGAGGCAACACGTGTTGCTATGAGCGAAGTAACCGGGCCAATTATTGCGATAGCGTTAGTGCTGTGTGCGGTATTTATTCCTACTGCATTTATTACCGGTTTATCGGGTCAGTTTTATAAGCAATTTGCACTAACAATTACTATTTCGACTGTTATTTCGGCGTTTAACTCCTTAACCCTATCGCCTGCGCTATCGGCATTATTATTAAAATCGCACGATGCAAAACCAGATGCATTCACGCGTTTACTTAATAAACTGTTTGGTGCGTGGTTATTTAAACCGTTTAACCGCGTGTTTGACCGTGGTGCTAAAGGCTACGAAAAGCTGGTACAAAAGCTTATACGTATGAGCTTTATTGTTATGGTGGCCTATGTTGCGCTGGTGGGCGGTACAATTAAATTGTTTGATACCGTACCCGGTGGCTTTATTCCACAGCAGGATAAGCAATATTTAGTTGCGATTGCGCAACTGCCAGATGCAGCCAGTTTAGACCGTACCGAAGATGTGCTCTCGCAAATGCAAAAAATAGCATTAGAAGTACCAGGTGTTGCACACACCGTGGCGTTTCCAGGCTTATCGGTAAACGGTTTTACTAACAGCCCAAATAGCGGCATTGTATTTACGCCACTTGAGAGCTTTGATAAACGTACCGACCCTAGTCAATCAGCGATGGCAATTGCCGCGCAGTTAAATCAGCGTTTTGCAGCTATTGATGAAGCGTTTGTAGCTGTATTTCCGCCACCGCCAATTCAAGGCTTAGGCACAACAGGTGGCTTTAAGCTGCAAATTGAAGATAGAGCAAATAAAGGCTTTGATGCACTATTTAATAGTTTGCAAACCATTATTGGTAAGGCGCAGCAAGACCCCGCGTTAATGGGCCTATATTCAAGCTTTCGCATTCAAGTACCACAAATGGATATTGATATAGACCGCGAGCAAGCACTTATTCAAGGTATTCCTCTTGATGAAGTATTTGACGCATTGCAAATATACCTAGGCTCTGTGTATGTGAATGATTTTAATATGTTTGGGCGTACTTATCAGGTTAATGCGCAAGCTGATGCTGATTTTCGCCTTGATCCTGAGCAAATCCTTAACCTAAAAGTACGTAACAGTGCAGGAAATATGGTGCCGCTTGGCTCGGTACTTACAGTTACACCAACAATAGGACCTGACCGTGTAATGCATTACAACGGTTACCCAAGTGCAGAACTAAACGGCAGCCCAGCCCCCGGTTATAGCTCTGATCAGGCACAAACTGCTATTGAAACAATATTAGCCGACAACCTGCCAACAGGTATTGAGTACGAGTGGACAGAAGTAACGTACCAACAAGTACTTGCAGGTAACACTATGGTTTATGTATTCCCATTAGTTGTGTTGCTTGTATTTATGGTGCTTGCTGCGCAGTACGAAAGTTTACGTTTGCCACTGGCCATAATATTAATTGTACCGATGACTATTTTCTCAGCACTATTAGGTGTGTGGTTTGTAGGCTCAGACAATAATATATTTACTCAAATTGCATTAATTGTACTGGTGGCACTCGCCTCTAAAAACGCCATATTAATGGTAGAATTTGCCCGCGACCAACATGGCGGTGGGTTAACGCACTTTGAGGCAATATTAGCGGCGTGTCGTATGCGTTTACGCCCAATATTAATGACCTCAATTGCCTTTACAGCTGGGGTTGTACCTTTGGTGCTTGCAACCGGTGCAGGCGCGGAAATGCGCCACGCAATGGGTAACGCGGTATTTGCAGGCATGATAGGGGTAACGGTGTTTGGCTTATTATTTACACCTGTGTTTTACATGTTAGTTGTGAAAAAGCAGCAAAAAGCAAAGGGGTTATCGCATGACTAATTTAATCGCTAAACCTATCAAAACGCGCTTAACGTTAAGTGCTGTGTTAGTGGCTGCTTTTTTATCTGGTTGCGCTAGCAAAATAGATACACAAAGCGAGCAAAACGCTATTAACGATTTTGTAGCTCAAGCAAATATTGCCAGCAATGTTGCCACAGCAGATGAAACAAATTGGTGGCACAAGTTAGAGTCAAAGCAGCTTAATGCTTTGGTTAATAGCGCACTTACCAATAACTACAATTTGCAAACCAGCCAATTAACGCTCAAAAGTACCCTTGCCCGACTTGGTGAGCAAAAAGCGCAATATTTACCCCAAGGCGGGGTAAATATTGGCGCAGCACGAAGCGATGCACCGAGTGTGTTTGACCGTCAATCGAGTGCTAACATAGCGCTTGATTGGCAGTTAGATTTATTTGGCCGTATTACTGCTTTGGTTGATGCTGCAAATGCATCGGCCATGAGCCAAGCAGAGCAAGTACGTTCACTGCAAATTGAAGTGGTATCGTCTGTTGTTAAAGGGTTTGTAAGCTATCAAGGTAATGTTGAAAAACAACACATTATAGCCATGCAAATTAACGCATTAGAGCAAAGCATTGAGGTACTACAAGCACGTGTAGATGAAGGCGTTGCCAACGAGCTTGACCTAAACCGTACTATGGCACAGCTTAGGCAGCAAGAAGCCCTAATGCCCGCTATTGAGTATGCTAAATACAGCGACTTATCAACTTTAGCTGTGCTTACAGGTAAGCTTGCGCAAGACATTGCGATAGACAATGAGCAAAACCTGCTTGAGCAAAGCTTTAGCGTTGCGCTTAAAAATGCCAATAGCGCCATTGCCCTGCGCCCTGATATAAGCCGTGCATTGTATGATTTTAGCCAAGCCAACAGCTTAAGTGTGGCGGCAAGTAAAGCCTTACTACCTGATATTAGCTTATCAGCCTTTGCAGGCGTAGTAAGCATAGATAGCACGGGCTTAAAAAATACTGATCAGCAATGGCAAGTAGCCCCCCAATTGCAATGGTCAATATTAAGTTACCCCGCACTCCTTGCCCAGCGCGACGCACAGCAGTTTTTAAGTGAAGCTGCCTACAGCGACTATCAGCAAATAGTATTAAATGCGGTGACTCAAAGTGAACTTTCATTGCAAATGTTGGTCAATCAACAACAGCAAGAGCGTTATGCTAAACAGCGCTATGGCTTTGCAAATAAAGCATTTTTACAAGCACAGGCGATGTACGAAGAAGGCCAAATACCGTACTTAGAGTTGTTAGATGCACGCCAGGATGTTTTAATGGCACAAGAAAACGCTGTTGACACAACTATTGCTACATTGCTTGCTAAAGTGAATGCTTATCAGGCATTTAACGGCCAATGGAGCTATGCACTGAGCAGTACAAAATAGGTAGAGTTAATTGAATGAGCAATACTGAATTATCACATCAAGGCAGCACCTTACAAACAATGCGCGCTATTGTTTTATCACAACCAGATGAGCAAATACGCTTGCAAGATGTTGAGGTTGATATACCCGAGTGCGCCGACAACGAATTGTTGGTAAAGCTTGAGTATGTAGGCCTTAATCCTGCTGATGCCTATTTTGCTAAAACGGGCTTTTGTAAGTGGCAATACCCTCATATTTTAGGCCTAGACGCCGTTGGTGTGGTAGTTAAAGCTAACAAAGGTGTGTTTCCTGGGGTTGGCGAACGAGTAATGTGGCATGCCAATATTGGCGAGCAAGGGGTACTGAGTGAATACACCACGGTGCCTAACTTTGCTGTATCGGTTGTGCCCGATGGGCTGTGCCCTGCAAAGGCTGCTACGTTACCGTGTGCTGGTATGGCCGCCCTTATTAGCTTAGATAAAATTGCCATTACGGAGGGCGACCAAATCCTAATCGAAGGTGGCTCTGGTGCGGTAGGGCAGTTTGCCATTCAATATGCTAAACAACGCGGTGCCGATGTATTTACCACCGCTTCAAAGCGTAATCACAAGCTGGTAAAGCAGCTAGGTGCCGATGTGGTATTCGATTATAACGACAAAAAGTTACGCGACAAAATTCGCCGCGAGCTTGGCCCACAAGGGTTTGATGCTGTAATTGATACCATGGGCGGTGAATCAACGCTTAGAAATATTGAATTAATGCGTTTTTGCGGGCGTATCGCGTGTTTAAACTCGCTGCCTCATTTTGATCAGGATTTAATGTACCACCGAGCGCCTAATATTAGTGTGGTGTCTATTGGTGGTGCGTGGCTTGCCAATAGTTTATGTGCACAGCAGCGCTTAAGTTTTATGGGCAATTTATTGCTTGAAGGCGCGCTATCGGGCGATATTAAAACACCAGCAATCACTGCGGTAGACTTTACTGCTGACTCAGTCAGTGCTGCCTTAAATAACCAAATAGCGGGTGGCTTTACAGGCAAACACGTTGTGCAAATAAGTAGTTAACGTTGCCCACCTTATTTTAAAAACGCAGCCCAAGTGGCTGCGTTTTTTTATGCCTAAAAAATAGCTTTTTATGAGTATGGGGCTTAATTGTTGCCAAATAGAGGTGTTTCAGCGCACAAGTGTAAGCCTTTTAGTTTCAACAGTTTACGTCACCGTAAAGAAAATAAATTGAAAAAACTGTTAATTAATTGAATAGAGTAATTGATCTAAACTGATTTTTATGACGTAATGTAGGTATTATTTATCTGGTCGGATGAGTTCAATCATGAGTTTACGTACAAAATTAAAAAAAGTATTACCAAGTATTTCAATCACTGAACAAGAAGCGCTAGACGCGGGTGATGTGTGGCTAGAAGGGTCTATCTATCAAGGTAAGCCAGATTTTAGCGCACTACGCGATGTGCCGGCTGCTACCCTAAGTGCAGACGAGCAAGCATTCTTAGATGGCCCAGTACAAGAGCTACTAGGCATGATTGACGATTCAGTTATTCAAAACGGTATTCACTTACCAGATGACATATTAGAATTTTTGAAAAAAGAGCGTTTCTTCTCGCTTATCATTCCTAAATCGTTTGGCGGTTTAGAGTTTAGCCCTTATGCAAACTCGACTATTGTGGCAACCATTGCGACAAAAAGCTCTGCAGTAGCGGTAACTGTTATGGTTCCTAACTCTTTAGGCCCAGGTGAATTATTACTGCACTTTGGTACACAAGAGCAGCAAGCGCATTACTTACCACGTTTAGCAAACGGCAGAGACATTCCATGTTTTGCATTAACAAGCCCAGAGGCGGGCTCTGATGCAGGTGGCATTCCAGATATTGGTACTGTAACCAAAGGCATGTACAACGGCGAAGAAGTACTTGGCCTTGAGATCACATGGGATAAGCGTTACATCACACTGGCACCAATCGCTACGGTACTTGGTTTAGCATTTAAGGTAGTGGATCCAGAAGGTTTACTAGGCGGCAAAGAAAACTTAGGTATTACCTGTGCGCTTATTCCTAAAGATCACCCAGGTGTAGAGCTTGGCAACCGCCATGACCCAATGGGTATTCGTTTTTATAACGGTACTACACGTGGTAACAAAGTATTTGTACCAATGGACTTTATTATTGGCGGCCAGAAAAACATCGGTCGTGGTTGGCAAATGTTGGTTAGCTGTTTAGGCGCAGGGCGTGGTATTTCATTACCTGCACTAGGTGTAAGTACTTCGCAAGTAGCATTTAAATCAGCATCTGAATACGCAGCAGTGCGTGAGCAGTTTGGTTTAGCAATTGGTCAATTTGAAGGTATTCAAGAAAAACTAGCAGACATTGCAGGTAAAACATACCTTCAAGAAGCAATGCGCGTACTGACAACTGAAGGCCTAGGCATGGGCTTAAAACCATCGGTTGTTACAGCAATAGCTAAATACCACATGACCGAGCTTGGCCGCGACGTATTAGATTCTGCAATGGATATTCAAGCGGGTAAAGCGATTCAAAATGGCCCACAAAATACCCTTGCAAGCGGTTACGTAGCACAGCCTATTGCAATTACAGTAGAAGGCGCGAACATTCTTACACGTAACCTGATGATTTTTGGTCAAGGTGTTATGCGTTGTCACCCTTATTTACAATCTATGGTTGAATCAATCCATAGTGAAGATAAAGGTGCAGATAAAGAGTTTAACGGCATTTTGCGTAAAACAATTGGTTACAGCACAGCAAATAGCTTACGTGCGTTCCGTTTAGGTGTTTTACCATTTACTGCAAGTGCAAACTCTGCATTACCAGAAGTACGTGAATACGAAAAAGCCGTGCATAAACTATCTGCAAAATTAGCAGTGTATGCTGACTTCTCGTTACTCGTACTTGGCGGTAAATTAAAGCAGGCTGAAATGCTATCAGCACGTTTAGGCGATGTAATGAGCTTTTTATACGCGGCAATGGCATCAATTAAGTATTACGAGCAAAAAGTAGCAAGCAGCGAGCGCGAGCAAGCAGCGCCGTACTTCCACTACGCGACACGTTTTGCACTGCAAAGCGCTGAAGAAGCACTGCATAAGTTTTTAGATAACTTCCCTGCAAGTGGTACTCGTAAGTTTATTCGTTTTGTAACAATGAACTACTCAACTAAAATGCCAAAAATTAGCGACGACTTAATTCGTGAATTAGCAAAACAAGCACAGCTTGATACCGCATTTAAAGCGCAAATTACGCATTTAGTTAAGCCTGTAGAAGGTGACGGTCATCACATAAACGAGCAAGCTTATAAAGCTAAAATGGCATCACTTGTTGAGCTGGCTAAAGTTAAAAAAGCGCTGCGCGCTAAAACAATTAAACCAGGTACACGTTTTGCCATTACGCTAGATAACGCATTAGCGGCAAATGTAATTACTGCGGATGAACATGCGCAACTAATTGATTACAACAAAAAGCGTGAAAAAGCGATTCGCGTTGATGAGTTCGACTTTGACATGAACTTATTAGATGACAACGCACAACCAGTTAACCCACTTAAAAGTGTAGTTAATCAATAAAATTCAATGATGCAAAGCGCCCGCTGTATCGGCGCTTTTATTCTTGATTAAAAAATTAGTGTGGAGCCTCGTTTGTTTAAAACCAAGCGGGGCTTTTTTATGTGTGTAATATAGAGGCAGGGCTAATGGTGGCTCATTTTATGGTCGTTTTGCTTGTTCAATTAGAGTAGCTGTTTAGTTTATTTTCCATACTTTAAATAAAAAGCTCAACGCATTTAAGGCTTGTGTTTGAGTATTAGGAGCAACATTTTGTTGGTTGACTAAATGATTTAAAAAAAGTTCGACCTCATTATCTCCCATCGTTGTTGGGTGCCTCATAGAGTTAAAACGAATAAACGAAGCTATCCAGTATAAATACGCTTTGATGGTACTTTTAGCATAATGCTTTAGATACATTTGTTCGGCTATCATAGTTAAAAAAGGTGATTTCATGATATGAATCTCTAGCAAAATTTAACTGTATATATAGACAGTGCTTGTTGTTTTGTCCAATATTACTGATCTCCACCATTTCGGTGTATTTTCGCACTGATTAAAAATAATTTTCAGTTAACTAATTGTTTACAGGTGTTTATTTGATGGTTAAGATAAATGCGTTGTAATATATGGACATTTGTCGGTTTATAAAACGACAAATGTCGTAGACAAAATTGTTATGTGCCAGGGAAACTAAAGAGGCAATGTTGAGATTTCACGATTATCATCTTCAAAAGTACGAAGTAAGCGACCACGGCAAAACTGTAAAGTTATATTTGGGCTTCGGTTACCCCGGCAAAGAAACTGATTTTTCGGAAATCACCTTCACCGAAGTAGCTATTTATCATTTCGTCCACACTGCATATTCGATTATCACAGACATTGAAAATGTCCCGATTAGCTCTCTCTTCGAAAATGAAAAAGAGAATGTCCAAAATTGGAATCGACATTTTGGCGTCGATATTTGGAAAGATGATATTGAAACTACAGTAAATTATCTTCAAAGTAATAATTACAGTGGCTGGTATATTGAGTCGGCCATAGGTTTCAGTGGGTTTGTTGTGGCTAAATCGGTTAATGGCACATAACAAAAAAATTAAGTCACTCACTTCGTTCGCTGGGACGCATTCATGCGGGGCGGCTTCGCCATTATGCCCCACAAGCCTGCGCCCCTTATTTAAAAGTTATGCGTTCGGCAGATCTTACAGTAAGGATGTAACTTGAAAATTAGACACTTAGAAGAATTTGATCATAAAGATCTTCATAATATTTATAGCTTTACGGAAGTAATGGCAAATACATCACAACTTCCTTTTTTGAGCTCTTCGCAAGTTTCAAATCTCTTTTCAGCATCAAATCAATACACGTTAGTTGCAGAAGTTAATGGTAAAGTGGTTGGACACGTGACGCTATTCCTAACGGATAAAGTTCGGGATAAGCATACTGCTTCTATTGCCATCGCTGTTCATCCTGAAAGTCACGGACAAGGTGTCGGAAAAGCCTTGATGCATGAAGCAATCAATCAAGCTGATAATTGGCTTAATTTAATTCGTGTTGAATTAGAGGTTCATGCTGATAATCTTTCAGCCAAAGCTCTGTATGAAAAGGTAGGCTTTGAAACTGAGGGCATTAAGCGTTTGAGTACATTCAAAAGTGGACGGTATATAGATATGGTTATCATGTCCAGAATCAGCCCTGCACATGGAATGAACGCATAACAAAGCGTTTAAGGCAGATTCGCAACGCATGGCATTCTTGGTTCAAATTGAGTTTTGTGTTTACGGTGTAATGGTTTAGGTTAGTCGTAGGCGTCGCTCACTACTTAACGCGGCGTTAGCAGCCAGAAGTTACCATCATGCAACCAAGTAATCTGTTAAAAATTGAATCATTAAATGATGATTGGCGGGATAAAGACTCCATACTTTTACATGCCTGTTTTCAGCTGCTAAAACAAATAAACAAGACACCCATCTTAAATTTTGTACTTAACGCAATCCTAGATTCTAATTGGAAGTGCACCACCTAATTCATTATAGACTTCATTTGGTGTTTTAAATCCTAAACATTTTCTA
>NZ_JALNTP010000008.1:0-252826 GCF_023161805.1 Pseudoalteromonas sp. 1CM17D | reverse complement strand
CTATCAGCTATCAGCTATCAGCTATCAGCTATCAGCTATCAGCTATCAGCTATCAGCTATCAGCTATCAGCTATCAGGGTCATATTAATATGCATTCGCTTTACATCAACAAGCAGAATTACGATAAGTGCGTTGGGTTTGTGTGTAAACGCAAAGCTTGCTTGCGTAAAAAGCGCAGCTTTTAATTACTTACCCTCTCCATTTGCGCCTAAAATATAAACATTTACTCAAACCTAAAGCCGTGCAATTATTAAGCAACACATTATTTAATAAGGATATTTATGAAGCTCTTACTATCACTTGTATTTGCATTTGCTTTTAGTACCTCTTTTTTAAGCCACGCAGACACTGCTACAACCGAAATAACCGTTGGTAAAAAAGTCATTTTACAATCAAAAATACTTAACGAAGACAGGCCTATCAGAATTTTCATACCTGACACTGTAAAAGACGATCAGCCGCTTTATATTATTTATTTACTAGATGGTGTTGAGCACTTTCATACGGCGTCAGGTGTTATAAAATCCTTAGTTGATTACGAACAAATACCTAATGCCATGCTAGTTGGTATTGATACAACAAACCGCGTGCGTGATTACTTACCTAAAGTAGATGGTGAGCCGAAAACTGAGTTTCAAACCTTTGTAAAAAATAAATGGCCCGATGCTGGACAAACCGACAATTTTTTAAAGTTTGTGTCTGACGAGCTCATGCCCTACATAAATAGCAATTACTCAACTAACGGCTACAACACCTTAATTGGTCACTCTAATGCTGGTACATTAGCGCTTTACACTTTAGTTAATCAGCCTGAATTATTTAACAGCTACATAGCTATAAGCCCAAATAGTTGGTGGAGTGATGAAGAGTTAAAAAATAATATTGTTAAATACACTAAAAACCCTAAAGGCACTCAAGAGTTATTTATAAGTGTAGCGAGTGAAGGCGCACGTTTTTATACAGGCGCATTAAATACGTTAGTAAATTTAGAACAACAAATGCCCACACAGCTAAAATGGGAATATAAGCATTACCCTACTTTTACTCATATGGGCACTATACTGCCAGCCCTTAGCGATAGCCTAATTCACTTATTTAGTGACCTAATTTTTAAAGTGACTGACGAGCACGGAAAATTTGCCGATGTATCGCTTATTTCAGGTTACTACCAAGCACTGAGCGATAAGTACGGATTTGAGCTTAAAATTCCACAAGATGTGTACGTAGAGTTTTCCCACAGCCAGCAAAAGTTTGGTAACACTAAAAAAGCGATAACGACACTTAAACACTTTACTCGTGATTACCCTAATGCTGCTTACTCCCACATGCGATTGTCGCAAGGCTACACGGCTGACAAACAATTTAAAGAGGCTGTTACTAGCATGAAGCATGCACTAAAACTTGCTAAACAAAACTCGCGCGACCCACTGTTAATTGATGCACTACAAGATATGGTGAATGAAGCGCAAGCCAATTTGTAACTAATTTAACGCAAAGCGCTTTTTAACTAACGATAGTAATTACGAGCTATGCTCGTCGCGTCAGCAAGCTAAACGCCTACAGGTAAAATTAAGCTCAGTGTTAAACTTTGCATGTAGACGCTGAGCTTGCTCGCGTGAAAAGCACAGTTTTTAATCTGTTTAAAGCCACTTAAAAACAAAAAACCGATGTTTAACCTAAACATCGGTTTTTCTTTGCTGGAAGTTAACAGCTGAAAGCTAAAAACTAACCACTTTACTTTATCTGTTGGGTTTCGCTTCGCTCAACCCAACCTACGTTATTTGCCTATCGCTTCTTTGGCGAATAGGTGTTTTATTGGACCTAGGTTATCAACGAGTGACAGCCCGACTCCACGTATCAGCTTTTTAACCGGGTTGGCACCTTCAAATAACTCTTTAAGCCCTTGCATCATGGCTATGTGCTTTTGCGCGTCGAGCTTGCGGGTGCGCTCGTAATCGCGAAGTGTGCGGGTACTCGCAAACTCTTTACTATCACTTGTCAGTAGCTCAATTAAATACGCGGCGTCTTTTAGGCCAAGATTCATACCAAGCCCTGCAAGTGGGTGAATGGTGTGGGCTGCATCGCCCATTAATACCACTTTACCGCTTACCCATTGCTGGGCGTAGCGCATTTTAAGTGGAAATGCTGCGCGTTTACTTTGCACTTCACACAGCCCGCATTGGCCATCTATGGCTGCCATTACAGCTTTATTAAAAGTAGTGTCGTCCATTGCTAGCAATTCATCGCAATGA
Source organism: Pseudoalteromonas sp. 1CM17D (assembly GCF_023161805.1). Taxonomy (NCBI): domain Bacteria; kingdom Pseudomonadati; phylum Pseudomonadota; class Gammaproteobacteria; order Alteromonadales; family Pseudoalteromonadaceae; genus Pseudoalteromonas; species Pseudoalteromonas sp. 1CM17D. The sequence goes on along the minus strand of NZ_JALNTP010000008.1, from coordinate 250,574 downwards.
TTAGGGCTGGTAGACCACACAATAGAATGGGTGTTGTCATCGCTAAGGGGTAAAAAAGCCAGTGGTCCAGTTGGTAAAAACACTTGGCGTGCGGTGTTTGCGTGTGGCTCTTTGGTTTTAACCGTAGCAACCAGTGCATGATGGTCGTAATCTTTAAAGCTTAGCGCCATATTAAATTGTTTACGAATAGCCGAATTTGCGCCATCGGCCGCCACCAGCAGCTTAGCAATAATAGGCTCACCGCTTTTAAGGGTTATAAATACATCAGACTCACTTTGGTGTATTTGTTGATACTCAGTATCAAACATCAACGTGGCACTTGGTTGTTGCTCTAGCTCTTTTATAAGTGCAAAACGAATAATATCGTTTTCAACTATATGGCCTAAGTGTTCAAGCTCAAGTTGCTCATTATTAAAGGTTATTTTACCAAAGCTGTCGGCATCGCGTACGTCCATATGCGTATATGCACACGCTCGCTCTGCCATTATGTGTGGCCATACGTTTAATTGCTCAAACAGGTTTTGGCTTGCAATACTCAGCGCACTTACCCGCAAGGCGTATTCATCACTTGGCGGTAATTGCTTTGGCGCGGCGTCTAGCACCACAACACTTACATTGGCTTTAGCGAGTCCTAACGCGAGGGTTAAGCCTACGCAGCCACCACCCACTATACAAACCTGTGCTTGCTTCATAAACGTGTACCTTGTTTAACTTGCCCCATTAGCTGCTTGGCCAAGGGTGCTTTTAATGCGGGAAATAAATCCATTGAGAAAAGCCCAATGCTGCGCCCAAGCGCTAATACCCGTGACGAGTTTGAAAAAAGCCTAACCAATGCATCGGTTAAACTCATTACGGTATTTATATCGCTGCTACGCTTTAGTGAATACTCACGGGTAAACGCATAACTGCCTAACTCGTTTTTACTTGTTGCAATTAAATTACTAAGTACTTGTACATCACGCAGGCCTAAATTAAAGCCCTGCCCTGCAATGGGGTGAATAGCATGAGCAGCGTTACCAATGACTACCGTACGATGCGCTGTTAATGATTCAGCTTGGCCATATACTAGCGGGTAGCTTGTGCGTGTGCCCACTTTTGTAAATTGCCCTGCCCGATAACCAAATGCACTTTGCAGCGCGTTTAAAAAATCATTTTCGTTTAAGGCTGTATGCTGCTCAACGTGCTGTTGCTTCATGCACCACACTAACGAATAACGGCTATTGCTCATTGGTAAAAGTGCCATCGGGCCGTGCTCGGTAAAGCGCTCATACGCATGGTTGTTATGCCCGCCTGCTACTTCAACATTGGCTATAATAGCGCCTTGCTCATAGGGCTGAGTATTAAAGCCTAAACCCAGTAAGTTACGGGTTGGAGATTGCGCACCATCGGCAATAACCAGTAGCTTAGTATTAAGTTGCTCGCCGCTTTGTAAAGTAACCTCATTACTGTTTAGGCTTTGCTTGATAGCGCTTACGCTATCGGGGCAATAAAGTGCAATACTCGCTTGCGTTAAACGCTGATACAGTGCGCGGCCAAACGGGTTTACCTCAACCACGTAGCCTAATGACGGTTTAGCAAACTCGTCGCAACTAATATGCGCTTTACCAAAGTGACCACGATCCGACACGCTTACTTTTTTTATTGCTGCTGTATATGGCGCACTTGGCTCAAATAAATTTAACTGCTGTAAATACTCAACCGACTGCTGTGCAAGGGCAATACTTCTGTCGTCAAAACTTGGGTGGTAATCGCCTGTTACTTGGTTTGCTTCTACTACCGCAATAGCGAGTGAAGGGTTTGTTTTAGCAATGCTTAGCGCACAACTTGCCCCTGCAAGACCGCCCCCAATAACAACGACATCAAACTGCTTAGCCACTTTATTTCTCCAAGCTTATGCGCTTTTTGCACTTTGCATAAGTGCTTCTATATCGTTTATGGTTTTAGGCACACTCAGGGTGAGGTTTTCATGCCCTGACTCAGTAATAAGTAAATTATCTTCGATACGAATACCAATGCCTTTATATTGCTGCGGTGCATTTGAATCTTCACTAATATAAAGCCCAGGCTCTATGGTTAACACCATGCCTGGCTCAAATGCGCGCTCAACGTTGTTTTGTTTGTAATCGCCTACATCGTGAACATCAAGGCCTAACCAGTGGCCAAGACCGTGCATGTAATATTCTTTACAGGCACCTTTTGCCATTAGCTCATCAAAGTCGCCGGTTAAAATACCTAAATCAAGTAATCCTTGAGTCATTACTTCCATTGCACGTTTATTGGCATGCGACATAAACCCGCCGGGTTTAACTTCTTCAAAAGCCACTTCTTGCGCTTTAAGTACAATGTTATAAAGCGCGGCTTGAGGTTCGCTAAACTTGCCATTAACCGGAAAAGTACGCGTGATATCGGCAGCGTAACCTTGTAACTCACACCCTGAGTCAATTAATACTAGGTCGCCATCTTTTAGCACATCGCTATTTTGCGTGTAGTGCAAAATATTAGCGTTATCGCCACTACCAACAATGGTGCCGTACGCAGGATGCGGGGCTCCGTTCATTGCATAATGATGATGCAGCTCTGCCTCTAGCTGAAACTCTGTAGCACCAGGGTGCGAATAACGCATTGCGCGCATATGCCCACGGGCACTTATTTCGCAGCCTTCACGCATAATGTTTACTTCGCTTGGCGATTTAAACAAGCGCATTTCGTGAATAAGACCACGCACATCTTTTATAGTGCTCGGTGCCTGATAGCCTTTTTTAGGCGCGCTGCGAAGTGTGTTTAACAAGGTAAATACTTTGGTATCAAAACTTGGGTAAGCGCCTTGTGCATAAAATAAAATCTGCTGACCGTTAACCAAATCTAATAATTGTTCAGTTAGCTCACTTAATGCGTAAGTTTCGTCGAATAAGTACTCATTTTTAGCTTTTTCGAAGCCAATTCTGCGGCCGTGCCAAATTTCGGCCAGTTTATCTTTATCAAGACAAAATAACGTACTTGGCGTATCGCTGTTATTGCACAGCACTAAAACGGCATCGGGTTCGTTAAAGCCGGTTAAGTAAAAAAAGTCGCTGTCTTGTCTAAATGCATATTCCGTATCGCGGCTACGAGTTACTTCACTGGCCGCAGGAATAATGGCCACACTATTTGCATCCATTTTCGCAAGTAAACGCTCACGGCGTGCTTTAAATTCTGACTTTTGTATTTCAACCATGCTTTAACAACCCGTTTTATTTAGATTAATGTAGTGTTTTTTTAGGTGCTTTTTCTTTGCCAAGCTCGGCAAAACAAAGCAATGCCGATACACGTACATATTCAATCACTTCATGCAGGGCTTGGCTGTCTTCTTCGGTTTCGTCAAACATGGTATCTAAGCGTGTAATTTCGCTAAAATCGCTAATAACTTCTTTTACATCTGCCGATAACTTACCGTAATCTTTTTGCTTTAAACCAAATCCAAGCATAAACCCTGCAACCCATGATACGAGGCCATTGGCTTGATCGATGAGTGTTTCATCATCGCTTGGTAAAAATAAATCGAACGCAAAAGCTTCATCGTTAAAACTTGCTACCACTTGCTTATAAATGGTGCCAAAAAACTGCTTTAGGTCGTTGCTAAACGCTTGGCCATCATTAAACACGTCGCTTAATAAGCCTAAGTATTCTTTGTCATCAATACTTAAACCACAGGCTAGTAATCCGCTAATTACGCCGTGCGCTTCTGCCGGTGAGACAAAAATTTCGTTTTTTTCTAAAAGCAGCTGGGCTTTTTGGTAATCTGGTAAGTCGCTCATGTTTATATCTTCGCTTTGCTAGTTAAGGCAATGCTACCACTCGATAAAAAGCAACTCCAATTAATTGTATGATCCTGCTCAAAAAGTAGCATGATAAGTAAATAGCGAGTTACCAGCGGGCAAAAACTGCTCGAACGGTTCAATTTTTTACGTTTGGGGTTTAAGGAATGGATTATGTCTTATATACTGAACTTGTTCCCTGGGGTGCCGGAGTTTGGTTAAGTCCCTGAGCCGATAAATTTTATACCAGGATTTCTGTTCGTCTACTATTGTGCAAGCTCGGCATGTACCGAGAAGCCTACGGTAGACCGCAGCTTTCCGCCCTGAAACCTTCTGGTTTCAGGACTGACGCCGGACACCGCACGCTTGGGGAACACTTTTCTTACCTATCTTTTTGCTACTTTCCTGTTTTTAATACCGCTTATTACTCTATAAATTTTTAGCAAAAAAAAGCTGCAATTGATATTAATCAACCACAGCTTAGTCCTAGAACACATTTCGTTATTTATCTAAACCAGCTTTGAAAACGCTCCATCAGCATATAGTTTACTGGCACTAATATAAGCGTAATAAACGTAGCAAACACAATACCAAAGCCAAGGCTTACTGCCATTGGAATTAAAAACTGTGCTTGTGTCGCCTTTTCAAATAGTAGCGGCATTAAACCAATAAAGGTGGTTAAACTTGTTAGCATTACTGGGCGAAAACGTGCAGCCCCTGCAAGTTTAACCGCATCAATAATCTTGCCGCCTTCACTGCGTTTTTTATTAATAAAGTCAACCAACACAAGTGAATCGTTAACCACCACCCCAATAAGTGCCAACATACCAAGTAAGCTCATAATGGTTAACTCCATCCCCATAACCCAGTGCCCTATTACAGCGCCTATCATGCCAAACGGAATAACGCTCATTACAATAATTGGCTGCATGTACGATTTAAGCGGTATCGCTAATAGTGAGTAAATAATAAAAAATACAAATAACAATGCCCAAGCGAGCGAGCCAAACGACTCTCTTTGCTCTTTAGCTTCACCTTCTAGCTTGTAATCAACACCTGGGTATTGCTGCATTAATTCATCTAAATACTCAGTTAGGTCGGCTTGCAGCGCGGTCATGTTGGTATTGCTTTTTTCTATGTCGGCAGTCACGTTAAGTGTGCGGTAGCGGTCTATTCGGTTAATCGTAGATGGGCTTTGCCCTGCAATTAATGTGGCTACATGCGAAAGTGGCACCGAGCCGCCCGTAGGCGTAGTAATAAGTATATTTTGTAAGTCGGCTACAGAGCGGCGCTCTTCAATAGGTAGGCGTACCATAACGCGCACGTCGTCACGCCCGCGCTGAATACGCTGCACCTGCGAGCCAAAAAACGAGTTACGTACTTGGTTTGCTACATCAACTCGGTTTAAGCCCAAAGCAAAGCCTTGCTCGGTAAGCTCTATTTGCAACTCTTCTTTACCATCAGACATGCTATCAGCAATATCAAATACGGTTGGGTAAGTACTTAAGCGCGCTTTAACGCTTTCGGCAATTTTTTGTAACGTATCGAGCGATGTACCACTTAGCTGCACATCTATAGGGTCTGAGCTGCGTCCTATTTCGGCCCTAAAGGTTACGCTTTCGGCGCCAGGAATAATCCCTATTAAATCGCGCCACTCACTTACCAGCTCACGTGAGCCAATGTCTGAGTCGCGGCTCTCTGCAGGAGTTATTTCAAAGCGCACACTGCCTGAGTTAGACACGCCACCACGTCCGCCGGTTGAGGCTAAAATATTTAATATAACGCTTTCGCCGGTATCTTCATCGCGGTATTTGTCTTGCAATAACTGCGCTTTTTGCGACATATCCATTACATACTTATTGGTAACTTCAAACGGCGTGCCTGTTGGCAAGGTTAATGTTACTCGTACGGTTTCGCTTGGGATACGCGGAAAAAATACAAACTTAGTCCAACCACTGGTTATTAAAGTTAAAATTATAAAAAACACGCCAACAAATAAACTCACCGTCGCTAATTTATAGCGCAATGCTTTAGCTAAAATAGGCTGATAGTATTTTAAAATAGCGCTTTCAAATCCGTCTGCAAAACGCTGCTGAAGTACTTCAAGCTTTGATGATTTTGTTTTTTGATTACGTAGTTTTATGTACTTTAAATGAGCTGGCAGCACAAACTTAGACTCAATTAATGAGAACAGTAATACCGGAATAACCACCACCGGAATTTGTGCAAACAAGGCGCCCCGTGCGCCTTCAATAAACGCTAAAGGTAAAAAGGCCGCTACGGTTGTTAGTACCCCAAAGGTAACTGGTGTTGCAACTTCTTGCGTGCCTAAAATGGCAGCTTGTTCGCCCGACTCTGCGGTTTTTAAATGAGTATAAACGTTCTCCCCCGTTACTATGGCGTCATCCACCACAATACCCAGTACTAAAATAAAGCCAAATAAGCTCATAATATTAAGGGTTACACCAAAAATAGGCATCGCAATAAATGCACCCATAAACGAAACAGGAATACCAATAAACACCCAAAATGCGATGGCTGGGCGTAAAAATAGAGTGAGCAAAGCCAATACTAAAATGCCCCCTTGAAGGGCGCTGCTGGTTAGCGTAGCAATACGGCTTTTTACAACTTGAGAGTCGTCATCCCAGTAACTTAATTCAAAACCTTGTGGTAACGAGCTTTGCTTGGACTCTATGTAGTTTTTTACATCATCTGCGACATCTATCGCACTTTGCGGCCCTATGCGGTATACATCTATAAAGGCGGCTTGTTTACCATTAAAGCGTGTACGTACTGGGGTCTCTTCAAAGTCATCATTAATGTTTGCTATATCACCTAAGCGTATTACTGTACCGTCGCTTTGATTTTTAACTACAATGTTTGCAAATTCATCTTTTCGGTAAGCTTGCCCTTTTGAGCTTATAAGTACATCGCCCCCTTCTGTTTTTAAATTACCAGCCGAAATATCAGAGCTCGACTTAGCCACAGCGGTAGATATTTGCGCAAGGGTTAAATTGTATTGGCGAAGTGTATCTTGGCTTACTTCTATGGCGAGCTCGTAATCGCGTACACCACTTAGTTCAACCTGCGTTACATTAGGAAGGCGTAAAATATCGTCGCGTACTTGCTCGGCGTATTCTAAGGTTTCTTTTTCACCGTAATCGCTCGCTACGGTAACAGCTATTACTTCGCGTCTTCGCTCGGCAAGCGCCACAATAGGCTTTTCAGCATCGGCCGGAAAAGTGTTTATAGCATCTACACGGCTTTTTATATCGGCTAATAACTCGCGCGGGTCGTAGCCACTTTCTACTTCTATGGTTACCGACGCAGAGCCCTCTGATGAGCGGCTAGAAATTTGCTCTATACCTTCTAAATCTTGAACGGCTTCTTCTATTCGAATGGTAACCCCTTGCTCTACATCCTCAGGGGTTGAGCCGCGCAAAGTAACGCTTACACTTATGCGATCTGTTTCAAACGATGGAAACACCTCAAGCGGTATTTGACTCGATAAACTAAATAAACCCGATAGCAGTAACGTAATAAGCAATAAATTGGCTGCTACATGGTTTTTTGTAAACCAAGCGATCATGGCTTATCTCCTTGTGCAGCGCGGCGTTTTTGTATTAGCTCTTCAACACTAATTCCCATTTCTTGCGCTTTTTTTTCTAGCTGCTCACGCGATGGACGCTTACCTTTGCCTGCGCCATTTGGGCCTTTTGCTCGCATATTTTGCGTATCGGTTTCGCCTAAAATGCTTACTGCTGTGCCTGAACTTACTTGCCCAAGCGGTGTAATTACTAACTTATCGCCTGCCTTGAGGCCTGTTTTTACCATAGCTTGTGTAGCATTTTGCCATGCAAGCGTAATATTTTTACGCTTTAGCAGCCCCTCTTCAACCACATACACGTAGCTGCCTTGGTAAATAGTACTATTAGGGATTATTAACGCATCAGGCACTGTTTTACCGCTAATTTGCGCAGTAATGTATTGCCCAATTTTAATTGGGTATTGGTTATTAGCCGTGGCTTTGTAAGGGTCATTTATTTGCGCAACAATATACAATTGCTGTGCGCCTTCATCGATAGCGCCTTCAGTGCGTATTATTTGCCCTTGCCATGTTTGCTCGCCCACTAAGTCAGATTTAAACTTAACGAGTGAGCCGGCTTGGTTTTTACTGCCATCTCTGTATTGCTCTGGCAAACTAATATACGAGAGGTCCTTATTTTTAATTGGTAAGCGCACTTCAACGCTGTCTATGGCATAAATAGTTGCAAGTTCTGTGTTTTCGCTTACCACTTGGCCAAGGTCTACATTACGACTAAGCACACGCCCAGCGTAAGGCGCAGTAATTTGGGTGCGCTCTAAATCAAGCTGTGCTTTTTCAAGTGCGGCTTGTGCTGAAAGTACTTGTGCTTGTGCAGCCGCTAGTTGGGGCTCGCGAAGTACTAAGCTGCTCGCTTGCGATGAGCCACCTAAACGCTTCCAATCAGTAATTGCTTGTTGGCCGCGGGCTTTTTCTTCTAACAAACTTTGCTCTGCAGTAAGTAATGCTGCCTGCGCCGATTTAACCTCAGCCTGATGATCTCTATCGTCAAGCTGTAGCAGTACATCGCCTTTTTCAAAAAAACCGCCCTCTCTAAAATCATCACTTACTTTATTAATTTGCCCAGATGCTTGAGCAACTAACAAACTTTGAGTACGCGGCTTTACCGTGCCATAGCTATCAATAAAAATTAAGTAATCTTGTGGCTCAATCTTTTTTACCGATACGCTCACCGTGGCTTTAGGAGGTGAGCCAAAACGTTTTGCTTCAGGTGGATTACCCTTAATAAACATAACAATTAAAATGGTGGCCACCACCACTACGGCTGGGATTAAAAGTTTTGCTGATTTAGTTTTCATCGTTATTGCTCTTAGGTTCGCTTGTTGGGGCGTTAAAATCGCCGCCAAGGGCAACGTATAGGTTTATTCGGTTAGCAATTAGCTGGTTTTTTGTTTCAATGAGTGAGCTTTGCGCATCAAAAGAGCGCGACTGGGCATCAAGCACAGTAGTGTAAGTTACTAAGCCGCTTTGGTACTGCTCAAACGACAGTTGCTCTGCTGCAAGGGCGTTTTCTTGTGCCTCTAACGTGCTTTTATAACTGGCTTGCAAGGATTGCTGCTGAGTAATTGCGTTTTCAACATCACTGAATACATCGTACAAGGTATCTAAATATGCTTGTTCTTGTTTTTGTGCATTTAAGCGTGCTATTTCTTCATTTGCTTTTAGCTGGCCACCATTGAATATTGGCGCAGAAATACTGCCTAATAAAGACCACGCTAAGCTTGATGGCGAGAATAAATCGCTCACTCTATCGGTGCTATCACTCACGCTTGCTGATAAATTTAAACTAGGGAAACGCTGTTTATGTGCATAGGCTAGGCCTGCATCGCTTGCTAATAACTGGTACCAGCTTGCGCGCAATTGAGGCTTGCGTGTAATTAGCTCAGAGGGAATACCGGTATTAATTGGCGAAAGAAAAACAGGCAGTTCAATCTCTGCTGATATATCGCCTTTGGGGTAGCCGCCTAATAAGCGCTCTAAAGAACGCGACGCGCTTACAAGCGTGGCTTGTTGATTAGCAATACGAGTACGCTCGTTATTAAGCTCATTACGGGCTAAATATACATCGAGTGCTTCATTAATACCTTGGCGGTAGCCTGATTCAATAATATCTAAGTTTTGCTGTGCGTTTTCTTCTCGGCGTTTATATAAATCGAGTAACTGCTGGGCGGTTACTAAATCAAACCAGCCGGTGACAACATCGGCCACCAATTGCTGCTTAGCTTGCTCAAAACTAGCTTGTTGCGCTAAGTAGTTTAGGTTGGCTTGGCGTTTAGCATCAGATAACTTACCCCACACATCTACTTCATAGCTTAGCTCTAAAGTGACAGAGCTGGCATTATCATAACTTACAGGTCTATTGTCTTTACTGCGCCTAGTTTGCGCAGATAAATCAAGATCGGGCCAAAGCGCAGAGCCTGAAATTACTAATTGCTGCTTTTGTATTTGTACATCGTAGGCACTTTGCAACAAGGCCTGATTATTATTAAGTGCCTTATTAACAAGATTTTCAATGTAAGGGTTTTCTAAGGTTTGCAGCCATTGCTGATCTACTGCAAGTGCATTTTGTGCTAAACCATGTTGCCATGTCGCTGCAATGTCGCTGGGTGCTTGCTCGCGCTGCTGAGGGTTTAGCGTACCCGCACAACCGCTCAACAATACCAAGCTAAGAGCCAATAAAGTTGGCTTAGTTTGCCAAATCATAGTTAACCTAAATTACTGCCATTTATGAATGTAATTCAAGCACTTTGGCAAATTTTGCTCAACTTACTTTACATAACATTACATACGTTGCGATGAATTAACATAATAGTCAGTTATTATAAAAACCGGCAGGGAATTTGGAGGGTATTTATACAAAAAAGCAAATAGCGTGTAATACACTATTTGCTAAATGGGATAAGTAATGTTGTTAAACACAAACCTTTAAATTTCTTTAACGAAGCTCATATATTGCTGCATATCGCCAACAACTGCTTGCGCTAATAATTCGCTTGTTTTTACTGCGTACGGCTGTTTAAAGTGAATATCCCACAACGCAGATTCACTGCGCCAATGTTCATAAACAACTAATGTATCGTCGTTATTTTCAATACTATATAAATCAAACACTAAGCTACCAGGCTCCTGGCTGCGCGTTTGCGTTACATGAGTTGCGAAACGCTCAATGACTTTATTTTTAAAACTTGGCTTAATCTTAAAAATAAAAAACACAATACATATATCATCTTCAGGGTTAACAACTTTTGTATAACGCTCATGCAGCGGAGCTGGCACTGTATTTTCTAATAACATGACCTGTGGCGCCGATTGGCTGATTTCAGGCAGCGCATTTAATAACGTTTGTGTGTAATCTTGTGCGCCATGGTAATCAACTGCATTTTGATCTTCAAAACGCTCATAAGCAAAAAAGACGCCTGGCTCGTTTTTATCCTGATATAAACGCATCTCTATAAGACCTGTTTCGGCTTTAGCGCCTTGCTTGTCTTCTTCTAGTAGCGCTTTAAATTGTGCGATGTGCTCGTCTTTAATATCAAACTTAACAATTTGCGTGATCATAATTAGCTCCAGCTTTAAATTACTTATACCAATACGCTTAATTAAGTGATCTATTTTGAGGCTTGAAAAACATGTTGATAGCTAGGCAAAAAAGCCGTTATTTAGTTGTTCTAAATAAGAATTTTTAACGCCGGTAGCGACACGTTTAGCCCCGCAAAATGATTAAGTATTACTGCGGATTGGCATTATTAAGGCTAAAGGTACCCTGCACTTTATTACTTAAATCAATCATATTGAGTGAGTAAATGGAGTGAGTAATAACAGCACCTAACCTTTTGATGAGGTAATTATGCGCATGCAAACAAGGGAGAAAAAGAGAGGATATACCCAATTAATATGGACTGTTTTGTCCATAATAAATTTTAAGCAAAAAAAAGCCCTGCATGTGTATGCAGGGCTTTAATATAAATGGTGCCTCGACCCGGAATCGAACCAGGGACACGAGGATTTTCAATCCTCTGCTCTACCAACTGAGCTATCGAGGCACTTAAACAGTGCAATTAAATGTTTAAAACATTTAATTTAAAATAAATGGTGCCGACTAACCGAGTCGACGGGTAACTTAAACAGACTACTGATTACAGTGCTCTTTTCAAATTACTAAAATAAATGGTGCCGACTAACCGAGTCGAACGGTTGACCTACTGATTACAAGTCAGTTGCTCTACCAGCTGAGCTAAGTCGGCACACTAAACTATGTGCTAAGGCACGTTCAATTTTAAAGATTGAGAACTTAAAGTAAATGGTGCCTCGACCCGGAATCGAACCAGGGACACGAGGATTTTCAATCCTCTGCTCTACCAACTGAGCTATCGAGGCACAAAAACTGTGCAATTAAATGGTGCCGACTAACCGAGTCGACGGGTAACTTGAACAGACTACTGATTACAATGTTCTTTTCAAATTACTAAAATAAATGGTGCCGACTAACCGAGTCGAACGGTTGACCTACTGATTACAAGTCAGTTGCTCTACCAGCTGAGCTAAGTCGGCACACTAAACTGTGTGCTAAGGCACGCGTAATAACGTTTAAACTATTGATTAAACACCACTACTTTAATAGTGGTGCCTCGACCCGGAATCGAACCAGGGACACGAGGATTTTCAATCCTCTGCTCTACCAACTGAGCTATCGAGGCACTTTAACAGTGCTAATTAAAAACCATAAAGGATTTTTAATGCAATTCCCACTCAGCGCTATTGACTGAGCCATCTGGGCGTGCGGCGTATTAAACGAGTTTTGCCCTTACAAGTCAACTTTTTTTTTTACTCTTTACAACTGTTTGAACGGTTTTTACACAACAAAGCGTATTTTTATATACTAATGTTTATTTATCCAACAAAAACTTACGAAAAACCTTAATTTAACCAATTAAACCAGACTAAAAACGTAGTGTATTATTTGATGTAAATGATACGATCACATTGATAATGCGTTAAGGCTTATCGTACAGACAAATACCAATGGGAACAATCAATGCAGAGTAAACTCTCTTCGCCGGTAAAAGGCTTACTGCCGTTTTTTTTAATTATTAATATTGCAGTAACAGCGCTTGCTATTGTTGCCTTTGCGTTTTATTCGCAAAACACACAACCTGCACCAGCAGCCAAACAAAAAGTAAGTATTACGCAGCTAGCACAACAACTTGATTTACCAATGGTAGATGCACTTACTATGTATGGGCAAGGCAAGGTTCGCCAGCTACTTGAACTTACCTCAGTATTAGATGATGAGTTTGAATATACGCTCTATCGCTTTAATGCCACCTCAGAAACCCAACTTGTATATAGCAGCACTAAACCCGCTATCGAGTCCAGAAAAGTAGATGAGCATTTAACTGAGCAAGGTATATTGCACCATATATTGCTTTTGAACGACCAGCCTATTGGTGAGCTAATAATAAAACAGCAGTTACCAGCACCGCCTTTAACGCAGCAAGACTCGCAAGTAATAGCCTATATTATTGCAATTGTAAGCGTGTTTGCCTTATTTGCATTAGCCCTACTATTTAATACCTATATAAATACTCGCTTGCGTAAAAGTAGTCATTTATTAAATGAAGAACTTCAAGCGATTACCGAAAATGGCAATTACGACAGTAAAGTAAGTGAAAAACTAGACCTAGGCTTATCTGGTGTAGCTAAAAACATTAACTTGCTGCTAGATAAAGTTAACTCAGTAATGTCTGAAAAAGAGGCTGCGCAAAAAGAACTTCAAAAATTACAAACAGGCCTTGAGAGCGAAGTACAACAAAGAACAATTGCATTAGAGCAAGCGACATTAAAAGCACAACGCGCTAGCGAAACTAAAACGACCTTTTTAGCCACTATGAGCCATGAAATTCGCACCCCTATGAACGGCGTTATTGGCACTATAGATTTATTAAGACAAACAGAGCTTGATGGCGCGCAGCATCGTTTAAGTACTATTATCCGTGAGTCAGCGTTTTCACTATTAAGTATTTTGGATGATATTTTAGACTTCTCTAAAATTGAAGCGGGTAAGCTAAATATTGACCCTACGCCTTTTTCAGTTACTGATACGATTGAAGAGGTTGCTCGCGTGCTTTCATCTGTTGCTAAAAAGCGCAAATTAGATTTAGAGCTTTCTATTGCGCCAGATATTCCAACTAATTTAACTGGCGATACAATACGGGTTCGCCAAGTACTGTATAACCTTTGTAGTAATGCAATTAAGTTCACCAGTACTGATGATAAACGCCAAGGGCACGTAAAAATATCGGTAGAAGTGGCCCATAATACGGCAGATCATTTTACGCTGCGTTTTTGCGTAACCGATAACGGCAAGGGCATGACCCAAGCGCAACTGCGAGAAATATTTAACCCGTTTGTGCAAGCCGAAAACTCAATTACCCGTGAATACGGCGGCACTGGTTTAGGGCTTTCTATTTGTAAAAGTTTAACCGAGCTTATGCTCGGTACTATTAATGTAACTAGCCATGCAGGCATTGGTAGCGAATTTACCGTTGAGCTTCCATTTGGTACCTCAGGAAAAATTAAGTACGCACATAAAAATGCGCTCAATGGCAAACATGTAGTGGTAGTGAGCAATCATTTAGAGCGCGAAAAAGCAATGTACCGCTATTTATCGTTTATGGGCGCTAAAATTACCTACGTGCACAACCAGCAAGAAATAGAAGCTCAACAAGAGCAGCACGACATTATCTGGGTTGTCGATGGCATAGATGATATGGAAAAAGTTAACTCTTTACTGCGTCGTCTTATTTACTCACTTGAAGATAATAATCAACAAGTGGTGGTATTAAGTAAGCTTGATGAAGCCGCTATAAACCATAAAAATGTATTTTATATTAATGCCTCACCGCTGTGTAAATCTAACTTTATGATGTCGATATTGGTAGCAGCAGGCTTGCATCAACCTAAACAAATTAAAAAAACAAAAACTCTCAACAATTATTTAAATGTTGAACAAGCACGCGATGCAAATAAACTCATTTTATTAGTAGAAGATAACCTACTAAACCAGCAAGTTTTAACCGACCAACTGCATATACTTGGCTATGGCGTTGAAGTGGCAAATAACGGTGAAGAAGGTTTAGATATGTGGCGTCAAAACAATTACTCGCTCATATTAACCGACTTACATATGCCAAAAATGTCAGGTTACGATATGGTTGAAAAAATTCGTGATGAAGCCGAGTTGTTAGACTCTATAGACGCTCAGCCTTATATTATTGCGGTTACTGCCAATGCGCTCAAAGGTGAAAAAGAGCGTTGCTTGGCGGTAGGTATTAATGACTTTATTACAAAGCCTATAGAGCTTAATGCCTTAGAAGATACCTTAAAGCGTTGGTATGATAAGCATAATAAAGACCAAACTGTTGTCATTCATCAAAAGCCTGCCATGCCTATTAATATGGACGCAGTATCTACTTATGTAAACGGCGACGAAGCCAAACAATTACGCTTTTTCAAAATGTTTTTAGAGCAAAGCCAAAGCCTAATTAAAAGTATTAATTCCGGCGTTATGGTTAATGACAGAGACGAGATAAGCAGTGCTTGTCATCAGCTAAAGGCTATCTCTAAAACTATTGGTGCAGAGGCCGTTGCGCAATGTTCAGAAGAGTTTGAAGAGAAGTGTCGAAATGCCGAGCTTGATACTGATGAGCTAATAGCGCAAAGAGATACCCTTGAAATTGAATACTCTAAAGCTGCGCAGTTTTTAAAAGAGCAAGTGCGCTCAGCGAATACTGATGAAGAAACGCTATAAAATATAGCTATAAAAAAAGGGCTATACAGCCCTTTTTTTATGCCTAAAAATTACTTTTCAGGAGGTCGATAACCTTCAATTTCTACGTCTTTGTCTTCAAACAAAAAGCCAACCATTTGCTCTTCTAAAAACGTACGGTGCTCTGGGTCCATCATATTTAAATGCTTTTCGTTAATTAGCATAGTTTGCTTATGCTGCCACTGGCCCCATGCTTCTTTAGAAATATTATTAAAAATTTTCTCGCCTAGTTCACCAGGGTATAACTGAAATCCAAGCCCTTCGGCTTCTTTTTGTAACTTTTGACAAAATACTGTACGTGCCATAATTGACTCTCTTAAGCGCTAAATGCTAATAGTTTAACCTATTGGGCTCATTTGTTTAACCAACTTTTTAGTCGGTGCGGCTAAACCCACCTCTATAGATTGATCGAGTGGGTACCACACAAGTTGTTTATCGTTTACTACATCCGGTACGTTATTAATATTAAGCACATGTGGATTTATTGTCAGCTCAAAGTGCGAAAACACATGAGTAAAAGGCGTTAACTCTTCCAGCTCGGTTTTTAAGCCTTGCTGATTTAAAAATAACAGCATTTCGCTGTATTCGTTAAACTCAAAAAAGCCAAACAGACCGCCCCAAATACCGCTACTTGGGCGTTTTTCCATTAAAACTTTCTCGTCATGCTGAATAATTAATTGGTGACAACTCTTTTTAGGCACCGCTTTTTTAGGTTTAGAATGAGGAAACTCTTTTACTTTACCGGCATTAAACGCACCGCAATCGCTATTAAGTGGGCACGCTTGGCAATCAAAGCGACTGCGAGAGCAAAGGCTGGCGCCCAAGTCCATCATGGCTTGGTTAAACTCAGTCACATTGTTTTTAGGGGTTAACTGGGTAGACAAATGCCAAAGTTGGTTTTCTACTTTTTTTACTCCATACCACCCTTCAACCATAAAATAACGGGTAAGCACTCGCTTAACATTACCATCTAAAATAGGGTGGTGCTGGCCAAGCGACAGCGATAATACCGCACCTGCCGTAGAGCGCCCTATTCCGGGTAAATCCATGACTTCTTCGAGTGTAGTTGGAAATTTACCTTGGTATTTATCTCGCACTATTTTGGCCGTTTTATGTAAGTTACGTGCCCGTGCGTAGTAACCTAAGCCAGTCCAATGATGCAGCACTAAATCTTCATCTGCATTTGCTAAAGCAATGATATCTGGGAAGCTTGCCATAAACTTTTCAAAGTATGGAATAACCGTAACAACTTGCGTTTGCTGTAACATTACTTCTGACACCCACACTTTATAAGGTGTTTTACCTAGTTGCCAAGGCAGTGTTTTACGCCCATGAAGGTGATACCACTGAACTACTTGGTTAGCAAATTTGTCTGACTGCTGTTTATTTAAATCCAACATATACTACTTTTACTCATGCTCAATAGCGGCTCAGTCTATTGCAGTTAATAAAAAGATCAAGCTATGAAGGCGCTATAACACGCTAATACTTGTGATTAGCTGCGTGGTCAGGGATAATACGCAACCATTTTTAAACACATTGTTTTTGTCAGGCCAATAATATGAGTGAATCAAGTAACAACAACCTTGAGCAAGCTAAGCAAGAAGGTAAGTATATCCGCACAATTCGCAGTTTTGTAAAACGCGAAGGCCGCTTAACTAAAGGCCAAGCTGCCGCAATTGAAAAATGCTGGCCAACTATGGGGCTTGAGCACAAAAACGGCCTACTCGGCTTAGCCCAAGTATTTGGCAATAACAATGATGTAGTATTAGAAATTGGTTTTGGTATGGGCAAGTCATTAGTTGAAATGGCAAAAAATGCACCGCACCTAAACTTTATTGGTATTGAAGTACATCGCCCAGGCGTTGGCGCATGTTTAATGGATGCAGATGAAGCCGGTGTTACTAATTTACGTGTATTTGAACACGATGCGGTAGAAGTACTCGCTGACTGCCTTGCAGATGAAAGCTTAACAACGCTGCAGTTATTCTTCCCTGACCCATGGCATAAAAAGCGTCATCATAAACGCCGTATAGTGCAAACAGAATTTGCTGAAAAACTGCGTAGCAAATTAAAAATTGGCGGTGTTTTTCATATGGCTACTGACTGGGAAAACTACGCCGAGCACATGCTAGAAGTTATGCAAGCAGCGCCAGGCTATAAAAATCAGTCATCTACCAATGACTACGTACCTCGCCCTGATTCGCGCCCGCTAACTAAGTTTGAACAGCGCGGCCACCGTTTAGGTCATGGCGTGTGGGACTTAATGTTTGAGCGCACAAAATAATTACACCAATTTACTAATCAATAATTTGTAAGGCAAAGCCATTTATGAGCGTATTAACCAACCCAAGTTTACTGTTACTTCGTAATAGCGAAGAACTAGTGGGAAGATCTATCTTGGTGGTCAACTTTGTTCAAGATGGCTTTTTAGCAGAGCTAAAGCAGCTAAATCCTCAAAGTGCCATCACCGCATTTAGTTATAACCATGCTAATGGGGAATTTGCTAAAAAAATAAATGGCATAAACGTGTGTGTTAACCATGAAATGGCCGCCAACGATTACGATTTAGTCATTCTTTACTACCCAAAATCAAAGCCTGAAGTATTAATGGCACTTGATAACATTCGCGCCGTGATTAACGAAAAAGCACAGCTACTTGTGGTAGGCGAAAATAAAAGTGGCGTTAAGTCGATAGAAAAACAGCTCGTGGGCAAAGCGCAGTACAGTAATAAAATTGACTCTGCTAAGCATTGTATTTTGTTCTCATTTGAGCAACTAGAGAACAACCCAACCTTTGAGATTAGCCGCTACCATAAAACGTTTAGAGTAAATGTAGCAGGAGTAGAGTTTGATGCTATCAGTGTTCCGGGAGTATTTAACCACGGCGCTTTAGATGCTGGCACAAAAATGTTGCTAGAAAATGCCCCTACCACTAAACAAGGTAATGTACTGGATTTTGGCTGTGGCGCGGGCTTAATAGCCACTTTTTTAGGTATTAAAAACCCAGCACTGATTTTTACTTGCAGCGATGTGAGCGCACTTGCAACTTATGCTACTGAGCAAACATTAAAGCTTAATAATATTAAAGGCGGCACTATTTTAAGTGATGGCTTAAAAAGTATTAGCGGCAAGTTTGATTTAATAGTTAGTAACCCGCCTTTTCATACTGGCATAGCGACCGACTACACAATTGCAGAAGCATTTTTATCAAATGCTAAGCAGCACTTAACCAAGGTAGGAAAGCTAAGCATAGTGGCTAATAGCTTTTTAAAATACCCGCCAATTTTAGAGGCGCAGTTTGGTAGCTTCCACACTGTGTACAAAAATAACAAATTTGCCGTTTACAGTAGCTAACTAATTATACTTAGTTAGGCTAAGTGTAATTAATACTTAGCCTAACTTTCGAATAAATATCAGAATTAATTTCACTATTTCCCTTCACTTTCTATGGTTTTTGCTAAACTAAAGTTCTAAATATAAATATTCATGCTTAGGCGATGCAGCAATAATGCCAAAAAAAGTACATCAAAAAAGTATTCGAAAAGCGCTGATCAACACCATCATGCTTATCACTGCTATTTGTTTAACTTTATCGGTTTCAATTTCCACTTATATGAGTGTAAAAGAACAAAAGGAACTAATCATAAACAAGCTCGTGATCCTTTCCGATATTGTTGCTTTTGATGCCGCAGATTCATTGGTAAAAGACGACAGAAAAACAGAAGAAAAACGCCTAAAGTCGTTTGATAAAATCCCCCTTGTTAAAAACATTCATATTTACGCAATAGAGAAAACATCGAGTAAACCTGTATTTTTTATTAGCTTTAATGCTAAAAAAACCCCACCTGTTCCGCTGCGCGTTGACAGCATTAAAGAGCTTAACGAGCCAAGAGCGACCAACAACTACATTGAGCTAATAACACCTGTGCTTAATAACGAGCAGGTGGTGGGTTACGTTTACATGCGTGGTAGTTTAGAAAGCCTAGATGAATTTATAAAACAAAAAATTATTATAGATATTTTCCTTACCCTGTTTATTTTGTTTTTTGTGTACTTTATAGCGATAAAAACACAAAAAAGTATCGCTAACCCTATTGAACACTTAAGTGTATTGCTACAAGACGTATCAAAAAATCATAACTATGACGTACGCGCACCAAGCACCAGCGTAAAAGAGGTTACAGCCCTATCAAACAGCTTAAATATCATGCTTACTCGCACCCGTAAGCAAATAGAACGTCATGAAAAAGACAAACTAGAGATTAAACAACTCAACCAAAGCTTAGAAGAAAAGGTAAGCCAAAGAACAATAGCCCTGCGCGAAGCAAACCAAGAGCTGCTTTCTACCCTTGAACGAATGCACCAATACCAAGAACAAATAGTAGAAAACGAAAAAATGGCCTCATTAGGGCAAATGGTAGCCGGCGTAGCCCATGAGGTTAACACCCCAATTGGCCTAGGTATTACTGGCTCAACCTTGCTGCGCGATAAACTTGCCGATATTCAGCTTAGTTTTGATAATAAGTCTCTTACTTCTAACCAATTAAAACGCTTTATTGACGAAGGTATCGAAAACCTTGATTTAATTTATAGAAACCTAAATCGTGCGGCCGACCTTATCTCTAACTTTAAAAAGGTAGCTGTAATTCAAGATGACGGGATTAAAACCCATGTAAACATCCATAGGTTAATATCTGATGTGTTAATGTCGATTCAATCAGAGTTAATAAAGTCAAAGCCTAACGTTGTGATCAATTGTCCGAGTGATTTAACCATTGAGAGTAAATCTGAGCCACTACAACAAATATTCCAACAGCTTATTTTAAACTCTGCCATTCATGGTTTTAGCAATAGCGAAAATAACGAAATTAAGTTTGATATAGAAATAACGGGCCCACAAATAAAAATAATCTACACAGATAACGGCCAAGGCGTTGATAAAAATGTCAAAAACAGGATATTTGACCCATTTGTAACCTCTAAGCGGGGCCAAGGAGCGAGTGGTTTAGGCATGCACTTAGTGTACAACTTAGTAACCCAAGCGCTAGGTGGGCATATACTGTATGACCTAGATGCAAAACCCGGCGTACGCTTTGTTATTACAATTCCATAAAAAGTGTTTAAAAAAAGAGTATTTATTTACGCTTTTTACTTGAATTACCATTTAATGACCCTATAGAGAGAGCATGTGATATTTCATGTTTAATTATTTAACTTGATCTAATAATTCAGCGATACAATTTCTGAACTTTATTGCTTTTGCAGTATCACATACATTGATGAAAGGTTATAAAATGATATAATTCCGTTTTGAATTTGCGCGATTATTTTTAGTACCTTTAAGCGATTGGTGGATGTATCAATTATTAAAGGAAATGGCTTCGTTTTCATAATTCAAAAAGCTGCATCCGTTATATATCATTAAACAGTAGTTTTTGCACAATGCCTTTTGGTTAGTTTGGAACACCCCTACTGTTTTATTTTTATCCAACTTGTTTTTTCTTGTTAACATTTGGGTATAATCCTATAATCTCTAGTAATCGAATTATTTAGTTAAGATTCGATTTTTTGTAAATAAAATATTCCAAAAAGGTTAATTAATAATGCAAACGCCAGTCATTCTAATCGTAGAGGATGAAGACGTAACTCGACTAAACCTCGTGAGTTTATTTGAAGCTGAAGGTTACAAAGTTATTGAAGCCATTGATGGCGATGATATGCATGACAAGCTTACAAATAATGATGACGTCAATCTTGTAGTTATGGACATCAACCTACCGGGTAAAAACGGGCTAATTTTAGCACGTGAATTACGCCAAAAACGTAAAGTCGGTTTAATTTTTTTAACCGGCCGTGATAACGATGTAGACCGTATTTTAGGTTTAGAAATTGGTGCTGATGATTACATCACTAAACCTTTTAACCCTCGTGAATTGACTATACGCGCTCGCAACTTAATTACCCGTACAGCGCTAGGCGGCGAAGAGTCAGTGCTAGAAACCAACGGTGTAATTACATTTAATGGTTGGGAACTTGACGAAAACAGCCGTTGTTTAACGTCACCAAATGGTGATGCTAAGCGTTTACCTAAAGGTGAATACAGAGCGTTGCGTTTAATGCTTGATTCTCCAGGGCGTATTTTTAGCCGTGAGCAACTTATCAAGCATATGACTGGCCGTGAGCTTCGCGCTAATGACCGTACAGTAGATGTAACGATTCGTCGTATTCGTAAGCACTTCGAAAGTGATAATTCTACTTCTGAGCTAATCAGCACCATCCATGGTGAAGGTTACCGCTTTATTGGTAAAATCGACGCTTAATTAGAGTAAACCGCTTACTCTAATAATTGTAAAAACGAATGAAGGGCAATTTGTCCTTCATTTATTTTATCTGCCAATGTATCTAACCATTCTCTTAGTACTTCATCTGATTCATCAAGCGCACCGTGTTCCATCTTTTTAGCATGTAACTGTACGTCGTTTAATCCTACAGAGCCCGCAGCACCTTTAAGCTTATGCGCCACCGATTTGTACTCTTCCCTGTCGTTTTCATTTAACGCGCTTTGCAGCTCTTGCTGATATTGCGGGTTTAGTTTTTCAAACAAACCACTGCTGCGCTTAAATACTTCAAGCCCCATAGAGTTTACAAAGTCTTCAATGGTTTCAACATCAAGCACACCTGCATTAATGCCCTCAAGCGCTTCTTTACTTACCGTTAGCAGCGGTTTGTCTGATTCACTTTGTTGAATATCAAACAAATCAGCCAGCATTTTATCAAGCTTTATTGTATTAATGGGTTTAGCAAGCGCCCCTTGCACCGAAATACCTTCTAAGTCTTCTTCGGCGCTACGTACATTCGCTGTAAGCGCAACGATAGGTAGTTTATCAAAATGGCTATCGGCACGTATTTGTCTTGCCACCTCATCACCATTTATATCGGGCAGTTGCATATCAAGTAGTACTAAATCTAGCTCGTCTTCGGTTTCTACAAACGAGAGTGCATCTTCACCCGTTTCGGCCCAAATTACTTCATGGCCGCGCTGCTCTAACAGGTTAGTCGCAATTTCAGCATTTAATGGCACATCCTCCACAAGTAAAATATATAAACCTCTACCTGCATAGCTTTGTTCGGTAGGCGCTACACATAAGCTAAGCGGTATGTGTACTGTAAAGCAGCTGCCTTCGCCTTCTGTACTGGTTACCGAAATAGTGCCTTTCATTGCACTGACCAACGCTTTGGTTACGGCTAAACCAATGCCTGAGCCAATCGCGTTTTTACCGCTTAAATCTGGGGCTTTGTAGTACATATCAAATATGCGCGAGAGTTGATCCTCTGGGATCCCCTGCCCTGTGTCTGATATTTTAAGTTCAAGCCACGGTCCATCGTTACGCTCTTCTCGGCTACATGTGAGTTTTACCTCGCCATGCTGGGTAAACTTAACGGCATTATTAATTAAGTTCCATACCACTTGGCGTAAACGCGTTGGGTCTAGGAGTGCATAAACATCTAATGTGCCATTTCGCTCAATTGAAAATTCAAGCTCTTTTTGTTCAGCAATTAAACCTGCAAAGTTCACTACATCGTTAATAAAGTCTGAAACGTTAATAGAGTCGGTTGCTATATCTAACTGCTCTCGGTCTATTTTATCTAAATCTATAATATCGTTAAAAATATTACCTAAGGTTTCAGCGCTCGAAAATACCGTATTACACCAACTGCGTTGCTGCTTATTAAGCTCTGTATCAAGTAGCATTCGGGTTAAACCTACAATGCCATTTAATGGTGTTCGCAGCTCATGGCTAAGCGTTGCTATAAACTTACCTTTATCCTTATAGGCTGTTTCAAGCGCTTGTGCTGCTTCTTTACGGCTGGTTATATCACGGCCAAATGCAAGCAAACCTATGTAGTCACCTTGATCGTTTATAAACGGTAATTTACGCAGCTCAAACCAACGGTTTTCACCATTAACCATATATTCAACATCAATTGTCAGCGCTTGATGCGTTTGCTCTACTTGTTTATCGGTTCTGAGTACTTCTGCTAAAAAGTAGCTCGGGAAAATTTGCTCAACTGTTTTACCAATTAATTCAGCACTGGTTTTGCCCATAACCTCTTCAAACATTTTATTACAGCCGGCAAACACGCCGTTGTTATCTCGGTAATAAAATAAATCGGGGGAAGAGTCGACAATAGAGCGAAGGAGCATGCCTTGCTGAGCAAGTTCTTGTTGTGTTTTTTTACGCTCTGCTATTTCGCGGCGAAGCTCTTCAATGGCGCGATGCTTGGCATGAAAAGCCATTTTTCGCTCATCTATTTCAATGTTGAGGCGGTTGATATTATCTTTTAATGTTTGATTTAACAGCTTTTCTTGTTTTGTGGCGCTGTCTAAATAAGCGTATGAGGCATCTAATTGTCTAATCGAGTTGAGTAAAATACTGATCATAAAGGGAGATACAACCGCGGTAAAAAATACCACAGCTAAAATATCAACTAAATTAACCTCACCCAGTGCCACATAATAAAACATACTCGACAATATAAGCGACACGCCTAATAAAAGCGCGTAGCACATTGCCGCGGTTTTTAACTCACCAAAGCGAGTTATTAAACTAGAAAGTACTCGAGCCCAAGGGCTCAAAGAAGAATCGGTCATAGGTCAGTGTATCTCGTTACTAGGCATAAATAAAAAGTGCCTATTAATAGTCAAACGCATTTTGCAGCAGATTTTAGCATTTTTCTATTAGCTATATTCATGTTGTGCGACAAAAACAGAAAATTTTCATGTTTACTTTTGCCTACTTGTTAAACTCATCATTTCAGCAATAAATTATTTAGTGTAAAATGCTGCGCTTTATTATGACCAATAACGAGTAGCGCACATGCAAACCAACATGCCCGATATAGCTGATACGGCTCCCGCCTTACAAACAGGTAAGTTAGACTGGGTTGGTATGGGCGAAATAGAACTGCCATTTATTTTTGAATCGAAAGATTTAGCACCCGTTACCGTTAACGCAAAAGCGCGTGCCTTTGTTAATTTGCATAAAGAAGACGCTAAAGGCATTCATATGTCGCGTTTATTTTTAGCGCTCGATTTACTCTCTACAGAGCAACAAGTTAACCCACAAACTTTAGCTCAAGCACTCGATACCTTTATCACCAGCCACGAAGGATTAAGTGACAAAGCCCAAATAGAGTTTAAATTTGAGTTACCGCTGCGTCGTAAATCGTTGTTAAGCGGTAAAGCAGGTTGGAAAAGCTACCCAATTACCCTAACCAGCACTATTGAAAATAGCGTAATTAGCTACGAGCTAAGCGTTGATGTTACTTATTCATCAACCTGTCCATGCTCTGCAGCACTTGCTCGCCAGCTTATTCAAAATGCTTTTAGCGAAAAGTTTAACCAAGAAACACTTAATCAAAAAGACGTTTTAGCATGGCTAGGTACAACGCAGGGTATTGTGGCAACGCCTCACTCACAGCGTTCAATTGCAAACGTTAAAGTAAAGCTAGACAACACGATTAGTGAATTTGACGTAGTAAATTTAATTGATACATTAGAAGCTGAACTAAAAACCCCCGTACAAGCGGCAGTAAAACGTGAAGATGAGCAAGAATTTGCCCGCCTTAACGGTCAAAATTTAATGTTTTGTGAAGACGCTGCACGTAAAATTAAAGCGGTTCTTGAAAACGATAACTTTAGTGATTACTGGCTGCAAATTAATCATTACGAATCACTCCATGCGCATGATGCAGTCGCTATTGCCGTTAAAGGAATTGAGGGCGGTTACAAAGCCTAGCAGCCCTGCTGCATTAATAATAAATACATACGGTAATTAGCCATAACAACCAATTTTTAGGCACGTAAATTGCTTTACTTGAGCAGTGTCAATTTGTTGTTATGGAGTTACCGTATGGAATTCGCTTTATTATCAATTTTAGTATTAGTGGTTGGGGCCTCTGTGGTTGCGTCAAAATTTAGTGATGATGGCGGCAATCCCTATCCTTTTACCCGCAAACAAACCGTGTTTACACAGGTTGAGGGTGCATTTTTAAATCTTTTAGAGCGTGCGGTAGGCGATCAATACAAAATTGTGAGCCGCGTCAAACTCATCGATGTAATCGACTGCAAGCAAGGCCTTTCTGCTAAATCAAAACGTGCAGCTTTAGCTAAAGCTAAAAATAAACAACTCGATTTTGTGCTGGTAGATAAAGAAAAAATGACGATAGTGGCAGCGGTCGATTTAGTTAACAACGCCAATAAAGATGGCCACAAAGCGCAGCGCGACTGGTTTGTAAACGGCGCTTTAGAATCTGCTGGCATTCCACATATTCGTATGAAAGTAAAATCAGGCTACCGCCCTTCTGAGGTGCGCGATGCAATTATGTTTAAATTAGGCAAACCTGCAGCGGTGCAATCGGCTCGTCCAACACGTAATCGTGTAAGTAAACCTGCGGTATTGTCACCTTCTCAGGCTAAAGCGCAAACCACTGCGTTAGCCGAAATTTAAAATAGAATTAAATACTCTCCTAAAAGTATTTAAAGCGAGCCGTAAAACAGCTCGCTTTTTTGTTTTTTATTGCTAACTTCACGTATAATCTACGTATTCAAACTCAGGAATCAAACACTATGAATGTTGGTATTATTGGCGCAATGGAGCCAGAAGTTAAAATTTTACGTGAAGCAATGCAAAACCCACAAGTGCTAACTAAAGCAGGGTTTACCTTTTACACAGGCGAATTAGCAGGTAATACAGTAACACTTGTGCAATCGGGTATTGGTAAAGTGGCCTCAACGATTGCAACCACGTTATTAATTGATAACTTTAATCCTGATTGTGTTATTAACACAGGTTCTGCCGGTGGCTTTGATCCCTCTCTAAGTGTTGGCGATGTTGTTATCTCTTCAGAAGTACGTCATCACGATGTAGATGTAACCGCTTTTGGCTACGAAATTGGCCAAGTTCCACAAATGCCAGCAGGCTTTGCCGCACACCCAAAACTAGTTGAAGCTGCCGAGCAAACCATTGCGCAAATTAGCGAAGTAAAAACCTTAGTAGGCTTAATTTGTACGGGTGATTCATTTATGTGTGATCCAGTGCGAATTGATAAAGCACGCAGCGACTTTCCTACAATGCTTGCAGTAGAAATGGAAGGCGCATCTATTGCACAAACGTGTTTTGCGCTTAATACGCCATTTGTGGTTATTCGCTCTATGTCTGACATTGCCGGTAAAGAGTCGCCGCAATCGTTTGAAGAATACTTAGAGACTGCATCAATCAACTCATCAAAAATGGTTGTTGCACTATTGGAAAAACTAACAAAAGTTACGCTGTAAATGCTAAGCAATATTGTTCAAAACCATTTGGACTTTATTGCCTTTTTTGTGGCGCTCATTGCTGAGCGCTTTTTCCCGTTAAAAAGCTGGTATCACCCTAATACAGTATTAACCGCTATATTTAGTGCTATAGGAAAACGGGTTTATAAACCAAGTGAGCCTAAAAGTTACCTTTATTTAGCCTCCACTCTTGCCTGTGCGCTAGTTTTAAGCGTTATTCTTATTATTATTGTGTTACTGCTTGAATTTGCCTTTTATCCTGAGCTGCTAGCGGGCCTCATTTTATATTTGTGCCTAGAAAGCAAAGCGATTGAAAAAAAAGCCCTGCGGGTTGCAAAGTTAGTAAAACAAAACCAAAAATCTACCGCGCGTGAACTCGTAAAGCCACTGCTTGCCCGAGAGGTCAATAAGCTCTCAGCGCCAGGTATTATTAAAGCCTTAATTGAAAGCTTAATTTTACGAACTGCCCGTAATTACTTTACCGTTATATTTATATTTTTATTACTTGGGCCAATTGCCACTTTAGCGTATCGGCTACTGACTTTAATGCAGCATGCTTGGCGCGCCGATATACCACCTAATAGCCACTTTTTAAAACCGCTTAAAATACTTTTGTTTGTAATCGAATTTATCCCCGTACGCTTACTTGCATTAACCATTGCCGCAAGCAAAGCCAGTAAACAAAGTATGCATTACATAAAGCACTATGGCAGACACTTTTATCAAACAAATACAGGATGGATTTTAAGTGTGTGCTCCGCCTCTATTGGCGTACAGCTAGGCGGCCCTGCGGTTTATTTTGGTAAGCGTTTTAATAAAATGCGTATTGGAACCGAGCGACTCCCAAAAGCCGAAGACGTACCTGTGATCATAAATAGATTAAATCAAGCGCGTGCATTTTGGCTGTTAGTCATTATCAGTATTGAGATATTAAAGCTGATTTAATGGTTTTTTAGCAGCCAAAATACGCGCACAAAAAAACCAGCCTAAGCTGGTTTTTTAGTTTTAACTGCGCTTACGCTACAGTAATGTTGGCAAACTTACGTTTACCTACTTGGTAAATAGCGGTCGTGCCTTTTGCTACTTCAAGTTTTGTATCAGTGATTTTATCTTCACCGTTAAGTTTTACTGCACCTTGCTTAATCATGCGCATTGCTTCAGAAGTACTGGCTACTAAATTAGCTTCTTTAAGTAAGTTAGCAATTAAAATACCTTCTTCTGCAATCGTAATTGTCAGCTCAGGGATTTCATCAGGTAGCGCTTTTTTCTGAAAACGTTTGATAAAGTCATCGTGTGCGGCTTGCGCAGCTTCTTCACTGTGAAAACGTGCAATTAACTCTTTCGCCAGCTCAATCTTAATATCACGCGGGTTAGTGCCCTGCTCTACGCGTTGTTTTTGCGCTGCAATTTCTTCGATTGATAAGCTGCTTAGTAAGTCGTAGTAGCGCCACATAAGTACGTCGCTAATCGACATTACTTTACCAAACATATCGTTTGGCGCATCAGTAATACCAATGTAATTACCAAGCGACTTAGACATTTTTTGAACGCCGTCAGTGCCTTCAAGCAATGGCATCATTAATACTGTTTGAGGCTTTTGACCTTCTACTTTTTGAAGCTCGCGACCCATTAAAAGGTTAAAGCGCTGATCGGTACCACCAAGCTCTACGTCTGACTCAAGTGCAACCGAATCCCAACCTTGTACAAGTGGATATAAAAATTCGTGAATTGCAATGGGTTGCCCGTTGCCGTAACGCTTTTTAAAGTCGTCACGCTCTAGCATACGCGCTACAGTTTGATTAGCTGCAAGTTTGATCATACCTGCGGCACCGAGGTTTTCCATCCACGAAGAGTTAAACGCTACGGTGGTTTTAGCTGGGTCTAAAATCTTAAAAACTTGCTCTTTATAAGTCTCAGCATTGGCAAGTACATCTTCACGGGTCAGTGGTTTACGTGTTACATTTTTGCCTGTTGGATCGCCAATCATGCCGGTAAAGTCACCAATTAAGAAAATAACCTCATGACCTAAATCTTGAAAGGTTTTCATTTTATTAATTAGTACAGTGTGACCTAAATGTAAGTCTGGCGCGGTAGGATCGAAACCGGCTTTAATTTTTAACTTTTTGCCCGACTTTAGTTTTTCAACTAATTCGTCTTCAATTAATATCTCTTCTGCACCGCGTTTTATCTCTGCTAGAGCGGTTTGTAAATCCACTGTGTATTACTCCAAAATTCTGCCAACGAAGGGGCAACTAGATGACTTGCTACATAAGGGTTTAAAACAGATTTAAACCAAAAGCACTTATGTTGCTAACATAACAAATTTCTACCTAATTAAAACAATTTTTTATGCGAATAATGCAACTAAACTCAATAAGCTTAATCTCACTGTGTTAGGCAATTAGAAATGGTGTTTAAACGCCGATTTTAGCGCACTTTAGAATCAGTTTAAATCGATAAACTTAAACAACTATAAATTGTCATTTTACTAACATTTGCGGGGCTTTTAGCTTTATTTACTAGTATTCGTACCTTATTACGTATATCCTGCATTAATATATATTTTATTTTCACGACAGCAGAAAAGGCACGTTATGGTTCACGTGGTTAACACGCTTCCCAAAAAACACAAATTGCTTATTCTAGGTTTGGTTTCTGCTATTGTTGGCTTAGCCTTTCTTCCTTCAGAAAAAGCGACTGCATCCAAAGACAATAGTGCAAATGCACTAGAAATTGGTAAGCGTTACGAGTTACAAGTTAAAGTTGAAGACAACGAAAAATTAACTGAATTAAATTCGCCAGAAGCAGCAGAAAAGCTGCCAGAATACGACTTAGTCGATCATCAAGTTAAAAACGGCGATAATTTAGCAATTATCTTCAAGCGTGCTGGCTTTTCAGCGCAAACGCTTCACAAGCTAATTAACACCAATGCTGAAACACGCAAACTAACTAAAATTCACCCAGGTGAAATACTTAGTTTTGCAACAGCAGAAAACGGTGATTTAGCTCAGCTTCGTTATGTTATTTCAAAAACAGATACTTTGTTTGTTACCTTAAATGACGAAGGTAATTACGACACATCAATAGATAGCAAAGAAATAGAAACACTGAGCAAAACAGCCGGTGGCGAAATTTCTAGCAGCTTTTGGACCTCAGCGATTGCTGCAGGCTTAAGCGAGCGCCAAATAATGAACTTTGCTGATATATTTGGTTGGGATGTGGATTTTGCCAACGATATTCGTAAGGGCGATCAGTTTGGGCTAATTTACGAGTCGCATTATGTTGATGGCGAGTTTATTGGCACTGGTAAAATTATTGCTGCAGAATTTATAAACCAAGGCCAGCGTTATGCGGCTATTCGCCATACCGACGGCAGCTTTTATACGCCTGAAGGGCGCAGCATGAAAAAAGCATTTTTACGTGCGCCGGTAAACTTTAAATATATTAGCTCGAGCTTTAACCCACGTCGCTTACATCCGGTAACAGGGCAAGTAAGAGCGCACCGTGGTATTGATTACGCAGCACGTACAGGCACTCCGGTTGTAGCCTCGGGTAACGGTAAAGTAATTAAAGCAGGTTACAGTAAGTACAATGGTAACTACGTATTTATAAGCCATGGCACACAGTACGTAACTAAGTACTTACACCTTAACAAAAAGCTTGTTAAAACAGGCCAAAAGGTTAAACAAGGTGACAAAATTGGTACCGTGGGTTCTACCGGCCGTGTAACAGGCGCGCACCTACACTACGAATTTTTAGTAAATGGTGTACACCGTAATCCTAAAACCGTTAAGTTACCTAAGTCTGAGCCATTACCACGCTCTGAACTTGCTAAGTTTAAACCTATTGCCGAAAACTTTATTGCACAGCTTGAACGCAATCGCGAACTACAGCTAGCACTTAAGTAACGTATAAGTTATAGATACTAAAAAAGCCTTTGTAGGGTTAACCTGCAAAGGCTTTTTTGTGTTTTTTATTAATTAATTAGTTTATTAGTTTATTAGTTTATTAGTTTATTAATACATAAATTAGCTGTACGACTAAAGAAACCATAACCAGCGGCCAAATATATTTGCTGTATTTAGTTGCGCCATCCAACCCCATTTTACCTTGGTACTTTTCAAGCAAAGGTATCAGCACTGCAAGAGCGACAAACAAGCAAATTAAAATAACAAATATATTCATTCCTAAACCTTAATTATGGTAATTCATGGCCTTTGGCGCTTACATACAATGCATACCAATGTTCGCGACTTAACGTAACATTTAGCGCACCGCATGACGCTGCAATACGCTCAACGTTCGTTGTGCCAATAATTGGCTGTATTAATGCAGGGTGGCGTAATAACCAAGCTAAAACAATTGCCTCAGGTGTTGTATCGTAAAGTGCAGCAAGCTTATTTACGAGTATGCTGGTATTTATATCGGCTTGCGATGCATTTGTTAAATCGCCCCCTGTGTATAGCCCTTGGCATAAACTTCCCCAGCTTTGTATTTGAATATCAAAGTGGCGGCAATACTCAACACTGCCCGGTGTAAAGTTAAGATCTTTTCCATCTGCATTACCTGCATAAACACCTTCATCAACAAATTGGTGTTTTTGTAAACTTGCTTCAATTTGATTAGCAACAATAGGCATATCTAAGGCATGTTGTAAAAAGTTCATTTGGTGCTGCTGCATGTTTGATACGGCAAAATTACGTACTTTGCCGCTTTCTTGAAGACAGCTAAATACTTGTGCAATTTCTTCTACTTCCATTAACGGATCAGGGCGATGAAGCATAAGCACATCAAGGTAATCGGTGTTTAAACGTTTAAGTGAACCTTCAACTGACTCTTCAATCCACTTGGCCGAAAAGTCGTAACGCTTGGGGCCTTTATCATCTTCAAAACGTATACCGCATTTAGATTGAATATACATGTGCTCGCGAAGCTCTGGTCGCTCAGCTAGTGCTTGGCCAAATACCTGCTCGGCTTTGCCAAAGGTATAAATATCGGCGTGATCAAAAAAGTTAATGCCGCCAGCTATGGCTGCATCAATACACTCGTGAGTTTGCTTTAAGTGAGCCTTAGTAATGGCGTCTTTATTCCAACCGCCGCCTAGGCCCATACAGCCAAAAACGAGTCTACTAACATGAGGTAAATATTTTGCCAAAGGGGTGTGAAGCATGATGACTATCCTTATTAGTGTGCATAGCCCTCACTGTAAACAAAAACACGTCTGCAAACAAACTTTAATACGTACAGTTTTATAGGCATAAAAAAAGCGCAGTAAACTGCGCTAATCGGTTGGATTAAATCCTAAATACTAGCCAACAAGCGCCAGTAATATACCTGCGGCTACGGCACTTCCTAGCACCCCAGCTACGTTTGGCCCCATAGCATGCATAAGTAAAAAGTTATGTGGGTTATTCTCAAGCCCAACTTTATTAACTACACGCGCCGCCATCGGTACTGCCGATACACCCGCAGCACCAATTAAAGGGTTAATAGGTGTTTTAGAAAGCTTGTTAAGGCCTTTTGCCATAAACACACCCGACGCTGTACCAATAGCAAATGCCAACGCACCGAGCACCAAAATACCAATGGTTTCTACAGTTAAAAACTGATCGGCCGCTAGTTTAGAGCCCACTGCCAAACCTAAAAATATCGTGGTTATATTAATAATTTCGTTTTGGGCACTGTTACTAAGCCTATCTACAACACCAGACTCACGCATTAAATTACCTAAACAGAACATACCTACTAAGGGAATAGCCGCTGGTAAAAACATAGCGGTTAAGCTCAGTACCATTAAAGGAAATACTATTTTTTCTTTTTTAGATACTTTGCGCAGCTCTGGCATTTTAATAGCACGCTCATCAGGTGTAGTTAATGCGCGCATAATAGGCGGCTGAATAATTGGCACTAACGCCATGTAAGAATAAGCAGCAACCGCAATGGCACCTAGTAAATCAGGGGCAAGCTTTGATGCTAAAAATATAGCTGTAGGGCCATCGGCACCACCAATAATGGCAATGGCTGAGGCATCTTGTAAGCTAAATTCAAAGCCAGGTACATAGTTTAATAAAATTGCCCCAAACAAGGTGGCAAAAATACCAAACTGCGCGGCTGCACCCAGTAATAACATACGCGGGTTGGCAATAAGCGCACTAAAATCGGTTAGCGCCCCTACTCCCATAAAAATTAATAAAGGGAAGATCCCCGTATCAATACCTACGTAGTACACGTAATAAAGCAAACCACCTGGGTCAGAAAGCCCAGCAACCGGAATATTAGTCAGTATTGCGCCAAAGCCAATCGGCAGCAGTAATAGGGGTTCAAAGTTTTTAGCAATGGCTAAAAACAACAACAAACACCCTACCGCAATCATTATTAAGCCAGGAAACGTAAAGTTAGCAATGCCGGTAGCATGCCAAAGGTTTAAAAGACCTTCCATTAAAGCTACTCCTACGCCATCGCTATAATTGCATCGCCCGTTGTCACAGCATCACCTTCAGACACTAAGACCTCAGCCACAGTACCTGAGTGCATTGCACGAACCTCGGTTTCCATTTTCATCGCTTCCATAATAACAACCACATCGCCTTCGTTTACGGCTTGGCCTGCTTTTACTTTTACTTTAAAAATATTACCTGCCAGTGGCGCATTCAGTGTTTCACCTGATGCAACCGATGCTGATTGTGGTAAGTGCTCTGAATCTTTTAGCGTTACCTCTTTAAGCTCGCCACCTTGCGCAACCACTACATCGTAAACTTTACCGTCAACTTTAACGCTGTATTGCTCAGCGCTAACACCTTTGTTACTTGCAGGTTTTGCTGCAGGCTTAGCGTTTGCATCATCAGCACTTGGCACTGCTTCAAAGGCATCTGGGTTGTTACGGTTTTTAATAAATTTAAGGCCAACCTGTGGGAATAATGCATAGGTAAGCACATCATCTATTTGCTCATCAGCAAGTGTTAAACCTTGTTCTTGCGCTTCTTTTTGCAGCTCTGCTTCAAGCGATGCAAGCTCTGGGGCTATATTATCTGCAGGGCGACACGTAATAACCTCGCTGCCATCAAGCACTCGCTCTTGCAGTTCTTTATTCATAGGTGCTGGTGTTAAACCATACTCGCCTTTTAAAACACCGGCGGTTTCTTTGGTAATTGTTTTATAACGCTCACCCGTAAGCACATTTAGTACTGCTTGTGTGCCTACAATTTGCGATGTTGGAGTAACTAGCGGAATAAAACCTAAATCTTCA
Source organism: Pseudoalteromonas sp. 1CM17D (assembly GCF_023161805.1). Lineage (NCBI taxonomy): Bacteria > Pseudomonadati > Pseudomonadota > Gammaproteobacteria > Alteromonadales > Pseudoalteromonadaceae > Pseudoalteromonas > Pseudoalteromonas sp. 1CM17D. The sequence continues at coordinate 216,761 of NZ_JALNTP010000008.1, read as the reverse complement.
CGCACGCGTGGGATCTCAAGTAATACTTCATTTAGCTTATCTGCTGCGCCTTGCTCTTTCAGTTGGTTTTCCATGTTGGTTAACATGCCACCAGGTACTTGCGCGAGTAAAATACGGCCATCAACACCTTTAAGGCTCCCCTCAAAGCCAGCGTACTTTTTACGTACATCTCTAAAGTAAGCCGCTATTTCTTCTAGCTGGTTTAAATCTAATTCGGTATCGCGGGGCGTACCTTCAACAATTGCTACAATGGTTTCTGTAGCTGAATGACCGTAAGTCATACTCATTGAAGAAATAGCGGTATCAAGCATATCAATGCCTGCATCAATGGCTTTTTGATACGTAGCTGTACTTAAACCGGTGGTTGCATGGCACTGCATAGCAATAGGGATAGAAACGGTTTCTTTTAGCCCTTTAATAAGTTGCTCTGCATCGTATGGTTTTAATAAGCCTGCCATATCTTTAATACAAATAGAGTGACAACCTAAATCCTCTAGCTGTTTTGCAAGGGTTAACCACATATCAAGAGTATGCACAGGGCTTACAGTATAAGAAATCGTACCTTGCGCGTGGGCACCTACTTTTACAGCCGCTTTAATTGCCGTTTCTAAGTTCCGTACATCGTTCATGGCGTCAAAAATACGAAATACATCTACACCATTTTTGTGGGCACGCTCTACAAACTTTTCTACCACGTCATCGGCATAGTGGCGGTAACCCAATAAATTTTGCCCACGTAAAAGCATTTGCTGTTTAGTATTGGGCATTGCTTTTTTAAGGGCACGAATACGCTCCCACGGATCTTCACCTAAATAACGAATACACGAGTCAAACGTAGCGCCGCCCCACGACTCAATAGACCAATAACCGGCATCATCAAGTTTGCTAGCAATAGGGAGCATGTCATCTAAGCGCATACGGGTTGCAAGTAAAGACTGATGAGCATCGCGTAAAACAAGTTCTGTTAATTTTAATTTAGCCATGTGTGCCTCTTATTTATTATTTGATTTGTACTGAGCAATGGCAGCACTAATAGCAGCGATGTGCTCGTTTGGCACACCTTGAGATTTTAAAGATGGTGATTTAACCGGTATTGCAACTTCAGCCTCGTCAAAACGAGCAACCAAGTTAGACATGAATGACACAGCACCAATCAATATTGAAAGAAATACAAACACGCCCACCATGCCCGTAAGCATCAAGCTACCTGCGGTTGTGAGTACAGCTCCTATATCCATTTTTCTCCCCCTGCACTATATAGCGATATAAAAAACCGCTTTATTTAAATAATTATTCACCGAATGATAACAAAACTTTTAACTTTGTCCACCACCTGTCAATTGGTAAAACCAATTAAAATTAAACTAACATACAGTCACAATAGTTAACATAGCTAATACAGGGTTAAATTAGCTTAGATATAGATGATAAAAATAACCGTTATAGGCAAAGGTTATATGGTTAAACCCAAAAAAACTTAAAAACTATAAAAAATAGTAAGTTAAACGGCAGGTAAAAAATCAGTTTGGGCTAAAATGTAAATTGGTCTTACCAAGACTAGTAAAGCAGCGCGCAAAAAATATTTATTTTTTTACTCTCTTTACAATAGTGTGAATAAGTTACATCGTTAAACGTAAAACTTACCAATCCTAAATTTACAATCTTCGCTCAAAAAACATAACATATTGAAAATTAATAAAATTAAACTCTGGCACGCAACTGGCATTATTACTTTCGAACGAATTTGATAACCAAGGAGAAAACAATGTTACGCTGGACAATTACATTTTTAGTTATTGCTTTAATCGCTGCAGTGTTAGGTTTTGGTGGTATCGCAGGTGCCGCAGCTGGTATAGCAAAAATTATATTCTTTATCTTTTTAGTACTTTTAGTGATTTCTTTAGTTTCAGGTGCGCTGCGCGGTAAATCGCCCAGGTAGCTACTAACATACTTAAAACACTAAACAATCAACATATACAAGGAATTACATTATGAACTCAACAACTTTAAAAGCAGCACTAATCGCCGTATTTGCAGGTTTCTTTATGATGGGTTGTGAAGACAACCACGCAGAAGAAGCAGGTGAGCGTATTGATGAAGCAGTAACTGACGTGCAAAACTCTGTTGAAGATGCATGTGAAAATGTAAAAGAAGGCGTTAACGCAGAAGAAACTAACTGTTAATCTGTTTGGTAACGTAAAAAACGGCTTTTAATAAGCCGTTTTTTTGTGCGCTAATAAAAAGCGGCTTCTAACTCTTATAATGCATAGCCTACATTAACGGGTGTGATTTTTACGCTAGCTTGTTAAAATAGCGAAAACTATTACTTATTAGCAATTATGGCACTGACCACCACTTACACACTCGATAAACCCTACTACTACGAATGCTTTGACGAGTCCCACTCTTATAGTAAAGCAGCCAAGCCAAAGTATTTTTTGCTGGCATTACTGATGTGCTTAGGTTTAATTAGTATTTACGCTATGGACGATCATTACCTAGGTACATTTTTAATAATGCTGGGAGTATTAGAATGCGTTGCCTTTTATTACCGCAGGCCTTGGTGGGTTACGCGCCAAATGTTTAGTCGTGCTTCGGGCTCAGAGGTTACTCTTTCGTTTACTGATGACGCTATTAGCACCGAAAACCACTATAAAAGCCATACATTTAAGTGGGCAGAAATAACCCATATTATTAAAACTAACCACGGCTACTTAGTGCACCATAATAAAGGTATGCAATATATTTCTAGCAGTGTATTAACCGATGAAATGCGCGATTTTATAAACAAAAAGTTAGCAGTAAAAAGCCATTAAAATGGCTTTATACTGCTACACGACATATCTTGTTAGCTCTGTTTCACTCAAGGCCTAATATTTTAGGAAATCAGCCGAAAAATGATGGTTTTGCATACCTATAGTACCTTTAACTCTATTCCTCTGCTCACAGTAAAGTAAAAAATGAGTGCTTATTTTAGTTAAGATATTTAACCAGATAGATAATTTATATTAAAAAAATTGCAGACTATACTAAATAAGCTCAGCCTTTTTATGCCTAGTAAACTTTGCATGCACTAATTTATAAAGTGCAGGCAATATTAATAGCGTCAGTAGAGTTGATGAAATAATTCCGCCAACCACAACCGTTGCCAGCGGCCTTTGTAGCTCAGCGCCGGTGCCTGTATTTAGCGCCATAGGAATAAACCCTAAACTCGCCACTAAAGCCGTCATAAGTACTGGTCGCAAGCGCGAAAGCGCACCGCTTTGTATTGCATCTATCAAACTAAGCCCATCAGCTCTTAACTGTTTAATAAACGACAGCATAACCACACCATTTAATACCGCTACACCACTAAGCGCGATAAACCCCACACCTGCCGATATTGAAAGCGGCATATCACGTAAAAGCAACGCAAGTACGCCGCCACTAAGCGCAAGTGGCACGCCGCTAAATATAATTAACGAATCACGCAGTGAATTAAACGCGCTATAAAGCAGGCCAAATATAAGTAATAAAGTAACCGGTACCACCAGCGATAGCCGCTTACTTGCCGATTCTAGTTGTTCAAACGTGCCGCCGTATTCAATCCAATAACCACTAGGTAAATTAAGCTGCGAATTTAAAGCGGCTTGCGCTTCGCTTACAAAGCTTGCTAAATCGCGCCCTTCTACATTTGCAGTTACTACAACGTTACGCTTACCGCTTTCACGGTTTATTTGATTAGGCCCTTTATCAATACTAATATTTGCAACTTCGCCAAGCGGTACAAATGCAAGGTCGGGATTAGCACTTTTTGGCACAGCAACAGGTAAACGTGCAAGCTGTGTTATATCGCTAGACCAACGCTCATCTAAACGCACTAATAACGAAAAGCGTTTATCGCCTTCATAAATAAGCCCGGTTTGCACACCGCCTATAGCAGCGCTTACACTTTGCTGTATATCGGTTACGGTTAAGCCTAACAGCGCCATGTGGTCGCGAAGCGGCGTTACCGAAAGTGTAGGCAAACCTTCCATTTGCTCAAGGCGTACACCGGTTGCGCCAGTAATATTTTGTACCAAGGCTGTGGCTTTTTCACCGAACTGTTTTAATGTTGATAAATCATCACCATAAATACGCACGGCCACATCGGCGCGCACGCCAGCAATTAGCTCGTTAAAGCGCATTTCTATTGGTTGGGTAAACTCATAGTTATTACCGGGTACTTCATTAACTAAATGGCGAATTTGCTTAACCAGTTCTTCTTTAGGTAAAGCAGGATTTGGCCATTGATCGCGAGGTTTTAACATTAAAAAGGTGTCGGCAACGTTAGGTGGCATAGGATCGTTTGCTACATCGGGAGTACCAATTTTTGAAAATACATTAGCCACCTCAGGCTTAGCTAAAATGGCTTGCTCTAGCTCTTTTTGCATTTTTACCGATTGCTCAATACCGGTGCCGGTAATGCGCAGCGCATGCATAGCTATATCGCCCTCATCAAGCTGCGGTAAAAACTCAGCCCCCATATTTTTAACTTTAAAGCCAAGCGCAATTACAAGCACACCCGCAATACTAACCATCACCCACGGTAATTTAAGCGATAAGCCAAGTAGCGGTTTATAGCCTTTTTTAATTCCGCGCATCACGGAATTTTCGCTCTCACTTACTTTTCCTCGCACAAATACCGCAATGGCGGCAGGTACAAAAGTTACTGCAAAAATAAGTGCGCCCACTAATGCAGCAACCACTGTAAACGCCATTGGCTGAAACATTTTGCCCTCAACACCACTTAATGCAAACAGCGGTAAATACACCAGCATAATAATTAAAATGCCAAATACTGCTGGACTGAACACTTCTTTAGTGGCGGCGGTTACCACATTTAAACGCTCGCTTAGTGTAAGTAGCCTGCCATGTTTATGCTGCGCAAGGCCAAGTTGCCTTAAACAGTTTTCAACCACAATTACTGCGCCATCAACAATTAAACCAAAATCGATTGCGCCTAAGCTCATTAAGTTACCCGACACTCTATTACCTACCATACCGGTAATGGCAAATAACATACTAAGCGGAATAACCATGGCCGTAATCAATGCGCCAGTTACGTTACCCAGTAGTAGCAGTAAAATAACAACCACCAACACCGCACCTTCAAACAGGTTCGTTTTTACAGTGTCTATGGTTTTATCAACAAGGGTTGTTCTGTCGTACACGGGCTCAACCACTACACCAGCTGGTAAGCTAAGTTGTACATCTTTAAGTTTTTCAGCCATGGCTTTTGCCACTACGCGGCTGTTTTCACCAATGAGCATCATGGCGGTGCCAAGCACGGTTTCTTTACCATTATAAGTAGCGGCGCCGGTTCTGAGCTCTTTGCCTAAACGCACGTTCGCCACATCTTTTATGCGAACGGGTGCATCATCGCGCTTAGCAACCACGGTATTGGCTATATCATCAATGGTTTTTAATTGCCCTGGTGAGCGCACTAAATATTGCCCGTCAAAACGCTCTATAAACCCTGCACCTTGGTTACTATTATTTAATTTAAGTGCTGTAATAACATCACTTAGCGTGAGCTTATAAGCGAGTAGCTTTTCAGGCATGGGCGCTACTTGGTACTGGCGCTCAAAGCCTCCTTGGCTGTTTATTTCGGTAACACCTTTTACTTTTAATAGCTGCGGACGAATAACCCAATCTTGCAGGGTACGTAAATCTTCTGCATTAAATGGCGTGCCATCATCTTTTAATGCACCGTTATTTGCATGCACAGAATAAGTAAAAATCTCCCCTAACCCGCTGGCAATTGGCCCTAAGTTTGGTTCAATATTGGCTGGTAGGTCTGAACGAATACTTTGAATGCGCTCTGATATTTGCTGGCGCGCCCAGTAAATATCGGTGCCTTCATTAAAAATTACGGTAACTTGCGAAAGCCCATAACGCGAAATTGAGCGGGTATAATCAAGCTTTGGAATACCCGCCATTGCAGTTTCAATTAAATACGTAATACGCTGCTCGGCTTCAAGCGGGGTAAAGCCCGGCGCTTTGGTATTTATTTGCACTTGCACATTAGTTATATCGGGTACGGCATCAACGGCTAAATTTTGTGTGTTGTAGACGCCAAACCCAGCAAATAAAAGTGTGAGTGCAAGCACCATCATGCGGCGCTTAACCGCAAACGAAACTATCCAGTTAATCATGCTGCCTCCTAATGTGAATGGCTTGCGCCGCTTTTTAAAATATCGGCTTTAATTACATAACTGTTCTCAGTTACGTACTCACTGGTTGGCGAAAGCCCTTCAAGCACTTCTACCCATTCGCTGTTTTTAGCACCGAGTTTTACTGGGCGTACTTCAAACACATTGCCACTTTTTATAAACACGCTAGGTTTGCCGTTAAATTCCTGAATAGCAATCGCTTTGACGCGTACAGCCGCATCTACTTTTGCAGTACTAATGTCGCTATTAACATGCATACCTGGTCGCCAATGGCCATCAGGGTTTTTAAGCTCGATTCGCGCACGTGCAATGTGCCCGCCACTCATCATTGGGGCTATGTAAAACACCTCACCTTGGGCATTTAAATGATGATGTAAGTCGTACACTGTAGCGCTTTGCCCTATGGCGAGCTTTTCAATGTTATCGGGAAAGGCCGACAGCTCAACCCATACGGTTTCAAGGTTTACTATTTGCGTTAGCGCGCTACTGGCAAGCTCGCCGCGCTTTAAATATTGCTCGGTAATAACGCCTGTAATTGGACTTTTTATGGTGTAATTTTGTAGGGTTTCGCGGTTGGTTATGCTGGCAAGCTTATCGCCTTTTTTAACGTTTTGACCAATGCTTACAAAAATATCGTTAACTAACCCGGTATAAGGCGCCATTACTTCAACGGTGCTCTGCGCAGTGGGCGCTATAACACCAAATAAAGTATCGGTTAGCTCAACGCTACCTGCTTTTGCAATGTCAGTTTTAATACCAGCGCGTTCAATTGCTTTCTCGCTTAGCGTTGTACGCCCTTCTTCTTGCTCATAATGATAATTTATTTCAGCGCCTTTATAGCGAGCCATTACATCAAGCTTAAAAGAATGCGGCTCGTTTACGCTCACGGTACTTACTAAATAGTCATCTTCAGCTTTAAAGCGAATAAGCTGTGGCGCTTCACTTAAACGCTGCACGTTTATGGTTACCTCTAACTGGTTTACATCAACGGCTTTACCGTTATTAAACCCATATATTCGCAGCTCGGTATTACCGGCAAACTGGGTTAATTTAAGCTCTAAATCAAGGGCGTTATTGGTTAGTAAAAAGCCGCCATGCGGGCCTTTTTGTGTGTGTTCGTCTTTATGGCCTTGTTCGTGGCTGTCACCATGACTTTCTTCGTGATTGTCATCAGATGCCATAGCCATGCTACTTAAAAATGGGAGTGTAAGTAATTGCGTAATTAATAATGCGATAAGAGTTTTATTCATGATTGATGAGTCTCAATTAAAGGTTGGCCAGTTAAACGCTCAAGGGTAAGGAGCACTTGATATAGCTCGCTATGGGTGTTGATAAGTGCACGTTTAGAATCAAATAAAACTTGCTGTGCATCGAGTAATTGCAATACCGATATTCGCCCTTGTTGATAGCTTTTTAAACTTTGTTTTATGAGCGTTTGCGCTTGTGGAATAACGCGCTGTGTTAAAAGCTGTGCTTGCGCCGCTTTACCTTGGTAATACGCATAGAGCGTGCGTATTTGCTTACGTAACTGTATACGTAATTGCCCTTGTTGTTCATTAAGTAGCGTAAGCTGATGCTGCGCCGCCTCAATATTACCGCCATTAGCGTTACTTAATTGCAGCGGCATTGAAAACGAAAACACTAACGAGCTGGCATCAGCTTGCTGGTTATATCGCACACCACCACCAAGGGTTAAATCACTTTGACCCGTTGATTTTTGCAGTGCTAAATTAGCCGTTTGTTGCATGTATTGCTGCTGTAGTAGTGCAAATTCTGGTGCTGTATTTACCATATCAAGTAACGCTGCCTCACTTTTAATAGCAGCTATTTTTGATAAATCTCCCGCATAGTAATCACTCACTTGCTCCTCTTGCCAAAGCTCATTGAGTGCTAAGCGAGAGCGCTCAAATTCACTTTGTAGCATGGCCGTGTTTAAATCTACTTGGCTTAATGCATAACGCATGCGGGTTACATCAGCACTTGAGACCGCACCGGCTTTAGCGCGTTTTTCAATTGCGTTGAGTGCCTGCTTAACAGTGTTTTTACGCTCACTGTTTAGTGCAATTAACGCCTGAAATTTTAGCACTTGGTAATAACGCTCAGCGGTGGTTGCTAAAAGTGCTAACCGAGTATTTTTATACTCAATTGTTTGCGCTTTTATATTTGCAGTAGCGTAATTAATACGATTTTGGCGTTTATCGCCAAGCTCAATTAACTGGCTTAAAGCCAGCGTGTACTGCGCCCCCGAAAACGCATGAGATCCATGAGTTCCTAAAAAGTTTTCAGCTTCAAAGCTCAGCTCAGGGTTAGGTGAAAGCGCGGCTTGGCTTTTAAGCGCGGTTAATATTTTTTGATGGTACGGGTAGCGTTTAAGCTGTAAGTTTTGCTGCTCGGTATTTTTAAGCGCTTGCTTTAGCGTTAATACGTTTTGAGGCTCGCTTTTTGCCAAAGCGCTCAGTGTTGGTAGTGCACACAGTAGCGCCACCAGCATAAGTAGTTTTTTGTTCATATAGCATATCCGTTTTAACAAACAGAGTTGGCTTAATCACTATGCCTATTTTAAAAACAAGCGCGATTAAGCAACCTAAATATGTACATAACTAGCCTTGTAGCGCACAGGCGCAGGCAGTTATATACAAAGTGTTTAAAATTAAAAACTAGCTATAAAAATTGGGTGGCGGAACATCTGGTGGGTAATTTAAACCATTGTAACAAGCATTGTTTGTGGCTTGGCTTTGTTCAGGGCTTATTGAATGATTTATCGTACTGTAGTAACCACAGTGGCAATGCTGATGGGCATGAATTTCGGTAGGTGGTTGCGCGTCTTCATCGTCTGTATCGGCCACAGACTGAATGTGCGAAGCATGATCGACTTCTTCTTGTAAATGATACGCGGCAGCATCACAGCTAATAAAGCTGTGTACAAGCACAAGAAGTATCACGACTAAAAAGTAGTTTGAGCGCATCCATTACCTAATTAAATTTAAAGTAGGTTCCTATTTTACAAACTAGGAACAGCGGCATATTAAACCCGCGCGCGTCTTGAGGTCAATAAACAACGCGCAAAACCGTTGATAAAAGTTTACTGCCCTTCGTCTACACAACATTCGTTTTGTAAAAAACCAATTACATCGTCTAAGCGCTGGTACATAGCCACGCAATAAAGCGTGCGCCCTTCGCGCCTTTGGCTAATTAGCCCAGCGTTAACTAAGCCCGATATATGGTGCGAAAGTGTAGAGCCCGCCATGCTTAGCTCTTCTTGTATATTGCCAACACTAATTCCAGTGTGCCCTGCTTTAACTACACGCTTATATATAGTTAAACGCGTAGGATGGCCTAATTCTTTTAATGCTTTTGCAACGTCGATAATTTCCATTACAACCTCGTAATTTCTAAATTATTAGAAATAATAACAATTTGAATCTTTAAATACAGCTTTATTAGCAAGTTACCTTAAAAGTTAAAAAATAAAACATTTAAAAACAAGGGCATAAAAACTATTTCTATATATCTAGAAATAAAGTATTGACGATATTATTGCCCACCAATATACTTCCATAAAATTCGAAATATAACTTACTTAACGTAAGTTATACCCTGTGTACTTTGGAGTGCGTTATGAGTAATGAAATGCTAGCAATGGCAAAAGAGGCGTTAGGCATGTTTGCCTTTTTAGCTACAGAGTTAACTATTTTATTTATTGTTATTAGTTATTTAGTGGGTGTTTTACAGCTATTTATAACACCCGAAAAAATTCAATCTATTTTAAGTTCAAAAAACGGTAAGGGCTACGTTGTTGCTGCTTTATTGGGGGCTATTACACCATTTTGTTCGTGCTCAACCATTCCGTTTTTAAAAGGATTATTAAGAGCGAGAGCGGGCTTTGGCCCTATGATGGTATTTTTATTTGGCAGCCCGCTACTTAACCCGGTGATCATTGGGTTATTTGTAATTACCTTTGGCTGGCAGGTCGCTTTTTTTTACTTTTTAGTGGCTATGGTGGTGTCGGTTGTAGCAGGCTATACCCTTGAAAAGCTAGGCTTTGAAAGGTATGTAAAACCAGAAGCTTACAGCACAGAATCTACTAGTAGCTGCGCAAAACCAAGCTGTAGTGAGCCTAAAGAAGTTGAGCCAAGCTGTGCAACCACAAGCTGCGGCGAACCTAAAGCAATAGAGCCTACTAAAAAAGCGCAGCCTAATCGCTGGGTAAAAGTGTGGCATGCAACCTTTAAAGACTTTAAACAGGTGTTTCCGTACTTAATGCTAGGGGTAGCAATAGGCTCGTTTATTTATGGCTTTATTCCTACCGAGCTAATTGCTAAATATGCGGGCGATGGTATGTGGTATGCCATTCCTATTGCAGCCATTATTGGTATTCCACTTTATATTAGAGCCGAAGCCGTTATTCCGCTAAGTGCCGCATTGGTCAAAAAAGGCATGGCGCTTGGCTCGGTAATGGCATTAATAATTGGCAGCGCGGGCGCAAGCTTAACAGAAGTTATTTTGCTTAAATCAATTTTTAAAAACCAAATGATAGCCGCCTTTTTGTTTGTCATTATTACTATGGCTATTGGTGCAGGCTTTTTATACCAAGCTATTTTTTAAATGCTCATTTTTCTAAACTCAGTGGGTGACACGCCCACTGATTTTTTAAACCGTTTTGAAAAATTAAATATATTAGGGTACCCCACGTAAGCGGCAATATGGGCAACCGGCCAGCGGGTATTTAGTAGCAAGTTTTTAGCCCGTTTAATACGTAAATAAATAAGCTGCTGCATTGGGCTTTTACCAAATTGTGCCTGGCATAACCTGTGTAAATGCGGTGCTGAGTAATGTACTTGTTCGCACATAGCCTCTATTGTCCAATCAAACTGCAGGCGCTCTTCTACTTCTAAAAACAAGCTGGTTAATCTATTTTGCCCGCCTATTTGCGGCTCGCTTTGAAGCGTAGTATTTAAATAGTGGCTTAAAATAGGCATTACGCCTTCGCGCAAAGTAGCGTTTGTCTCGCTGTATAAAAGCTCCATAGCTAAATGTAATGGCGCTAACTGCTGATCAGTTAATACTTTAGCCTGCGCTAAATTTAAATGTTGCCAACGCTTGGTGTTTGCAAGGTTTAGCCAAATCACATCCCATTTTTCGCTCGCTATTTCTACCTCAAAACTTTGCCTTGCAGGCAATATAGCTAAGCTATTTTCGGCAAGTGCATATTGGTTATTAATGGTTTTTAGCGTGCCCTGGCCAGCCAAGGTATAAAAAAGAGTGTGTTCAAGCGGGTTAGTACGCGCAACACAATAATCACCCAATAAATTTGAGCAACCTGCCAGCTCTATTTCAAGGCTTGGCATTTGCGAAAGCGTGTTTAAATCAATAAACCGCTCTATACACTCTGGGCCAATATCGAGTACATCTACAATGGTGTTGCGCATAATTTAAAATGATAGTTTTGGATAAATAAAAGAGAGCTTTAAGCATAACCGCAACGCGCTATTTTAGCTATATTTAAGCCACTATAATTGCCACACATGCAATAGGACACGAATGAACTCACTACAGCACATAATTAACCGCCGCGATTGGGAAAACCCAATTTCGGTGCAAGTTAATCAAGTAAAAGCGCACAGCCCACTCAATGGCTTTAAAAGCGTTGACCATGCCCGTACAAACACACAATCACAAAAACAAAGTTTAAACGGCCAGTGGGATTTTAAATTATTTGATAAGCCCGAAGCGGTTGATGAGTCATTGCTAAGTGAGGCACTCGCCAGCGACTGGCAAAGTATCCCAGTGCCTTCTAACTGGCAACTACACGGTTTTGATAAACCTATTTATTGTAATGTTAAATACCCCTTTGCAGTTAATCCGCCTTTTGTACCAAGCGATAACCCTACAGGCTGTTACCGCACTGAGTTTACTATTACGGCGGAGCAATTAGCTCAGCGTAATCATATTATTTTTGAAGGCGTTAACTCGGCGTTTCACCTTTGGTGTAATGGCCAATGGGTGGGCTACTCGCAAGATAGCCGCTTACCCAGCGAATTTGATTTAAGCGAGCTGTTAATTGCAGGTACTAATCGCATTGCGGTTATGGTTATTCGCTGGAGCGATGGCAGTTACTTAGAAGATCAAGACATGTGGTGGCTAAGCGGTATATTCCGCGATGTTAATTTACTTACTAAACCGCAACACCAAATACGCGATGTATTTATAACCCCAGATTTAGACGCCTGCTACCGCGATGCAACGCTACATATAAAAACCGCAATAGATGCGCCAAATAACTACCAAGTAGCAGTACAGGTTTTTGATGGCGAACAAGCACTGTGTGAGCCACACATACAAAGAACTAACAATAAACGCGTTGATGAAAAAGGCGGTTGGAGTGATGTCGTATTTCAAACAATTGATATACAAAACCCTAAAAAATGGACCGCTGAAACCCCGACCTTATACCGCTGTGTTGTAAGCCTGTTAGATGAGCAAGGCAATACAGTAGATGTAGAAGCCTACAACATTGGCTTTAGAAAAGTAGAAATGCTTAACGGGCAGCTTTGCTTAAACGGCAAACCGCTACTTATTCGCGGTGTTAATCGCCACGAGCATCACCCAGAAAACGGCCACACGGTGAGTACTGCCGACATGATTGAAGATATTAAGCTGATGAAGCAAAATAACTTTAATGCTGTACGTACCGCTCACTACCCTAACCACCCTCGTTTTTACGAGCTGTGTGACGAGCTAGGTTTATACGTAGTAGACGAAGCCAATATAGAAACTCACGGTATGTTTCCTATGGGTAGGCTTGCCAGCGATCCGCAATGGGCTGGCGCATTTATGTCGCGCTATACGCAAATGGTTGAGCGCGATAAAAACCACCCCTCTATTATTATTTGGTCACTGGGTAACGAATGCGGGCACGGTGCCAACCACGATGCGATGTACGGCTGGTCTAAAAGCTTTGACCCATCGCGCCCAGTGCAATACGAAGGTGGCGGCGCAAATACCACCGCAACCGATATTATTTGCCCTATGTATGCCCGTGTAGATACCCATGTTGCCGACGACGCCGTACCTAAATACTCTATTAAAAAGTGGTTAAGCCTACCGGGTGAAACGCGTCCACTTATTTTATGTGAATACGCCCATGCAATGGGTAACAGCCTAGGTAGCTTTGACGATTACTGGCAAGCATTTAGAGAATATCCGCGTTTGCAAGGCGGCTTTATTTGGGATTGGGTAGACCAAGGTTTATCTAAAACAGACGAAAACGGCAAGCATTATTGGGCTTACGGTGGCGACTTTGGTGATGAGCTAAACGACCGCCAATTTTGTATAAACGGCTTATTATTTCCAGACCGTACACCGCACCCAAGCCTGTTTGAAGCTAAATACAGCCAACAACATTTACAATTTACGCTGCGAGAGCAAACTCAAAACCACTATACCGTTGATGTATTTAGTGATTATGTATTTAGAGCAACCGATAACGAAAAACTTATTTGGCAGTTAATAGAAAATGGCCAATGTGTAGAACAAGGCGAGCAAGTTATTAATATTGCTCCGCAAAGCACGCAAACGCTAACGATTAATACAAAATTGGTGTTTAAAGCAGGTGCGCAATATCACCTTAATTTAGATGTTGCACTGATTAACGACTCAAGCTTTGCAAATGCCGAGCATGTATTAAACACCGAGCAATTTAAGCTTATAAATAGCCAAAGTTTAAGCGCTGATGCATTTTCGCCTGCTTTAGCAAACGCCTCAACGCACGGCGCACTAAATATAAGCGAAACCAATACACAGCTAAGTATTGAAGGCGATACCTTTAAACTTGTGTTTAATAGCCAATCAGGCCTTATTGAGCAATGGCTGCACAATCAAACCCAAGTTATTAAAAGCCCATTGGTTGATAATTTTTACCGCGCCCCGCTTGATAACGACATAGGCGTAAGCGAAGTAGACAACCTAGACCCTAACGCATGGGAAGCACGCTGGTTAAGAGCAGGTATTGGGCAGTGGCAGCGTACATGCCGCTCGTTTGAAGTAGTGCAATCAACCTTAGATATACGTATTACCTGTGTATTTAGTTATGAATTTAATGGCGCAGTACAAGCAAAAACAACTTGGCTTTATACACTTAATAATACCGGTGAAATTAGCTTAAATGTTGATGTACAACTAAACGATACTCTCCCACCCATGCCACGCATAGGGTTAAGCACAACGCTTAATAAACCAAGCGATACACAAGTAAATTGGCTTGGTTTAGGCCCATTTGAAAACTACCCAGATCGTAAAGCGGCTGCGCGCTTAGGGTATTACAGCGCACAATATAATGAGCTACATACTCCGTATATATTCCCAACCGATAATGGCGTACGTAGTGATTGCCAATTACTAAGCATTAATAATTTAACCGTGACTGGTACGTTTTTATTTGCCGCCAGCGATTACTCACAAAGCATGTTAACGCAAGCAAAGCACACCAATGAGCTAGTCGCTGATGATTGCTTACATGTACATATTGACCATCAACATATGGGGGTTGGCGGCGATGACTCGTGGAGTCCAAGTACCCATAAAGAGTATTTACTAGAGCAAAAGCAATACAACTACTCTTTAAAATTCAGTGCTAAATAAAACAGCGCTTAACCCATACAAAAATAGCGGCTAATTTAGCCGCTATTTTTTAATACTGAATTGTTATTTACTACTACTGAGGCAGCGATTTATTCGCTAACTTTTTAGCAATTACGTTATCAACCGATAAGCTACCTGCACCTTGTATAGCCAGTGCAGCCGTGGCAACTAACAAAGTAAGTGCGAACTCATAGCCGTTGTTTGCTACAAATAAACCATGACTAATGTGCACGCTAAATATCGCAATCAGCATAGTAAACGCCGTAACTACAGCTGCTGGGCGCGTTAATAAACCACTGGCTAAGGCAATGCCGCCAAAAAATTCAGCGCTGCCTGCCATCATTGCAAGCCAATAGCCAGGCTCAAGGCCAATGCTTGCCATCCACTGCCCTGTGCCTTCAAGGCCGTAGCCGCCAAACCAAGCAAATAATTTTTGTGCACCGTGCGCTGCTAAAATTAAACCAACGGGTACACGTAAAATAAGTGCTGCCATGCCTGCGTTAGAGCTTAATAATGAGTGTAAGTATTTCATAGTGTGATCCTGTTTTATTGTTAATAAGGCTAGTAACCAATGAGTACAGTTTACTATCATCATTTAAAACAATTAATACGAATATTATTGCCAAATTATCAACATGGTGTTTTTAATTGCTTAACTAAGTTGCGGCTATTTTGTACTTAGCGGGCATAAACACCTCAGGAGCTAATTTAATAGCGCACTTTTAAGCGTTATTAAACAGTAAACTAATAGCTAAATAGTCCGGCTCTGCTAGTATAAAAAAAGTAGTAAAAATTGGATCCGCTTATGAGCTATAAAGGTAATAGATTGACGTTTTTCCCACCTAAAAATAAGGGGGCGCTCTTTTTTGTTTTCATTACTTTGCTCGCGTTATTTATTACTTTTGATTCTCATGCTGCCGATACATGTAAAATAAAGCACTTAAACTCACCCACGCCTGCCTCTGTGCTAAAGTTAAATACTCCTTCTGAACTCACTGCTCAACGCGGTGTTAATCAATACCAAATAAGTTGCTCTGTTAAAAATGGTGGCGTACTAAGCTTTTTACGCCCGGGGCTAGATAGCTTTACTTGGCAGCAAAACAACACTGTAAAAGCGCCCTTAAAAGCAGGGCAAGTAGCCTACTTAATGGACTCGGGGGCTTTTACAGCCACAATAACATTAGAATCAAAGCTTAATTACACACCGCGGTTTAAATGGCAGCCAACTCATATTTATTTTAAAAAAGCACAGCAACATTCGCTGATTATGGGCTCATTTTATGGGTTGTGCATTACACTTATTTTTTATGTATTAATAATGGGACATAGACTTAACGAAAGTGTATTTAAGCTCTACAGCATTTACATTTTTTGTATTGGCAGCTTTATTTTACTCCAAGAAGGGCAACTGTATTTATTTGTAACGCAGCATGTCTCTGGCGTTATTTTTAACTTATACCTACTTAGCATTGGCTTAACCGTACTAAGTGCCACATGGTTTATGCTTGCGTTACTCGAGACTAATAAACGCTGGCCTAAATTAACCAAGCTGCTCAAAACATTGGCCTGTACTGTAATGCTATGCGCGGTACTTAAAATGCTCGTTACCGACCTGTTATTTTGGACAATAGCAGGGCATATAATGGCTTATTCTTCGCTGTTTATTGTGGCTGTTATTTTTACTTTAGCAGCCATGCAAGCCCTCAAAGGTGTACGCGAGGCAACACTCGTATTTGTAGCGCTTAGCTTTGTATTAGTAAGTATGATTTTTAGGGTGCTGCTTATTAACCAAAGCCCGTTTATGCAGCGTTATGGGTTTGTGTTAGCGTTTGCGGTTGAATCATTTTTATTAGCTGTTGCGGTTTCAAGGCGTATAAGCCGAATGCGAATTGCACAAAAGCGCGCCGAAACCGAAGCAGACTACGACCCCCTTTGTGGTATTTTAAACCGCAGGGGCTGGGCTAAAAAATCATCCGCGCTTATCAATATGCACGCCAAAAAAGGCGGCGTATTATGTTTGATGTATATAGATTTAGACGACTTTAAACAAATAAACGACAGCTACGGCCATGCTGTAGGCGATGACGCTTTATGCAACGTTGCCCGTTGCTTAAAAAGCAGTGTTCGCAGCAGCGATGCTGTAGGGCGCTTAGGCGGTGATGAATTTGTCGTACTTGCACATTTTTATACTAATGCGCAGGTAAATCCTAAAACTCATCATTTAAAAACCGCCCTAAATAGGCTCACAATAAATCACAACAACGACCCTATAGCCATTAAAGCAAGTATGGGTACTACCGTATTTAGTGAACCGCCCCACTCTATTGATGAAATTTTAAAAGCGGGCGACACCGCCATGTACCACGAAAAAATACAACGAAAGGTTAAACCGCTGACGTTAGTAGATGGCTAAATTTAGGCAATACTGCTTATTGCTATTAAACCGTAGCCGGCTTTGCAAATTGTTTACGGTTTACATAGTGGCTCATAATAATGGTAAATAAAGTTGAGCACACTGCAGCCGCTGCATATACCTGCCAAATCACAAATTCAAACTTAAGCGCGAGTGCAATCACAGCAAAAAACACACAGCCCCCTAACGAGCCAATAATGCCGCCGTTAAGCACCTTATACGCCGAGTATTTTTTATCACTTGCATGCGCAATACTGCCCATAACCGCCAAAATTACCGGAAAAGTAGAAAGTAACCCGCTCCACATTGCCCCTATTTTTGCCGATATAACCGTAACTAACATAATAAAGCAGCTGACCAATAACATTTTTAGCGGCAGCTCCCACGCAGCGGTAAAAGGTTTGGCATCGGGCGCAAATTTTAACTTACTCGATGCCAGCGCAAGCACCAATAAAGTACTGAGCGAGAGCACCGATGCAAAGGCAATATTCACCGGCAATAACAAGGTAAATGCACTAAAAGCGCACCATAGTGTTAATGCAGCAAACAGCGCTTTAACCACCCCATATTTTGCAAGCATGGCAGCATAACAAAAACAAAATAAGCCTATACCGCTCATGCCATACAACGACGCCACAGCCGAGTTACTCGCAAATAACTTACCTTGCTCAAGCGCAATAAAATACGAAATAGGGCCCGATGTAATAGGCAAGCCCGGAATAATACCGCTCACAAAACTGCCAAAGCGTTTTTGAGCAAAGTGAATAAATAATAAAAGTAATGGCGCAATGGTGAGTTTTAACAGCAACATAAATAACTATAAAGTATGAGAGTTGCGCGTTAGTCTACGTTTAAAATTCCGTAGTGTAGAGTGAATAAATATCACTCATACGGTGTAATTATTTTCATCTATAGGTACAAAATAGGCCACTACAAAAGTGGCCTATTCTTTAATAAATATTGCTTACGCTTTTTTAAATAAAACCTCAGGGTTTACCATGGTTTTCATTTCAAGCACGTTGCCGTTTGGATCTTCAATAAAAAAGGTTTCTTGTTCAAACTCATCACCAACAAAACGGCGATACGGTTTATCTAGGTATTCAAGCCCCGCATCTTCTATACGTTTTTTTAAACCGTTAAATTCATCTTCAGATAAATGAATACCAAAATGCGGTACCGCCACTGCGCCCATATCTACATCGTGGCGAACAGTGGGTAAGCGCTCTTCGCTTTGATGTAATGTGAGCTCATTACCCCAAAAGTCTATGTCTACCCAGCGCCCTTCTTCGCTGTTCCCTGTTTTACAGCCAAGCACATCACAGTAAAACGTTTTCGCTACTTTTAAATCGCCAGCGGGTATAGCTAAGTGCAAACAGTTAGACATAAATTACCTTTAACCTTTTAAATTTGTATATTAATAACCTCTATTATACATAAAATATAATTTATGAAACATTAACAGCCAAAAATAAGCATAGTTAATCCCAGCCCAGATTAAAAAGTAGCCTTAATAACATTTAACGCTAACACCCACATTTTATTTATTAGAGATAGTTAGAAAGCGTAAAAGGATTAGTTTAAAATGCGCTGCTATGATTAAATTCTTATTTTTAAAATTTATAACCTTCTTTTTAGGCTTTGTAGCCTGCTTTGCCATGCACACAACTTTTGCATTGCCTTTAGTTATTTCGGCGGCGCTTACAGGGCTAATTGGCTCCTTTATTCCTTTTCCTGCTCAGTTTAAAAATCATCCCTATGCGGCTATTTACGCAGGTAGTTTTGCCGGTATGTGCTCTACACACTTAATTACAAGTTATTGGGAAATAGCCATAATTTCTGTTATTGGCGCCAGTTTATATGTGCTTACCATAAATATGTTTACCGGATTTGGCGGTAAGCTTGGCAGTGTTGCCTTTGCAAGCGTGGCTTTATTTATGTTGGCCAAAGGAATGGTTTTATGAATTTAGAATACCCATTTATAGCCCTATTAGGTGCGTTTTTAACGTTTTACTTAGCCAAACATAATCGTTTTGACGGCATACGTGCATCGGCCTCGCTTTCTATTATTGCTTATTTACTATTAAGTGCTTTAAACCTAAACCCCGACTTATACTCAGTCGTGTTTTTTGGCGGCACATTTATAGGAATGAGCGCCCCACACCGATTTGGTATTTATACCGTGGCCAGCTCATCTATTTTATTTTCGTTTTTATTTGAATACCTAGTACCAAAGCTTGATGGTTATGGCGGTGCCTTAGGTGTGAGTGCGTTTTTATCTATTTGTATTTGCCACATGTTTATTTTACTCGGAGCGCCAAGAAGTAAAAAGCCAAGCTCTTAAAAGCAAGCTAAAACCAGTAAGTAACTTGTTTATTTTATTGCTTAAAGTAAACGCAACATGAAAAAATTCATAGCTAGTTATGTTCCTTTTTTCTACAACTCTGTTAGAATCCTCCGCGATCTTTATTTACCCTAAATAAAGACTAATCGTATATGGATTTATGAATATGAAAAAAATAATCGCAGTAGCAGCACTTTCTTTACTTCCTTTCTCTAACGCAATGGCTGACCAAGATATTGGTTGTGGCCTAGGCTCTATGTTATTTGCTGGTCAGCAAGGTAAAGGCGTTAAAATTTTAGGCGCTACAACTAATGGTACTTCTGGTAACCAAACTTTCGGTATCACATTTGGTACTTTAGGTTGTGACGGTACTGGTACAGTTACTTCTTCTGAAAAAATCGCATTATTCATCGATGGCAACATGGAGCAACTTGCTCGTGATATGTCTCAAGGTGAAGGCGAAACTTTAGCAACACTTGCTGAGGTTTGGGGCGTTTCAGAACAAGATAAAGCAGCATTCAACAAGCTTGCTCAAGCACAGTTTTCTTCAGTATTTACTTCTGAGAACGTAACTTCACAAACAGTGTTAGAAAACCTAAACGCTGTTGTAGCAAGCGATGCACAACTAGCTTCTTATACTCTTTCTTAATCAGCTAAATTAGCCGGTTTTATATGTATAAATAAAGCCGCTAGAGTATCCTCTAGCGGCTTTTTTATGATTTAGTGTTTATGAAAAAAATATTATTTACCTTGCTAGCCATACTTTTTAGTACGCATTCACATGCTAAAAGTATTGAAAAAAGTACCTTAGCCACACACCCTTATTGGCTTAAACTGGGCCACTACCGCAATACCACATTAGGTAGCTTTAAAAGCGAAGTAGATAGCGCAGAGTTTTTTTTATCGCCTACAGGTAAAACCAGCCCAGTAGATGAGCTAAATGCCACCATTAACGCATTTAATGCCAATAAAAGCAGTCGACAAAAATACAGCTGCCAATTTCCAGCTCGCTACACATGGCTAAAATCAAAAATTAAAAACAATTGGCCTGCTCTTGATTGCGCTGAGCTTAAAGCCTGGCAACAAGTCATTAATCCTAAAGGGGTTACGCTTGTATTCCCTACTGCATTTATGAACAGCCCTTCTTCTATGTTTGGGCACACTTTGCTGCGCATCGATGCTAAAGATCAAACCCGTAGTAAAGAGCTGATTGCCTTTGCCGTAAACTTTGCGGCAGAACCTGATGGCTCAGATAACGCTGCTATGTACGCATTAAAAGGCCTTATTGGTAGCTACCCGGGTAAGTTTTCGCTTATGCCGTATTATAAAAAAGTACGCGAATATAATGACTTAGAATCACGCGATATTTGGGAATACAAACTCAACTTAACCGAGCAACAAGTTGAGCTGGTGTTACTGCATTTGTGGGAACTACAACACGCCACTTTTGATTACTTTTTTATAGACGAAAATTGCTCCTATCAGTTACTCGCGTTACTGCAATTAGCAAATGAGGAGCTTAACTTAACCTCACAATTTAATATGCAGGCTATTCCTTCAGACACTGTTGCCGTGTTAAGGGATAACAATTTACTGCAAACGCCAAATTATCGTCCCGCCTTTGGCACTAAGTTATTCCACTATTCAACACAATTAAGTGACCAACAACTAAGTGATGCCAGAGCCCTTATGCAAGGCAAGCCATTAAATACACGTAATTACTCGCAGCAAGAACTTGTGGCCATATTAGAAATGGCGTACGAATGGTTAAATTTTGAATTTTACGACAAAGCACTTAACCGTGAGGAAATAGCCCCTCGTCTTACTAAGTTACTTTTAATGCGCAGTAAGTATGCGGTTCCTTCACCTTTGTCTAAGCCGGCAAAGCCTAAAGCGTCACCAGAGCAAGGCCATGGCTCTTCAAGGCTAACGGCTAAAAGAGTGCAAAATAATAACCAGCAAAACACCACCAATGTAGCTTATCGCCTTGCTTATCATGATTTACTAGACAGACCCGCAGGCTTTATACCCGGTGCACAAATTAGCTTTTTTGACTTATCAGCCAACCTATCAGATAGCGGAAATAGCCAGATTGAGCACTTTTACTTACTTGATGCTATGTCGCTTGCCCCCGATAACCGTGTATTTGATAGCTGGTCGTGGAATATAAAAATGGGCTTTGATAGGCAACCAAGCCCAAACAAACGCTCTGGCCGGTTTTTTACCAAGGGTGGATACGGTAAATCTTATGGCAATCCAAACAGTGTGCATGGCTACATTTTGGGACAGTTTGAGCTAAATACTGGAGATATTACTAACCAGCTCAGTGTTGGACTAGGCAGTGAAGCGGGCGTTATTTGGCAAGTAAATAACAACCACAAGCTAGCCCTTACAGGTAATATGTTTTGGCTAAGCAATAATAATGCTAATAACCACAGCGAAGCTGCCCTAACTTGGAGCTACGCGCTGTCGCGTAACATAGCGCTTCGCAGCCAAATAAAGCACGAAAAATGGCACAGCTATAATACTGCGGCTAGTTTTGCAGTGCAGTTTTACTTTTAAGTCTGTTATTTAACTTTAACGCTACTGGTTGGGTAGCCAAATAGTACTTTGCATTTAGCTTTTAACCCTTTCGCCGTATAGGTACTTTTTAATAAATGAGCCCACTGATGAAACGTTATTATTAGTGGGTTATTACTATTTAGCTGCCCTACTATGCCGTATTTACAGGGCTGATTTTTGTCTTCTTCTACAAAGGTGCCAAATAACTTATCCCAAATAATAAGCACACCGGCAAAGTTTTTATCAAGGTAGCGTTTATTAATTGCATGATGAACCCTGTGGTGCGATGGCGTATTAAATACGCTTTCAAACCAACCTAACTTAGCCACTATTTGCGTGTGCACAAAAAATTGATATGCCAAATTAAGTGCCACTACGCTAAATACGGTTAAAGGGTCAAACCCTAGTAGTATCATAGGTAGCCAAAATACCCACATGCCGGCTACTGGGTACATTATGCTTTGCCTAAACGCAGTGGTAAAATTCATTTTAGTGGAGCTGTGGTGAACCACATGCGCAGCCCACAACCAATGAATATGATGCGACGCACGATGAAACCAATAGTACAAAAAATCTTGCAGTAAAAATGCAAAAGCAACGCTTAATACACTTAGCTTTATATCAAATAAGCGGTACTCGTAAAGCATGTAAAAAAATGGCATAAGTAGCAGCAGTGCCATTGCATCTGCGCCTTGGTGCAACAAGGCTAAAACGGTGTTTGCTAGGCTGTCTTTTATATTGTAATAGCGCTTAAATTTTACAAATTCAAAGCATACAAACACTAAAAAAACAGGGCTTAGGGCAAGTAAAATAATTTCTGAGCTCATACTTTGCCCGCCATAAAGTAATGCTGCAGTTTATTTAATGCCTGGGTTATATCTTTACTAATTAGGTGTTTTAGCAAAGCATTTGGCAGCCACCACGGCGCTTTGCAGCGTATACAATAATTAAGCTCAGTAGTGATACTTTTAGCCCCTGTATTAGCAACTAAATAAATATCACCTTGATGGTGTGCCACAGGCTTATTGCCTACTATTTGGTAGCAAAAGTGGCTGGGGTTAGCCATTATTATACGCTCATTAAACGTGGCATTTGCAATTTTCACTTGCCTAATAGCGCCTTTACCGCCTTTTAGCTCACCGCTATTTGCTGTTTTTATTAGCTCAAACTTGGCATTAAAAAAGCGATCTAACTGTTGATGATCCAACAAGGTGGTTATTATTTGCAAAGGATCTGCATTAAGCGTTTGTTTTATTGATATAAAGATCATTGTTTACAGCGAAGATAATTACTCATGTAACTAGCATATAAAAATTGAACATGGCAAGCTTGCTCATACACGACCATTTTTTAGCTTTAGACGACAAATGCATACACTGGCTGATCATTACTTTTCAAGCATTTTAGATTACTTGCAAACCCAAGGTATTGATTCTAATACGGCTCTTAAGGCAATCGGGTTTACTGAATTTAGTCGCCAGCATAGTCAGCAATTAGCACCCCGTATTAGTTTACAAAGTTACAATGCGCTGCTTGTGTATGGCCAAAAAGCGCTAAACGATGCGCTGTTTGGTTTTACTTTAGGTATGCACATTCGCCCAGCAGATTACGGTATATTGGGCTATTTAATAGAATCGAGCGATACCCTAAGTAGCGCTATAAAGGCACTGTTAAATTACGACAGCTTAGTGGCAGATATTGGTAAAGCGCAGTTTTTGCAAACTGCAGACACCGCTACGGTGCGCTGGCATGCTCATCCTCATTGTAATGAACAAGTAGTATTACGAAACATGACTGCGTGGGTCAGCGTTATTCGCCAGTTAATAAACGCATCGCTTTGCCCAAGCAGTATCAGCTTTATACATAATTGGCCTAAAAGGCACACACAACAGTTAGAGGCGTGGTTTAAATGCCCCGTTATAAGCGGCGCAGCGCATAACCAAATAAACTTTCCGAGCAGTTATTTAAACCTTGCCTTTAAAACCGATAACGCCATTGTAAATGCTACATTTAAGCAGCTTTCACAACAGCAGCTATCGCGTTTTAAAAGTCAGCAGTGCTTAACAGAAAAAGTTAAACAGCTACTTATTGCAAAAACAACATTACAAAATTGCCAGCTTATTGCAGTTGCAAGCGCACTAAACGTAACACCGCGCACGCTACAGCGACATTTAAAAAAACAACATGTAACCTTTGCGCAATTGCTCGAACAAGAAAGAAAAAGCCGCTCCCACACGTTAATTGGTACGCTCCCACTTAGCGAACTAGCTAACCTGTTAGGCTTTAAAGATCAGAGCTCGTTTAATCGTGCTTTTTTACGATGGCACCATTGCACACCCACACAATTTTTAAAACGTAAATGAACCGCAGTGTTATTCACATTAAATAAACATTTATGGTATACCTTTTAATCAACACTCTTTAAACTAGAGCGCATAATAATTAAAAATGTGGGTTATATTTGTGCGTGTAGTATTAAGTATTTGTGTGTTTATGCTTTATAGCGCCATGTGCAACGCACAAACCATTACCTTTGTAGCAGAAGATCTCCCGCCTTATCATTTTATAAATGAAAATAACGAACCCGACGGCGCATTAGTCGATTTAGCCAAAGCCACTATTAAACACACAAAGCTATCCGCCAAGTTTGAAATAATCCCTATGGCGCGTATTTTTACAATGCTTAAAAACAACCCAAATGCAATTGCGTTGTCTCTTTTAAAAACCCCTATTAGAGCAAGGCAATACACCTGGCTAGGTGAGTCATACTTTGCCGATGCTTATTTAGTTAGCTTAAAAAACCGTACTGATGAAGTTACCCACCTTAATCACGCAAAATTTTACCAAGTGGCCACAATACGTGGCTATTCAAGTGCCACCTATTTAAAAAACGCCGGTTTTACCGAAGACAAAAACCTAGTTCTTGTAAGCTACTATCAGCAACTGTGGCAAATGCTTTATAAAAAACGCATTGACTTTGTACTAACCAATACACTTACATTAAATAACGAGCTAAAGCACTCAGGCCTAAATCCCAATTTAATAACTAAGCGAATTCATTTAACCGACTACCCTTCAAAATTATATTTTAGTGCCAACAAAACCGTAGATAAACACACCGCAAGCGCTATTAGCCATGCACTTAACACGCTAAAAGAAAACGGCGAATATCAGGCTATTTTAACCAAGTGGCAACTACCGCTTCCGGCTACTGCCAACAAGTTGTAATAAACAGGGTCTATAATTTTAGCAACGCAAACACTGCTAGTTGGCTATGCGAACAATTAAAACACCTCAGGGTATAAAACTCAGTTACCAAGACGAAGGCGATAAAAAAGCCCCCGCAATCATACTTATTATGGGTTTAGGCGCACAAATGACCGTGTGGCCGGACTCGCTTTACTACACCTTAGTAAAAAAAGGGTTTAGGGTTATACGCTTTGATAACCGCGACACTGGCCTTTCTACTCATTTAGAGCACCACCCTAGCCCGAGTTTATTTAAATCGTGGTTAAGTAAACGCCTGCCCATACGCACGCAAACGCCCTATTTACTTGATGATATGGCAAACGATGTATTAGCGCTTATGGCGGCGCTTAAAATAAAAAAAGCGCATTTTGTAGGTGCTTCTATGGGCGGTATGATTGCTCAACTAATTGCAGCTCAACATAAAAAAAAGGTGCTAAGTTTAACCACTATTATGTCAAGCTCTAGCCTGCCAAGGCTGAGTGCCAAAAGCATTGGCGTATTTATAAAGCTTGCCAAATTAAAGCCCAAAACATCCAGCCGTGATGAGGCAATAAACTACAACATTAAACTTAACCAACTTATTGGCAGCCCCGCTTACCCTCAATCAGAAGACGCACTTCGCCATCATGCAACGCAAATTGTAGAGCGCTCGCATAATCCAAGTGGCTACAAACGCCAGCTTATTGCTATGGCCGCGAGTAAAGACAGGCAACATTTAATTCGTAAAATTAAAACGCCTACTTTAGTAATTCACGGCAGCGACGATGTGGTAATACCCGTAAGTGCAGGCAAAAAAACGGCAAGCCTTATAAAAAAAGCCAAACTAAGAGTAGTCCCTGGGATGGGCCATAACTTTGCGCCAGAACTTATGCCTCTTATGACAAAGTGGATAGTTAAGCATGTAAAAAAAGCGCAGCGCAAACACCTAAATAAAAAACGTAAAAAACAACAACAACAAAAAAACCACTTTGGTATAACCAAAAAGGCACTATAAAAACTACAAAAACAAAAAATTGGTAATGTTGATATTTTAAATTGGTATGTTAGATTAAAGTTAAGCGAAGTTAATATCGCTCATTTTTAATATCATCACACAGAGACAACAATGAAAAATCTAACATCTACTTTTAAACTCACAGCACTGGCTGCTGTTACCCCTTTGCTATTTATGGGCTGTGCCAGCACAAGTACACCTGTTGATAGTAATGTCGCAGTACCTGCGTCAAAATTTGATTTATCGCAATGGAAAATAAACGTACCTGTAGATCTCAATAACGATGGAAAAATAGATACCGTAGACGTAGAAGAGATCCAAACCTACGCGCACCCTGATTTTTTCTACCTTGATGATCAAGGTTATATGGTATTTACCTCGCCAAATAAAGCGCTTACCAGTGCCAATTCAACCAATACCCGCAGTGAACTAAGACAAATGATCCGCGGCACTAATACCAAAATAAAAACTAAAAATTCAAAGAATAATTTTGCCCTAGCTGTACACCCGCTATCGGAGCGCTTTGGCTCGGTAGGCGGAAAAATGGAAGCCACGCTAAAGGTGGATCATGTTGCGCTTCGCGCTAACGATCCTAATAAAAAAGCCGCTTATTCTGTGGTGGTAGGGCAAATTCACGCAGGTAAAGACCAAGCCTTAATAGATACAAAACTGGGTTTTGGCTGGGGTAACGAACCACTTAAAATTTATTATAAAAAATGGCCTGGCCATAAAACCGGATCTGTTTTTTGGAATTACGAACGTAACTTACCAAAAAAAGATCCTAACCGTACCGACATTACATACCCTGTGTGGGGGAATACCTGGGAAAACTCGGACGATCCCGGTGCGACAGGCATAGCGCTTGGCGAAGACTTTAGTTACACAGTAAACGTGCATAAAAACATGATGTACTTAACCTTTAGCGCCCAAGGCAAAAAAGACGTTAACTACGCAATTAACTTAGGCAATAACGTAGATGCCTATGGCAAGGTAGATGAAAAAGATCACCCTAATGGCTATGCTGCCGATTGGCATTACTTTAAAGCGGGTGCTTATAACCAATGTAGCACCAAAAGCGCTAAAGGCATTTGGTACCCAGGCTGTTTAGGCACTGGCGATTGGGCCACCGACAAGCAAAATGGTGATTACGCCCAAGTGAGCTTTAAAAAATTAGTATTAAGCCCATCAACTAAACCGTAAGCGTTGTTGTAGTTAAGTAGTTTTTAAGTGATGTAAACAGTGGCGATGGTAAATTATTAATGTCGCACCAGCGCCACTGCATACATTTATTTGGCTCGTTTAGCACAGGCTCGCCGCCCTCGTAATCGGCTTTTACGTATAAAGTAATGTAGTGTTTATTCTCAGCACTAAAAATATCGTTAGTAAAATCAAGCTTAGTAATTTTACTCACATTTAGCCCTGTTTCCTCAAATACCTCGCGTATTGCGCACTGCTCAACACTTTCACCAAATTCTAAATGTCCACCAGGCGTTGCCCATGTATTTGCACCATGCGACCCTATTCGCTCACCTAATAAAATAGTGTTTTGGCGCATTATAATAACCGCAACCCCTACTCTTACTACGTTACTCATATTGTATTTTCTCTTATTTTAATTGCTCGCCATGCTGAGCCACACGCTTTGTATTGTCAATTTTGTATTTTAAAACCCAAAGTGTTGTTTAACTTTTAGCCGACCATAGTCGAATACCTATCGGTTAAAAAAAAGCCTACCTTTTGTAAGGTCTCTCACACACATTTAGTATTAGGAGCCCACTATGTTAGGCCCATATAAACAACAATACGAAAGCTTTAAACAAAACCCAGCACAATTTTGGCTTGAACAAGCAAAGCGCTTACCTTGGTATAAAAAGCCTGAACACGCCTACACACAAGACACTGACGGCCTTTACCATTGGTTTGATGATGGCCAACTAAACACCAGTTTTTTAGCGCTCGACCAACACGTTATTGCCGGTTTTGGCGAGCAAACCGCGCTTATTTACGACTCCCCCGTAACCAACACGCAGCAGAAGTATAGCTACTACCAGTTACAGCAAGAGGTAGCTAAATTTGCCGGTGTAATGCAATCGTTAGGCGTTAGTAAAGGCGACCGCGTTGTTATTTATATGCCCATGATCCCCCAAGCTGTAATAGGTATGCTGGCCTGCGCCCGATTAGGCGCTATACACTCTGTGGTATTTGGTGGCTTTGCAGCGCATGAGCTCGCCGTCCGTATAGACGATGCAAAACCTAAACTCATACTGAGCGCTTCGTGCGGTGTAGAGGTAGATAGCGTAATAGAATATAAACCGCTGATTGATCACGCCATAGATCTTGCCAATCATAAAATAGATCACTGTGTTATTTACCAGCGCGAACAAGTAGCTGCCACGCTTATCCCCACAAGAGATATTAACTGGGATGAGGCAATGCAAACAGCCACTGCAGTAGAGCCAGTACCTGTAAGTGGGCGTGATCCTCTTTATATTTTATATACCTCAGGCACCACAGGTACGCCTAAAGGCGTAGTGCGTGAAAACGGCGGCCATGGTGTTGCTATGCACTACAGCATGGAAACCGTTTACGGCATGCAGCCCGGCGACGTATTTTGGGCTGCCTCAGATATAGGCTGGGTCGTTGGGCACTCCTACATAGTGTATGCCCCGCTAATTTATCGCTGTACAACAGTATTATTTGAAGGCAAACCAGTTCGCACACCTGATGCCAGTGCATTTTGGCGAGTAGTAGAGCAATACCAAGTAACTGCATTATTTACAGCGCCCACTGCGTTTAGAGCCATCAAAAAAGAAGACCCAAATGCAGAGGGCTTTAAGCAGTACAACACCAGTAGTTTAAAACGACTATTTTTAGCTGGCGAGCGGCTCGACCCGCCAACGTACAACTGGCTAAAAGAAAAAACCAACCTGCCAATACTCGATCACTGGTGGCAAACAGAAACCGGCTGGGCCATTGCCTGTAACCCCGTAGGCATAGAAGAATTAGTAACAAAACCAGGTAGCTCTACCGTGCCAACCCCTGGGTTTGATGTGCAAATATTAAATATGCAAGGCGAGCAATGCGCACCAAACGAGCAAGGCGTGGTGGCTATAAAATTGCCGCTGCCGCCAGGTTGCTTACCCACCATTTGGCAAAACACAGCGCGCTTTAAAACCGGTTATTTAACTCAGTACCCGGGGTATTATCTTTCCGGCGATGGTGGTTACATAGATGACGATGGCTACCTATTTATAATGGGCCGCACCGACGATGTTATAAACGTAGCAGGCCATAGGCTTTCAACCGGCGAAATGGAAGAAATAGTCGCATCCCACCCAGCCGTAGCAGAGTGCGCGGTGTTTGGGGTTACCGATACACTAAAAGGCCAATTACCGATGGCCATGATCGTACTTAAAAACGACTTTACCAGCTCCCCTACCGATGTAGAGCAAGAGCTTGTGCAAACAGTACGCAACCAAATAGGCGCTATAGCGTGCCTTAAAACGATAGTAAGCGTAGAGCGATTACCAAAAACTCGCTCAGGTAAAATACTACGCAAAAATTTACGCCAATTGGTCGATGGCGACGAACTACAAATACCTTCAACCATAGATGATGCTGGTATTTTTGAAGAAATAAACCAGCAGCTCACCCTGCGTTAAATCCAACCTAACAAAGCCATTTTATATTTAAAATAAAATGGCTTTTACTTTGACTGAAATTTTATACTCATTAGCACTTTCTTACTTAATGCTAGGGTCTGTTGATCTTTTAAGGTTAAATTTGCAGCTGTCTGTTTGGTATTTAGGCAAGGCAGAGCCTATATAGTGTGGTTGTTCCCCACAAATAGGCGATAACATAGCATTAATGCCAAACAGGCGCTGCCCAAAGGGTTCTTCCTAGGGGCTATTTACTCTTTGTTGCCTACATGGATGTAGGTAAAGGGCGTGAGCAGGACGCGGAAGCTTTGCTCGGCTTTTACTTAGCCCACTAGGTTACAAACCTCGCGCCGCGATTAAATAGCCCCTAGTTTGAACAAATTTTAATCTGCAAAGGTCAACAGACCCTTAGAACATTAAACAGGATTGTGCATGCTTCGCTTATTACAAACACTACTTGCCACCAGCCTACTATTTACAGGTTTTATGGCGCAAAGTTACGAAATTGAAGATTTAGGCGATGGCCTCCACCGCTTTATTGACGACAGACACCGCTCGGTATTTTTAATCACCCCACAAGGTGCAATAGTTACCGACCCACTTAATAAAAAAGCTGCCACGTGGTTAAAGGAGCAAATTAAAACTCGCTTTAACGTACCGGTAAAATATGTTGTATATAGCCATAATCACAGCGACCATATTTACGGCGCAGAGGTATTTAAAAGCCCGTACACAACCTTTGTTGCGCACAAACTTACCGCGCAAGATATTAAAAACACACAAATAAAAACAGTTATGCCTAACCTTACTTTTGATGATGAACTAATACTTAGCCTTGGCGGCTCAACCTTAAAACTTAACTACCACGGCCCTAACGATGGCCGAGGCTCGGTAAGTATGCTGTTCGAAAAGCAAAAAACACTATTTGTGGTCGATTGGATAGTCATTGGCAGAATGCCATGGCAAAAACTGTGGAGCTACGATATTCAAGGTATGATTAATTCAACCCAAGCGGTATTAAATTACGACTTTAATACCTTTGTGGGCGGCCATGCCGATATGGGTAATAAAGCCGATGTAGCACGTTACTTACGCTATATAGAGAAGCTTTACAGCCAAGTAACCGCAGGCGCACTTGCAGGGCAAAGCCTAGAGCAAATAAAACAAAACGTTAAGCTCGATGAATTTTCAGATTTAAAGCAATACAAAGCATGGTTGCCACATAATATTGAGGGCGTATACGAGCGCCTTATGGAAGAGTCGGGCATGGGCTGGCGCAGCGATTTATAAATTGTATGTGTATGCATTTATAGCTTAAATACAAGTGCATACGTATTCACATTGAATTAACAACGCAAGCTTGTGATAGTGCACTTTTTGTATGCTAAGGCGCCACCATGAAATTAGTTGCTTTACTGTTTAGCTTATCAATATTTGTAGTGCATACCAGTTATGCAAATACGCCCACAGTGCAAGTAAGCAAAGGCCACATTGAGGTGATCGACAATATAGAATCACAGTTTGTAAAAAACCGTTTTTTAAATGTATGGCTACCGCCAGGTTACAACAAAAACACCACCTACGATGTACTTTACATGCACGATGGCCGCATGCTGTTTGACGCCAATAGCACATGGAACAAACAAGAATGGCGCGTAGATGAAGTAGCCGGCTCATTAATAGAGCAAGGCAAAGTACGCCCATTTATTGTGGTAGGCATTCCAAACGCCGTTGAAAACCGCCACAGCGAATACTACCCACAACAACCGTTTGAGGCCTTGAGCAAACAAAAGCAAAATGCCCTATACCAGTTAGAAAAATACCCAGGCCACAAATTATTTGCCTCTAAGGTGTACTCAGACAACTACTCACGCTTTTTAGTTAAAGAAGTTATTCCTTATATAGAGTCTAACTACAACGTAAATAAAGGCGCGCAGCACCGCTATATTGGTGGCTCTAGCATGGGTGGGCTTATATCGTGGTATACACTACTTAATTACCCTAACGAATTTGCAGGTGCTATTTGTATGTCGACCCACTGGCCGGGTATTTTTAGCCACGACGACGAAGTATTTACCGAGTTTAAAAATTACATTGCCAACAACATCGCCAAACTGAGTAACCAAAAAGTGTATTTTGATTACGGCGACAGCACTTTAGATGCCATGTACCCTAAGCTACAAGCGCAAATTGATGATTTATTTATGGCGCAACAATACCCAGCAAAGCTATGGCAAAGCCAGTATTTCCCGGGGGAAGAGCACACCGAAAACGCGTGGGCAAAACGCTTACACATTCCCCTTGAGTTTATGTTTAGAAAAACCAAACAAGCTGCGGCCGAATAATCATTTATACCAATCCGCTTGATTAAGTGATCTATTTTGGATGATGGAAAAACGTGTTGATAGCTAGGCAAAAAATTCGCTATTTAGTTGTTCTCGGCAATTGCTCCTGCATTGCTCTACCTTCTGCATCTATACAGTCGTAAATGAGAATTTTTTAACTCTGATAGCGACACGTTTTAGCCCCTCAAAATGATTAAGTATTATTGCGGATTGGTATTATATGTAATGCGCCCTAATAGTAATCATAAAAATGCGGCTTAACGTTCATTGCGTTAAGCTGTAGTGGCTCATATCTAAACTGACACTTTTATACGCGGGTTGAAGCTCCATATGGCAGGCAGCTACAGACAAGGAGAGGACGGTCAGAATGATTTAGGTGTGTATAGTATTTAGCGAAAGAGAAACCAACTTAAACAAAAAGTAGTTCGTGCAGTTTCTATAACGATCATTTGCTTTTTGAATTCTGAGTTTTTCCAAATTTATTATTGTTTTTTTCCGTGGTAATTCGCTTGTTTGCTGCACTTTTGTATCAGATTAAAACAGTCGCACTAACATGCCAAATTCCATCGCAGTGCCTTTCTATTTACGTTCAAAATAATTATTGATGGTGTCAAGCCTCTAAACTCTCCACCTCTAGTTTCAGTATTTCAGCGAGTACATCTGAATCATATTGTATTGCGTAATAATCGCTATGACACATTAAAGTGACTCTTTTTTGGGTATTGGTTAGAACGTTTAGCTCAAAATAAGTTCGTGGCGACTCAGTACTATATATTCGTGTCGTAACTAACAGAAGCTTTTCAAACGAATCAAAAGCGACTTTAATTTTCGGATTGTTCGAACTGCCGACATTTAGCACTTTTTCATTTAGATCAAAATAAAATCTTCTTCTGCTTCTTCTGCATATCAAGGTCGTGCCTAAACTAAAGAGTCCCCCCAATGTAAACACGACAATAACGAAATCGGTTTTCGAATCAAGGTTGGGCTCCAACTGCCAAACTTTAGCTGACATAAATATGCACACTGCCCAACAAAAAATATGCAATCCCCATTCAAACAAATAACTTCTAACGTTAGGTGTAATAGTTACTACATCTTTATTTATGGTCAATTTAGCGTTGCAAAAACTAGAAGCAACTAGGTCTCCCGTAATATCAATTTCGTCACTCGCTTTCATATTTAAGCTCTCTTATGAATCGTAGAAACGAGTATAAGAAACAATAACTCTATAGGCTAGATATAATGGCAGCTGTATTTGAGCCTAGTTTTAAGCTTTCCTGGTAGATGTTTTGAAAAAATATGAAATGAGTTTCCGTCAAGATAATTAAATGAGCTGGTCTTTGAGGTGAAAAAATTCTTTATCCCAAGCTTCACATAACTTACATAGCTGTCTATCAGGTAATGTCCAAACCAATTAACCGAAACTGCAAAATCAGATATGAGCTACTAAATTAAGCCGCTTTTTAATACACTTTTAAACCTAATTAACTTAATAACTAACTAAAATCGACCACCACTTCATAGCGCCCTGGCTTGTCGTTTACATCGTAAACCCAGCCGTGGCGTTTTATTATTTTTTCGCTTAATTGCAGGCCTAGTCCGTACCCTATGCTGGCGTGTTTTGCTGAAGGCGAGCTCGCTTTAGGGGCCTCGTCCTGCTTACTACAATTAACAATAGTCACTTTACTGCCTTGCTGCGTAATATGTACTTGGCCAAATTGGGTATGTTGGTAGGCATTACGAATTAAATTAGTCAGTACAATGTGGCACGCAGTAGCATCGGTGGTAATAACGCTCTCTTGTTGGGTGTTTAAAACCACCTCAACGTGCTTAGCATTAAGCAGGTAGTTAAGCTCATTACTCAGGGTCGTTATTTTATCACTAAGGTTTACAGGTTCTGGACTACTTTGCTGCTCTTCGTTGCGGCTTAGCCATAATAACGTATCGGTTAAATCGCTCATGGTTAAACCGGCGCGCTCTATACGCTCAAGTGTAAGCTGCTGTTTATCACTTAACGGGGCTTTTTCGCTCAGCCGATTGAGTAGCTCAACGTTACTGCGAATAACCGAAATTGGCGTACGCAGCTCGTGGCTGGCATAGCTTAAAAAGCGCTGCTCACGCTCTACGCTTTCATTTGCCGAAAGTAAGCTGCTGCGTATTAATGTGGCTAAAGTGTTTAGTTCGTTATATGTAAAATCGGGCGGTGTTTGCTGCAGATTAGTTTGGTTTAACGATTTAGCCCAGCCCCTTAACGACTCCACTGGCTTGGCTATTTTTTTCATTACCATAAACAAAAAAAACGCAAATAACGCAATGGCAGCAATGCCTGTAATGGCAATCCAAAGCATGCGTTGTTCGGGCTCTATATTAGCGAGCAATTGTGGTTTGTCTTTTTCGAGCATAATGCGCGATATATAACGCGGCTCGCCTTCGGGGTTTGGATAATACACCACAAAAAATAAATTTTGCGGCATAGAAAACATCGATGGCCTGTCTTTTGTTTTATGTAAAAGCCCCACCTCTGTTGGTTTTTTAAAACGCTGCTGAATTGACGCAGGCATGTCTTCCCAGCGGCTTGCTATATTAAAGCCCACCAGCTCTTTTGTTTCCCCTGGCTTTACTTCTGTGGTTTGCGAAAGCTTTAACATCACCCCGTTTAAGCCTTTATCTAGCCCATCAATAAAGTAATTTACACTTAAAAACGAAAAGCCAATGGCCATAGCAGAGCTAAGCACCACCATACTGGCAAAAAAGTAGAGCCTTAAACTAGGCCTTATTTTCATTGTGGTTGCCCTTCATTTGCTGTTATTGCAAAGCCCACACTAGGAATGGTTTCAAGTGTAACTTGGTGTGTGGTGGCTTCTAATTGCTTACGTAAATGATGCACATGCACTTTTAAACTGTTGCTGTCGGGCTGCTCTTCGCCCCATATAGCTTGCATAATGCTACTGCGCGTAACAGGCTGCGGCGCATGGCGTACTAAGGTTTCTAGCAATTTAAATGCAATGGGCGATAACTTTAATTTTTGCCCCTCTACATCGGCACTGCGCTTTGCTAAATCTAAATTTAAATTAGCTAAGGTGAGGCGTTTTGCCTCACCACTTTTGCGCTTTGCCAGCACTTGTACCCGCGCTACTAGCTCTTTCATGGCGAAGGGTTTTACTAAATAGTCGTCGCTACCGGCGGCAAAGCCCTCAAGTTTATTATCGAGGCTATCGCGTGCGGTCAACATTAATACCGGAATATCTTTACCTTGTTCACGCAATGTTTTGCACATTGTTAAGCCGTCCATTTTGGGCATGTTTACATCTAAAATAATCATTTGATAATCATTAATTTGCAGTAAATTTAAGCCCAAAACGCCGTTGCTTGCATGGTCACACTCAATGTCTTCTATATCGAGGTAATCAACAATTGTTGTTGCCAGGTCTATGTCGTCTTCAACCAGTAGTACGTTTATCATTAAGAGGCAGCTCCTTCGGTGCGTTTACCACTTGAAAAGTCTAACACATTGGCAAGTAAGCGCTTAATGTCTATTTGAATCATTAATAATGCCGGAATAAGGATTAATGTAATAACCGTGGCAAACAAAATACCATAACCAAGTGATGCCGCAGCAGGGATTAAAAACTGTGCCTGCATTGAGGTTTCGCTTAATAACGGCACTAAGCCCGCATAGGTTGTAATAGAGGTAAGCATTACCGCGCGCAGGCGGCTTGTGCACGACTCTACAATGGCATCGTGCGTGCTCATGCCTTCATCTTTTACCAGCTCGTTAAAGCGCGATACCAATAATAGGCTGTCGTTTACAACCACCCCACTGAGCGCCAAAATACCATTTAAAGAAAGTATGCTGATGGTTAAGTCGTTCCACCAATGGCCTAAAATAGCCCCCACAATACCAAACGGAATCGCCACCATAATCAACATAGGTTGAATGTACGATTTAAGCGGAATCGCCAGCAATACGTAAATAACTAATAACGCGGCTATAAACATAGTGGCCATTGAGCCTGTTGTTTCGTCTTGCTCTTCGGCTTCTCCGGCAAAGTGAATACTTAAATTAGGAAATTGCGCGTTAAACTCAGGTACTAAATCACGGCTTAAGTTAGCAACTAATTCGTTAGATGCCACAATGTTTTTATCCACTTGTGCGCTTAAGTAAATTGCCCGTAGGCCATCAATGCGGGTTATTTCATCTTGCTGATATTCGCTGCTTATATTGGCTACGTTAACCAAAGGTACTACGGTGCCATCGGGTAACCTAATACGCGATTGCATTATATCGGCTGGTGTTTTACGGGCGTTTTCTGGGTAACGCACACGTACTTTTACTTCGTCTTTATCGCGCTGGTAACGCTGTACAATTGCTCCACCAAAAGCTTGTAATACTTGCTCTGATAGGCTCGCCGTATCCATACCTAAAGCGCGCCCTTGTGCATTTAAGGTAAATTTAAGCTGTGGCTGACCTGGGTTTAAATTATCGTCTATGCCATTAACACCAGCAGTATTTTGTAAGCGCTCTTTAAACAGTGCGCCTGCAGCCATTACAGTTTCGTCATCCCAGGCTTTTAGCTCTACTTTAAAGTTATCAACCATTTTACGTGTAGCCAATACTTGTAGTTTTTTGCTGCCCTCTGGCATACCGGCAAGGCGCTGCCATTCTTGTGCAAATTCGCTTGCTGTAAAGTCGCCCTCGTTTAATAGCTCAACACTTACCGTACCGCTAGTATCGCTACTGCTCACTAATTGTAAGCTCGTTATTTCGCTCTCTTGCGAGTCAAACTTATCCATTAAATTTTGCTGGGCTTGTAGTGCACTTTGCTCAAGCGCTAACAAGTTTTTATTAGTTTGCCCATACGCTGCATCGTTTTGCATAACAAGTTCAGCGGTTACGGTATCGCCGGCAATACTTGGGAAAAAACCTACTTTTACTGCACCGGTCATAGGCATGCCAACAACCAGAATAAAAAAGGCCACAAATGCAGCAACAATGGCGTATCTAAATCGTAACGAGTATTCAATAACGCGGCGGTACACTTTATCGCTAAACCAAGTTAGACCGCTGTCGGCGCCATGCTGCACCTTTGACCACAAGCCACTAAGACCCGACTTTAACTGGCGTTTAGTGCTTACGTGGGCTAAATGCGACGGTAAAATAAGTTTTGATTCAACAACCGAAAGCAGTAAACAAATCGTCACTACGGTCGCAAACTGTGAGTAAATTTTACCTAAGTTGCCAGATACATTCGAAAGCGCAACAAACGCCGCTACCGTGGTTAATACCCCAAATATGGTGGGTACAGCCACCTTCATGGTGCCTAAAATCGTGTTATTAAGGGTGTCGCCGTGTTTTTTGCGAGTGGTGTAAATACTCTCCCCCACAACCACGGCATCGTCGACCACGATCCCCAACGCCATAATAAAACCAAAGGTGGTCATTTCATTTATGGTCAGCGCGGTGTAGCTGTCGGTCATAAAGTACAGTGTGCCAAAAAATACAAATGGCAAGCCACCTGCAACCCATAGCGCAACGCGTA
The DNA here is from genome assembly GCF_023161805.1 of Pseudoalteromonas sp. 1CM17D. Lineage (NCBI taxonomy): Bacteria > Pseudomonadati > Pseudomonadota > Gammaproteobacteria > Alteromonadales > Pseudoalteromonadaceae > Pseudoalteromonas > Pseudoalteromonas sp. 1CM17D. Next base: position 178,824 of record NZ_JALNTP010000008.1, on the reverse strand, counting down.
CATTTAAAAATATCGCTAAAATAACAAACACCATAATAATACCGGTTACGGCATTTTTAGTAAGCAGCGATAAGCGCTCGGTGATCATGGTGCTTTTGTCGTGCCAGCTTTCAAGCTCTACATTTTGCGGTAATAAGCCGCGCTCGTGCCATGTATCAATTACGCTTTGTGCTTGCTCAACTATGGTGGTTATATCGCTATTTTCATCCATTAAAATTTCAATGCCTACGGCATTTTGTTGGTTATAACGACTTAGTGAGTTGGTATCTTCTGCGAATGTGTCGGTAACGGTTGCTACATCACCTAATTTAATTTGTGTGCCTGATTGCGTTGTAAGTAACACTATATTGGCAAAGTCGCGCTGCCAGTAAGCTTGGTCTGCCGCTTTTAGGCGCATTATTTTATTGCTATCGCGCAAGCTAGTAGAAAGCGGGCTCGATGATTCGTTGTTAATCACCTCGCTTACATCGCTAATAGTTAAACCGTAGGCTTGTAGTTTGCCTTCGTCGATTTCTACTGACATCATAGGGTCTAGCACGCCCGATTGTTCTACATCGCTAATGCCCGATTTAGCTAATAAATCGGCTTTTAGTTTTTCACCTAGGTTTTGCAACGTATGGCGGTCGGCATCACCAAATAATTGTAAAGTTAATGCGTGATCTTGCCTGCGCGCTTTGTCGATCACCGGCTCTTCGGCATCTGCCGGAAAGTTATTTATGGCATCAACTTGGTTTTTCACATCGGTGAGTAGCTCATCAAGCGAGTAATCGGTTTTTTTCTCAATGCTTACATGGCTGCCGCTGGCATCGGATGTAGAGGTAATGCGCTTAATACCCGGTACGGTTTCAAGGGCTTCTTCTACTTTTAGGGCGATGCCTTCTTCTGCTTGTAAGGCATCGCCACTGTCGTAAACCACCGATACCGAAATAGTATCTGGCTCAAGGCTTGGAAACGCCTCTTTACGCAAAGTAGAAAGCGACATTATACCCATTACTATTACGCTAATGAGTAATAAATTGGCGGCCACTGAGTTGTTAGCAAACCAGCTAATAATGCCGTGCAAAGGGTTAGTATTATTAGGTAATTGCGGTGCTTGATGCGGGCTCATTATGGCATCTCCTCAGCAATTGGGTTTACTAACATATCGTTTAAGTAGCTTACGAGTGGGCGAGCCACTACACGTAAATTAGTGTGTCCTTCAATAGGAGAGATATAAACGTAATCACCGCGCTCAAATAGTTTTTGCGCTTGAATGCTCATTAGCGTGTTTTGCTCGTTTACGTACCAAATTAAGCCTTCTTGTGATACTGCTGAGGCGGGTAATTTAATTACGTTGTTAAGCGCTTTACCAGCAATTTGTACCGCTAAAAATGTACCTGGTAACAATGGTGTTGCTTGCTCAAAAGGTTTGTCTAGCGCAACCACTACACTGCGCTGGCGTGAGCTATCGTCAAGATGCTGCTCAAAACGAGCAATGTAACCTTGCCACTGATTCTGTGTTGTTACATCACTTAAAATAACCTCGCCCGACTTATCGCTTGCCAGGTTTTGCCATTGGCTTAATGAAAGCGGTACGCTAATTTCTACTTTGTCGGTGCTGTTTAATGTAGCCAGTGTATCGCCAATGCTTACGTAAGTGCCTAAATCTACATCGCGCGATAAAATAACAGCATCAAACGGCGCACTTATATGGGTGTTTTTTTCATCACGCTGCGCAGTTTGTAGTGCGTATTGGGCGTTATCGGCCGTTGCTTGGGCGGCTTCTAGCTGTAGCGTTCTAAATACTAAAGGTGAGCTTGGCGCTTGTGTTACACCCGAGCGCTGCCATTCACGCTTTGCTTGGTTTCCTAAGTCTTGCTCTTCTTGTAGGGCAAGTTTGGCATCTGCCAATGTGGCTTTAGCGCTCGCGACTGCTTGTAAGTATTCGGTGTTATCTATTTGTGCAAGCACTTGACCCTTTTTAACTACATTACCGGTAGCAAATTGCTCGCTCATATTGGTTATTTCGCCCTTAACTTGTGCTTTTAAGCTAAGTGCCCAGTGTGCTTTAGCCTCACCGTGGCCGCTAACATAGGCTTGATACGTACTTGGCACAGCGTTAATAACCGATACATTGGGTGCCACAGATTTAGCCGGCTCAGGCTTAGGGCCATTTGCTTGCTGCGCCATTTTTTGGCCGTTATATGAAATAGCAAGCCCTATACAAACAATGGCAACAAGAGTTACAACAACAGGTACTGGCGAAATTTTCATGACGATACTCCAAGGCCCAAGGCAAGGCCTAAATCTATACGGTTAGTTAAAAGGGTGTAATTTATTTGGCTAAGCTGAGCTTGTAGGTCGTACACCTGCTGCTGCACGGTTAGTAAGTCTAAAATATCAACCAAACCTTGCTGGTATTTGCTTTGGTAGTTGCTATAACTTCGCTTAGCACTGGCAAGTGCTTTACTAATTTGTAGCTGTTGCTGTGTTAATGATTGCTCTTGGCCTAGTGCATTTTCTACTTCGTTTACGGCGCTAAGTAGCGTGTCTTGGTATTCCCAAAAGGCTTGTTCGGCATTTAATTTTGCAATATCAAATTGTGCACGAAGTGCCCCGCCTTGAAACAACGGCGCACTTAAACTGCCTAGTAAGTTCCATACTGGGCTGGTTAATAATGCTTGGCTGGGTGTAGTTGCTAAATCGCTAAGCGATGCCGAAAGCGTAATGCTTGGCAGTAAATCTTTGTAAGCTACATCCACTAAATAACGTTTAGATTGAATATTGTAATAGGCACTTTGTAAATCGGGGCGACGCGCTAAATCTTGCTCTGGTAGCGCGCTTAGCGGCTCAATAACCTCAGGGAAAACAGAGGTAGTAGGTAAGTTTTCAAGTTTATCAACGCCCACTAATAATACTAAAGCGCGTTTAGCTTGTGCTATTTGTTCTTGGTAATCGGCAATAGTGGCTCGGGTTGAAGCGGTATTTGTACGCGCGGTATCAAGGGCTTCTAAATCACCTAAGCCGTATTGGTAACGCTCAACAATACTTTGCTCGTTATTTTCTAAAACCGTTAAGCGCTGCTGCTCAATGTTAAGTAAATCTTGCTGCAAAATAATGTTTAAATACGTGCGCATCACGCTGGCTACTAAGGTGTCTTTAGCGCCTTGGTAAGTGGCCTGATTACTGGCTATGGTCATGTCTTGCGCGGCTACGTTATCAGCAATTTTTTGCCATACGTCGGCCTCCCAGCTAACCCCTAGTGATGAGCTGTACTGCGTGCCGGTTGTTTCGTTGCGCTGGGCGTCAAAATCGGCATCTACACTAAACCACTGGCTTGCTGCGGTAACATCGCGCTGTGCATAGGCAAGTTTTAGCGCCACATGCACCTGGTTAAACGAAGGATTATTTGCAACGGCTTGGTTAATAAGCGAATCAAGCCCCGCTATATTCACTAAATCAGTGATATAACTTACCTCGGTTGCATCATCTTGTGTGTATTGCCAATTTGCATGCTGCTTTAGCGATTGCTCGGTGCTATTACCTGTATAGCTTGGCTGGCTACTACACGCAGCTAGCGTGCAGCTAAGTGCAAGCAATAAAACCGTTGAGCGCTTTTTAAAATAAACCATTTAACTGTGCCTAATTTACATCATTACACACAGTGTATTAGGGCAAGGGTTAAGGATGGGTTAAAAGGGGTTAACTTACTTTAGACAAATTAGTATTTGCCTCGTTTAGCCAAATTACGTAGCCTTTGGCAAAAATATTCACTTAAAACTCATATGCATAAATTAATTTTTACCCTTTTTTTAATACTCCCTACGTTATTGCAGGCTCAAGTAACCTTAAATGATAAAACCATTATATACAGTGGCCAAATCAACAAACAAAATAACAATACGGCAGCTGAGCTTTTAAAAACTAACCCTACAATTAATACATTTACTATTACCAGTGGCGGCGGAAACATAGATTTAGGGATGGACTTAGCCGAGTTAATTTTGGCGCATAAGCTAACGGTAAACATAAAGCAGTTTTGCTTTTCGTCGTGTGCTAATTATGTGTTGCTTGCTGGGCACCCTACTACAATTGAGCCCAATACAATTATTGGCTGGCATGGGGATGCAGCCTCAGCTAAGTGGTTAGATAGTGATATTGATGCCATGGTAAAGCACTTAAAAGAGCCACAAAAAAGCCAAAAGTGGCAAGCGTTACGCGCCCATTACGATGAGATAATTGCTAAAGCAAGCTTGCGCGAAAAAGCCTTTTACACAAAGCTAAATGTAAATCACAACCTACTCACGGTAGGGCTAAAACCCAGTTTACGCAGCGCCGCCATAAAGCAACGTGCGCGAGGCTGGACGTACTCACCTAAGGTGCTTAACTATTTTGGAATTAGCAATATTAGCTATAATAATTGGCAACCTCGGTCAGCTAAAAATTTTCCGCTGCTTATTATTAGCGACTTAAACTAATAACCATACCCCCGCTTTACTAATCTCATTTTTACTCACAATAAAGCCCTGTTAATAGCAGGGTTTTGTGTTTTAGCTGCCTTATAAGTACTTTGTGGATACTCACTATTAATATGACAAATACTTTACACACTTTAAAACCTAATTGATATGCGTTATCATTCGCAACATCATTAACTTTTAATATTAACAATAATGAACAAGCTAATTAAATTTACCCCTATATTATGCGCGCTTGCGTTGGCTGGTTGTGGCGGGGGCTCTGGTAATACTGCTCCACAGTTTTCTCAACCTAATTTAAGTTTTACTGTAAACGAAGACACCACTTTTTCAGGCCAAGTAACAGCCACCGACGATGACGCCTTAAGCTATACGCTTGCCAATGCACCAAGCAATGGCATCATAGCAGTTGAAGCAAACGGTGAATTTACCTACACACCATTTAGTAATTATTTTGGAGAAGACACAGCAACCATTAGCGCAAGCGATGGCAGCTTAACGGCAAATGTAGTGATACGTTTTAGCGTAGAAAATGTTAATGATGCCCCGCAGCTACTCACTACTAATGTATTTGTTACCTCTTCAACCACCACTCAAGGGGTTATTACTACACAAGACTTAGATGGCGACACCGTAACTATTAGCTTAATAACACCACCAAGTAATGGCGTAATGAGCATAAATAGCACCACGGGTGAATTTACCTATGAGGCTCAATCTCTAAGCAGTATTGATGAGCAATTTGAAATTAGCTACACAGATGGCCTAATTAGCGAGCCGTTAACTGCAATTATTTCACTAAGCCCGTCTTATGTAACTAACGAAGATAAACTTAATTATTATTACAGCTCTAGTCTGTCGCACTTAAAACAAGCCGACGAGTTAAGCGCAAATATTGCCGATGAACTTTCTCGATATGAGGTATACGCAACCCAAGCTGCGGCCTATGCACGTGCAGGTTTTTTAGATACTGCTAACGACTATTTAGCGCTTATAAACGAGCAAACAGCGCGCTCTTCGGCACTAAAAGATGTGGCACAAGCACTAGACGAAATAGGCCAAACAGAACAAGCAAACGATTACCGTGACCAAGCGGTGGCGGCCTACAACCAATACTTAGCTGATAAAGGCTTTGATAACATTGCCTCATCAGACGCATCAGCCCTTTATTCTTTAGTAAAAAGCTATTTAGCTGCTGATCAAGTTTCGCAAGCAAGTAATTTGTTAAATACAATTTCATTATACGCAGAGCAAGTACGCGAAGACGAATACACCTCAAGCTATGGCTACTTTTTAAATGGCGTACGCTTATCAATAGATGACGCCCTACAAAGCTATGCGCAAAGCCTAGATGAAAGCGATTTAACGCAAGCCAAATTGCTTGCTAATAACTACGCGCAACTTGCAGTAAAAACAGGTTACAGGCTAGTACGTAGCGGCGAATACGAAGGCCAACCATACGAGCAATACAAAACGCTACATGGTGCATGGGCTGCGCAATACCTTTATAGAGCTGGCGAATTTGAAGCGGCAAAAGACTATACCAACCAAGTACTTGCCATGTATGGTTCAACGGGTTTTGATAGTAACTACGCATACTCTGCATCGCCTTATAGCGCCGCTACTTTGGATAACTACACTTACCCTATTCAATTTTTAGCAGGCTTAATTGAAGGCCTATACCAAAGCGGCGAAAACCCAGCAATAACGCTATCAGACAGCGAAACCGATATAAACAACGCGCAAGAGCAAGTGTATGGTTTTAATATAGCTAATCGCCTGCTTGGTGGGGAAGATATAACGAGTGCCGCAGCACAAGCTCGCAGCTTTTTTACAGAAAATGGTGATTACAACGAATTTTTTAGAGCGCTAACATCGCTTGATAACGTCCCTGGCACAGGCCTAATTTTAAGTGAAGCCGGCAGAAACGATCTAGCACAGCAAGTATTTACCTATGCTGGCGACTTTATAGCCTCGGATGACTACATAAGCAAAGAATCATCAACCACGCTTTTAACCGGTTCCAAGGGCTGTAAATTGTTAGTTGATTTAACTGCCCAAGTCGGTGGTGATACAGCAAATGCCGCTAATAAATGCTTAACCATGCTTAATACGCTCAATGCAGGCGGTATACGTACGCTAAGTAATACCTCATCAATTACAGCTCATAATCAAGTAATAGTATCGCTTATTAAAGGCGGCTTATCGGAGCAAGTAGCTGGTGTACACAATCAACTCCTTAGCTACATTGCCCTAGATGAAGATACCGAAGACAGGTTTGAAGCCCGCTTAGAAACCTTAGGTTACTTAGTTAATGCAAACCAAACATCACTGGCAAGTACCACTTTAAATGATGCTATTACTGAAATAACCCCTGAGCTAAATGCATTAACAAGCGATCAGCTAGAAACTATTTTAGCCGCTGTTAAAGCCGAAGTAATTGGCTTAGAAGAAGCTCAAACAGGTGAATTTGAACGTTATTCTATGCTTTCAAGTATGGGTACTAACGCGGCGAATATTAGCGATTTTTCAGCAAACTATAGCAATGCAAAAACACAAGCTAGCACGCTTTTAAATACGCTTGAGCCTCTTATTTTAAACTTTGCCGATACAATTATTGCCGACAACATGGAAGATTTAGTAAACAGTTTTACGCTAATTAACGATACCACTAAAGCACAAAGCTTAATAAATAATGGCGTTAATGGCGAAGCCGATCAGCTTGAGCTTTACATAGGCATGACCAACTTAGTCGCCTCTCGTGATGACTTTAAAGGCATAGCTATTGCCAGCGTAGATACAGACCACGACGGCTTACCTAACTTCTTTTTACCTAACTCCAGCGATGAAGATATAGCCTTAGCTGGATTAATTGCCGACCAAGACGCCGATAACGATGGCGTAATTGATAGCGAAGACACTACCCCACTAGGTATTTAACTAAGAGCCGTAATAAATGCAGACACCGACTACCCTCGCGTGTCTGCTTTTGCTTTCTCAGGGTGTATACGCCGCAGAGCAGCAACAGCAGACCGAACCAAAAACACAGCCATGTAACGACCTTAAAAATGAGCAAAAAGAGCGTTGTGAAGCACTTGAGCACATTGAAGTAAAAGGCCAGTACATAGGCATAGAAGTACCCGAAGTTATTGGGCGTTCTTACTTAAATCGTGACTTTATAAATGCCACACCTAAAGGCAACGGCGATATAAACGAGCTTATTGCATTGCTCCCTGGTGTACAGCTAAGCAACGAGGCTTACTCTATTGGTAGTTTGGCAGAAATCAGCGCACCAGAAATATCAATCTCAGGCGCGCAGCCATGGCAAACTGGCTTTTCATTAGATGGACTAAACTACAATAACCGCATAGACCCTGGTAGTAGTAGCCGCTTAAGCTCTTCATCAAACGATGTATCGGGCGGCGTGCAAAGCATGAATGTAAACTCCGATGTCGTTGAATCGATCACAGTATACGACCATAACATTCCGGCTGAGTTTGGTGGTTTTTCGGGTGGTATTGTTGATAGTAAAACCAAAAGCGTATTTACCAATGACAGTTTTAGCTTTGGTGTGCGGGGTAATCAAAGTAGCTGGGGGAGTTATCATTATATAGAAGCCGATCAAGACAGCTCTCAGCAAAATGTTGATCAAAGCACACTTGAAACGCCTAAGTATGAAAAAGTCAGCTACAACCTGCGTGCTAATAAACAAATTAATAAGCGCCATGGCGTAATGATGAGTGTTAGTTACTTAACCAGCGACATCAGCGATTTGTCGTTAGGGGAAGTCAAAACGCAAAGCCGTAAAAACATAAATGCCATTGTTAAATATGGTTATCGCAATGGCTGGGTAGACGCATTAGATTTAACCCTAATGTATTCACCTTACGAAGTAGATGACTTTATAACCGACGCCAAAGACAGCGACTTCCATTTAGAAGGCGGCGCCGTAGGCGCGGTCGCATCACTTACCCAGCACTTTGATTTTGCAACCTGGCGCAGTAACCTTAATTTTAGTATGAGTGATAGCAGCCGAGAAGGCCCAGCGCACTTTTATAACTGGCTGCAAGCTAAAGGCAAAGATTGGGGACAATATGCCGACCAAGGCGATGCGCAAACACGCTACTCTCGCCAAGGAGGCTATGGCGCTTTAGATAACACCCAATACACCACCAGCTGGAAAAACACGCTAAATTTCAATTCATTTGAATTAGCAGGTACTGAGCATAATATTAAGGCCGGTATAGAGCTTATTCGCCAAGAAGTAGAGCGCGAACGCATACAAAATAGCTACAACTACGACTCCCCTATTATATGGTCTAGCGCTAGTACACCACTTAATTGCAGTGGTTACACGCTTGACTGCCAAGCCCTTGAAACCACTATATCTATTGACGAACTTGCAGCGCAGTTAGGGGGCGAAATTGATTTTAACAACCAAGATCACATAACAGCGTACAGCAACAATGTAACAACCACCGCGCAGTATTTTAATGGCCGCTTAGTAACCCCAGCAGAGTATATAAATGTAGCGTTAAATCGCGCCTCGTTTTATGCAACAGATAGCATCACCTTAGGGCAATTAAGCTTAAATTTAGGTATGCGCTACGAATACGATGACTTTTTAGCTAATCATAATATTGCGCCACGTCTATCCCTTGGTTACGATGTATTTAACAACAACCGCACTATTATTAGCGCAGGGGTTAACCGCTATTACGACTCAGCCATTATTGGTTATAAAATAAAAGAGCAGCAGCGTTTTTCATACAGAGAGTACCGCCCAATTGAAAACGGCTACCTTCAAGGGTGGCTGCCGTCTAACTACACCGGCGCGTTTAAATACCGCTTTGATGATGTAAATACCCCCTACGATGACGAACTCGCATTAGGCATTGCGCATTCATTTGAAAAAGCAGGCAATATATCGCTCAAATATGTAAAACGTAAAAAGCATCAGCAATTTTCTCAGGTTACCGATGAAGAAGCAGCTAGTGATGGCTATAAATACATTTATATGACTAACGAGGGTGATGGCAGCTCAGAGCGCTACTCTATCTCGTGGAGTGCACAGTTTGGTAAACACTCTTTATGGGCCAATGCCTCCTACGCTGAAAACAAAGTTTCAAACGACGAATACAGCGCTAGTGCAGAAAATACCCCCCTTGATGAACTCGTTTATTATCTCAATGCACAAGGCGAAGGCGAGCTTGTAACGCTTGGGCAGCTAGAGCAAATACGTACCAACTTTGGCACCCCAGTGTCAGGTGCGCTTGGCTGGAATGTTGATTGGAACAGCTCATTTAGTACAGGCTTAAATGTTACCTACACTGACAGCTACACCAGCGCGGTAACTACCGGGGCTAGCGAAAGTATTGGGCTTGAGCAAAGCTGTACAAGTTGCCCTGTAGAATCAAGCTTAGTTGATGTATACGAAGAGCAAGAAATACGCGCCAGAACCATGCTAGGGCTCAGTTTACGCTATAGCCATAACCTCACAAAAACCCAATCTATTGACATAAGAGCGGATATTTCTAATTTATTAAATGCCCGCACTTACACAGTAAACGAAGGGGCATCAGGTATTGAGCCCGGGCGTATGTTTTGGGTAGGAGTTAGCTATAACTATGATTAAGTTATTAAGCATTTTTTTACTGTGCTCATTTAGCTTAAACGCCAAATCAACAAGTATTAACGATTTACGCTCACTTTATAGCAAAGGCCAAGCCCATTGGCCTGCTATTCAAACCAGTGACGGAAGAAGCGTTGAGCCCATGTCGCTTTTGCCTGTAGCATCGCCTAAACCGGAGCATGTTGCACTAGGCGATATGCTTTTTCATGATGTGCAGCTTTCACGTAATAATACCGTTAGCTGCGCTACCTGCCATGAACGCGACAAAGGCTTTCATGATGGCCGTAAAACTGCCATAGGCATTGACGAGCAAATAGGCACGCGTAACACCCCCGCTATTTTTGGTATTGATCAATGGCAACATTTTTTTTGGGATGGACGCGCAAGCACCGCTGAGCAGCAAGCACTTATGCCAATAGAAAACCCAATTGAAATGGACTTAGATCCAAAAATAGCTTTAGCCCGAGTAAATAAAGATAAGAGTTACCGTGCATTTAATCAAAGCGCTTTTAATAGCAACACGTTAACCACCGAGCAAATGGCAAAAGCCTTAGTTGCGTTTGAGCGCACATTAGCAGCGCCAAATAGCCGCTATAAAACTTTTTTAACGCAGCTTAATAAAAATCCACAACAAGCAGTTAGTAGCCTAAGTGATAGTGAGTTAAATGGCCTGCACCTATTTAGAACTAAAGCTAAATGCATGACTTGCCATAACGGCGCACTACTCAGTGACAACCAATTCCATGGCACAGGGCTGCATTATTACGGCCGCCGTTTTGAAGATAAAGGCCGCTACGATGCCACCCACAACCCTGAGCATATTGGCCAATTTAGAACCCCATCGCTATTAGGGTTAATGCAAACATTTCCGTGGATGCATAACGGCTTATTTGACGATTTAGCCGGCATTGTCGCCTTATATAACCATGGCGGAGTAAGGCCCAGACCACGGAAAAACCAACTAAACGACCCACACTTCCCTAAAACCACCGACCTGCTTATAAAGCTTAATTTAACCAAGCAAGAACAAGCCGACCTAGTGGCATTTTTACGCATATTATAAATAGTAAGCTACTCACCTAAAGTGCGCGTGAGTAGCTTAGCGATATAAAATCGAGGCCTGGGTTGGGCTTTTTAATACCAGCGTTTGAATAATGAAAATACTTAAGTGACACGCTATGTTGCTCAGCCTCACCAAATTTCATGGCAATGCCTAGGCGGTCTTCAAACTGGTAATGTGTGCTTATGTTTTTTCCCGCAAATTTGGTGTCATCTAATAAGCTTAAACCAATACCAAACTCGGCAAAAACGCGGTTCCCAGCAATACTGCCAATAGGATAAAAAATAACAGGCGAAAGCGATAAGCCTAAATTAGCGTCGTAGCGTTTTGGGTCATCGTATTCAAAAAAGTTAGCATTGGCTTCTAGGTAAATCTCTAGCTCTTCAAAGCCTTCTATTTGATAATCTAAGGCATATTGATAAGCCACCTTAATCCCTCGCACGTCTCCTTCACCTTGAATATAGCTCATCGAAAAGTAATCTTGTGCAGCCGTTGCAGCGCCTGCGTATAGCGTTATAGCTATTAAAAACAATTTATAAAGTTTCATGTTATTCACCTCAAGCAGCTCTATTTTTATTGCAATTGCTTGACCTAAACACAGCAAATTTAGCTGCTATAGATTAAGCAATGATTCAATGAGGTGCATACTAATTGCATTTAACTATTTTGATAATTGCAATTTAAGTGGAATAACTTTCTTCAATATATTGATAATTAAACAGTGCTTGAGCGCACGCTAACGTGTGTTGTTAACCGCTTATATTGCTGCTTAAAAAGCTGCCAACCCACAATACCCGACAAGGTATTACCGCATGCCATACCGATAAATAACCCTGTTAAACCGTAAAAATGCGAGCCTAACCAAAGTAGTGGTAAGTAACACATAAATAGCCGCAATATGGAGATAAATAAGGCCGTGGTCGCAAACCCCAGCGCGTTACATACCGATACCGTGATCATACATACACCCAAAGCCGCGTAGCTCAGGGGCACAAATGCAAAGTAATCTGTTAGGTTAGCAACTATTTCACTATTATTGCTAAGCGCATTTGCAAGCGGGTTAGCCACACCTAGCATAATAACCGCTAATAAAATTTGTATGCCAATTACAAAACCGCACGCAAGTTTTACTACGCTTAATATTTGCCTAAGCTCGCCCCGCCCTTTTAAATTTCCAACAATGGGGGGCAGCGCCATGGTAAGCGCTAAAATTAAAATAATCGCAATATATTCAATACGGTTTGCAAGCCCCCAAGCTGCTACAGCAAACCCACCATACGCGGCAATCAGTGCCGTTACTATCATGGCTGAAATAGGCGGAATAAACTGTGAAAGTAAAGCCGGCGCCATCATTTTTACAATGGCTTTTATTGCCTGCTTGGTGCGGTTTTTTAAAACATCAAAGATTACAAGTTCTCGTTTAATAAGCGTGTAAAACACCACTACTAAGCCTATTGAAAAAGCAACACAGCTTGCCCATGCAGCACCCGCTAACTCCATATCAAAGGTAAACATAAACAATGGATCGAGCGCTATATTTAACACGCTGGTTAGCACCATAATTCGCCCAGGCAATAAGGTTTCGTTATGAGCACGGCAAATGCTGTAACCAAAATAAAGCAGCGCTCCAAGCCAGCAGCTTATTAGCCAAGGCAACCAGTAAAGCTCAGTTAAATTAAATAACGAAGGCGTTGCACCCAGCGCTAAAATTATAGGCTGCTGAAAAAGCCACAACGCCAAGCACAATAGCGTTACTATTACGGTGCCAATAAGTACGATTAAACTACCTAAGTAGCGTGCATAGTTAACTTTATTTTCCCCAAGTGCAGTAGAAATGGTCGCAGTTGCCGCAATACCTAAGCCTACTTGTACTCCCACAATCACCTGAAAAATAGCAATACTAAATGCAACTACAGCGAGCGGCTCAGCGCCTAGCTTAGCAATAAAAATACTATCAACCAGCTGGCTTCCCATAATAGAAAACAAGCCAACCAACATAGGCCAGGTTTGCTTAAATAAATACTTTAAAAGTAATGATGTATTACGGCTCATAAGGCAGGCTCACTCTAAACTTAAAAATTTAAACGAGAAAAATACCGAAAAAAAAGGCGCTTATAGTAAGCGCCACAGGAAAAGTCACAATGAATAAGCTGCTAGTATATTTACACAACTAAGTATTGATAATATAGTTGTTTAAATAATCAGTTTATTGAAAAATTTGATAATGAACATTGCCCATTTAAATCTGTTTGTCAGAATCGCAACAACACACAATATTAGCTTAGCTGGCAAGGAGTTAGGTTTGTCGGCTGCGGTTTCTAGTGCCCAAATGAATAAGCTTGAAGAAACGCTCGGCGTTAAACTCATTCATCGTACAACCCGAAAAGTATCGCTAACCGAAGAGGGCCAAGCTTTTTTACCCCACGCCGAGGAAGTGCTTGCCAATGTTGAAATGGCACGCGCCTCGGTAGGTATTGGCAGTGTAACTCCACAAGGAAAATTGCGCATTACCGCCCCTGCTTCGTTCGGGCGTATGCATATTATTCCTGCATTGGCTGGATTTATTGAGCAATACCCCGACCTGACAATTGATTTACGCTTAAGCGATAGCATTATTGATATGGTTGGCGGTGGTTTTGATATTGCAATACGCGACGCCGCCCTAAACGACTCAACCCTAATTGCTCGAAAAGTTGCCCGCGATAAACGCTTAATTTGCGCATCACCTAATTACCTTGCAAAACACGGCGCCCCAACAACACCGCAAGATTTAAAAAATCATACCTGTGTTAATTTACATGGTTTAACTACGTGGTCGTTTATTACACCCGAGGGCACACAAAACATTAAAACCAATAACGTATTACAAGCTGATAACGGTGAAGCGGTGCGCGATGCGTGCGTGCAAGGCTTAGGTATTACGTTAATGTCGAGCTGGTGTGCCTATAAAAAACTACAAAGTGGTGAGCTGGTACAAATTTTACAAGACTACCCACTTGCATCCGACACCGCTATTTGGAGTGTTTACCCAAGTTCGCGTTTATTAGCGCCAAAAGTAAGGGCTTTTATAGACTACTTTAGCGGCTACTTTGGTGACGAACCCTACTGGGAAAAAATATAATTATTTAACCGTAAAATATAAAAGCACAAACCTAGGTTTGTGCTTTTTGCGCTTTAAATATATGGAGCTTTATTGGTAAACCTTGGGCAAGTAAAAACAGCAGTTGCTAACTTGTACTTTTATACTTCGTATTTAATCGTGTAAGTTTATTAAATAACTTAATAACAACTCCCAATAATGTTAATTAAAAGCTAGCCATGCATCTCAAACATATCAATAACTCTTTTAAAACTTTCATTTTATTTGCACAATTTATTGCCATACTAAAAGCTACGTATATAAATCGTTTTGGGGTAAGTATGAGAACAATTAAACGAAGTCGTTTAAAAGCGCCTAGCGTTAACACTACAAAGACTAAGCTCGCATTTTGCCTGCTTAGTGCCACGGTACTTTTAACTGCATGTGGCGAGCAGATAAAAAGCGAAAGTACACCTACCTCCCCAGAAGCTAAAAGCGCTAAAAACACGCTTATAAATACCGATGAATTTAATATTAAAGCCATGGTAAAGCTGCCACAAACTGTTGAGTGTACGCTTGAAAACGGCTTACAAACCCAGTGTGCTCAAGTGGTTTTAAAATATCAGCCCGACAATATTGAAGTCGGCCCTTTTTGCCCAGAAACACTCGACGACGTAGGTGGAATTTGGGATTGGGATGGCACCGATGCGGGGCTATATAGGTTAGATAAAGCATTTTTAACCATGCTTAACGAGCAAGGTTTTACCTTTTACGATGAAGACGGCAACGTGCATATTGTTGATAACGCGACCATTCGCCCAACAGTTGATCATGCATGTATTAATGTATCGGTAGATAAAAGCGTGGAAATTACCGCCCTTTTACCACTGCACCCTGTTATGTCTGAGCAAACAACAGCGCTGGGCACTGTATCTAAAGTGGGTATAGCGCTTGCGGGTGTGCCTATTTTTTCGGATGCGCCAAGTGTGCAACATACTGGGCATTTACCCGCGCTTGATACGTGCGCAGGTCATATTGATCCGGGCGGTTGGTACCACTACCACGGCACCGCTAGTGATATAGACAGCGTATATAAACACGAACATGTAAACGCTAACTGTAATAATTTAGCGCAAAAGCCAAGCGCCCTATTTGGTTATGGCTTTGATGGCTACCCAATTTACGGAAGCCAAGAAATTGATGGTACATCCCCAACCGAGCTTGATAGCTGTAATGGCCACTCAGGCCCCGTGGGTGAAAGCGGCATAGTTACTTACCACTACCATGCAAGTAATACATTCCCTAACTTACCTAAGTGCTTAAAAGGCGTGGTTGCACAAAATAATTTTACGACCACAGCACAAGCGGGTGTAGGGGCCAAGCCACCTGAAGGCACTAAAATATCTCGCCATGAACCACCTGGTGGCGGCGGTCCAAAGGCGGGTGGCCCTAACGGCGGCATGTCGCCACCGGGGTTTGCTGAGGCAGCTAACAAACTAGGCGTTAGCGAAGAAGTGCTTATGCAAGCAATGCAAAAAGCCGGCGGCCCTAATGCCGATTTAACGGTTGTAGCAAAGGCACTTAACGTAACACCGGCGCAACTAAAAGCAGCCCTACCCGAAAAACCTAAACGCTAATTAACCTGAACTCTGGTTAGAGATTTACTAACATATTGAACCATGGTGATATTTAAGTTTATTTTCTAGCCAGAGATTTTCAGTGAAAATAAGGCAAATTTACGCGTCAATAGCTGGCCTATTGCAAGTAAATTAAGCGCGGTTAGCACTGAAAATAGCTGCCCGAGATAGATTTATTATCCAAATTCAGGCTAATTATAAATTACGGCAAGTGTTAAAAGCACTTTCCGTAACAATTAGTTACGCAACTTAAAGCGTTTTAAAAGTTCCTAAAATCGTCAAAAATGTGAGAAAACGTTGGCTTGTGTCAAGAACAGTAAACGTTAGTAAAAAGCTGTAAACACGCCCCTGTTATCGGTTACATGTCAGTTACCATTCAGTTTAAAGCGCTAGTATTGAACCCAGTTATGTAACAACATACACGAGGCACTAGTATGAAACTGACTCAATTACTCCCTGCTCTACTTGCCATAAGTGCAGTATCTGGCGCTGCATATGCAGCACCCAATGAGCGAGAACACGCAAAAAGTTTTAATAATGAGCGCGCAAAACGCATCGAATACAAACGAGATGAGCGCCGCGATGACAAAAAACAGCGTATAGAATATAAAAAAAACGACCGTAAAGAGCGCAAACAAGCCAAACGCGAGCACCGCAAAGAGCAAAAGCGCAAAGTTGCCCATTACAAACAGCAGCAACGCACCCGTAATTATTTTAAACATAATCGCCACAACGTAGTGACCTACCGGCCTGGGCATTATTTTAATCATTTACCGCGCAATAGTGCTTCAATCAGATTTAATGGCATTACGTTTACATTTAGTGATGGTATTTACTACAGAAAAGCAAAAAGAGGCTACCACGTAGTTAAGCCACCAAGAGGCTTAAGAATACGCTCTCTACCAAGGCATTATTCACACTTTAAACGCCATAATACCACTTACTATACCTACCAAAATGTATATTACGTGGCAGATAATAATGGCTATAGAGTAGTTGATGAGCCTAAAATAGTGGTTAATCAGGCTATTAAGGTAGGCAGTGCTAAAAATTATGATTTAGGGCAAACCTACGACACCCTCCCTATTTCGGCAGAGGCAGTCACGATTAACGATCAACAATATTTTAAGTACCAAGATATTTATTTTTTACCGCAAATAAACGGTGACGAAATAAAATATTTAGCGATAAATTTAGGGTAAACAATTTAGCTCAAACGCAGGGCAAGCTGCTTTATGCATCTTGCTCTTTTGACATTAAGTCGGCCATTCGTTGGTTAATTTCTTGCTCACTTAAATCTTCTTTATGGGTGCCTATGGTCCAAATATGCCCGAATGGGTCTTGTAGGGTGCCGGCTCTATCACCATAAAACTGGTCGTGCACTGGGCGTACTTCTGTAGCGCCAAGTTCAATTGCCTTTTTAAATACGCTGTCTACATCCTCTACGTAAAGCATTAAACTAACCGGTGTGCCACCAAGTGCGTTGGGGCTTTTAAATGACTCATCTGGGCATGAGTCCGAAATCATAATATGGGAGTCGCCAATTATAATTTCAGCATGGGCTATACCGCCCTCTGGCAGCGGCATTTGCATTACTAACTGCGCATTAAATGCATCACGATAAAAACAAATAGCTTGCTGAGCACCTTCTATAATTAAGTACGGTGTTACCGAACTAAACCCTTTGGGAATTGCTGAAACAGTCATAACGCTCTCCATTATTTTTTATGGGTGTATGTGTTTAGCCTATAGGTTAAAGACACTTCTTTCAACGTGTTAACTCATTTAAGTCACTATAATTAAATTAGCCAATTTGTGGTCAATAACTATACTAGCTGTAATATATATCTTACTTTTATTTGCTTAGGACTTTTATAATGTTAGCTAAAATTAGCCTAGCCGCTAAAAAGTATAAAGTTCTGAAGTATTTAGTTTTAAGCTGGTGTGCTTTATTTGCCCACCAAAGCGTGGCTAAAGTTGTGATTGCCATTGTAGGTAAAACAAAAAACGACTCTTTTTATCAGCAAGCCTTTAAAGGCTGTTTGCAATTTAGCAATGAGCACCCTGAAATAGAATGCAAGTACGATGGACCAAAAGACTTTCAAGACATTCGTAGCCAATCTATGGTCATTAATAGGTTAGTTGACCAAGAAATAGATGGGTTAATCGTAGCAACAACCGACTCTCAGCATTTGGTCACTCGTTCATTAATGGCGCTTAAAAGTAAAAACATTCCTGTTATAACGTTTGATTCTGACCTGCTAGAAAAACACCAACAGTTCCGCCTAGCCTACGTAGGCAGTAACAACTTCGACTTTGGCGTTGCCTTAGGCGAGCAAGTAAAAAAACTGACCAACAAAGCAAATAATACGCTTTGCATGCAGTCGGGGCACCATACAACCCCTAATTTAAACAAGCGTATTGCAGGGGTTAGGTATGCGCTGTCTGATCAAGCGACAGCGCACCTATCAGGTAAAAACGGCTGGCGCGAACATAGTCGCTGCCCCTTATTTAGTTTAGGTAAGCGCGAAGAGTCACTAAAGCAGTTAATGCATTTATTAAAAATGGACAACCCACCCATTTTTTTAGCTGTGGCGGGGTTTGCACAATTTAACCCTCATTACGTAAATGCCTTAGCGCCTTTTAAGCAACGTATTGCCGATAAAGACATTATTATTGTTTCTGCCGATACAGAAGAAATACAGCTCAATGTGTTAAGCAGGGGTCTCTCTTCGGCTAACATAGGGCAAAACCCTTTTGAAATGGGCCGCTTGAGCACCAAGCTAATGCACGACTACATTTTATATAATAAAAAGCCTGCGCAATCTCACTACTACACCGACTTTCATTACTGTACCCAAAGTAACGCCTCACAGTGCACTGTTAATCATTAAAATTTTACCCAGTTAACTGTGGGTTATGCCCTTTTAAGTACGATGCAGTGCACTTTAGCCAGCGTATTATTGCTCTAAGTTTAAGCGTTGGTGCCACGCTGCAATGCTTTCATCGGGGTATTCATTAAACTGTTTATCGTTCTTTTGAATATGCGGTGTGACCCAATTGGCCTTACTAGCAAGCATTAAATGGGTGCGCTCTGGCGGTACGGGTAATTCGCTGTCTATTGCGCCAGCAAAGGGATGAACTTGCTCAGGCCATCGCGAATCATATAACCACAAGTTACTGCTGCAGTGTTTACAAAAATGGCGCTCAGCGGGGCTGGTTTTATCACCCACTTTGGCATGATAAATAGTAATATGTTCACGCCCTGTAACCTCAAGCGTGCTGTATTGTGCGTTCAAGTTTATAACAAACCCGCCACTGCCGGCCGTTTTACGACAAATAGAGCAGTAACATAAGTTATAAGGATAAGGGTGTTTAGAGCTCACACTAAACGTTACTTTGCCACAGTGGCAAGCGCCTTTAAGCTTCATAATAAATCCAATTAGTTACTGTTTAGAGTTAATACCATAACCAGTTAGCCATAAAAAAACCACACCCTTTAAAGGGTGTGGTTATTATTTGCTAAAGCGTTTTGTTCTAACGCTGCCAAAACCTTAAATTGCGCAATGTTTCAATAAATTTATCTGCAGAGTGCATGTTTAAATCTATCCAACCATCGTCGGCTTTACCATCAAGCCCTGCGGCTTCAAATAATGCCATGGCATCTTTTGTGTAGCCTATGTATTTCATGTGCGCGAACGCATCGCTCACAAAGTCTTTTGCCTCAGGAATACCAGCAAGCTTCTTAGCGCCCTCTTGCGTTGCAAGTACCATCACCGCATCGTAAAGCACCGAAGGGCCGCCATTAATTACTTGATCCGCTGCTACATGCTTACCTTTACTACAACATGCACCACCTACTTGTGCGGCCACAATTTCGTAGTTAGCACCTTCAGCGTCTAAGGCATTTGTAACCGAATTAAATATATCAGCATCAAAGCCATCGCTCACTAAAATACCTAACTTACGACCTTTAAAGGTATCTGGCGCATTTTTTAAAATACTTAGCGCATCCGATACAGGTAAATCGTTACGCGTTGGCATAGCAGCTTCAGCCGGCTCTGGCATATCTTTCAAGCGCAGGCCTTTTGCAACTTCTTGCGCTAATGTGTTATCTACATTTAATAAGTGCGAAACCACACGCTCGCGAATCGGCACATGCTCTACTTTTGAAAGCTCAAATACAAATGCATATTGGATGTGCGCTTGCTCTACTTCTGTTTGGCTTAAGTAAAATTGGCGCGCTTGGCTGTAGTGATCGCTAAATGTTTCTGAGCGATAACGCAGCTTATCTCCACCGCTTACTTCTGGCTCGCTTGAGCTTTTAAAGCCATGCACTGGGCATTCGCGGGGGTTATGCTCATCGCCGCTCCACGAGTTTGGCTCGTAGTTAGCACGCCCTTTAGGGTTATGCATTACCATGTGGCCATCTTGTTGAAAATGACGCATTGGGCATTTAGGCGCATTAACCGGAATATGCGTAAAGTTAGGGCCGCCTAAGCGTTTGGTTTGAGTATCTAAATACGAAAAGTTACGCCCTTGCAGTAATGGGTCGGGTGTAAAATCAAGCCCAGGTACAATGTTTTGAGTACAAAAAGCAACTTGCTCTGTTTCGGCAAAAAAGTTATCAACTACACGGTCAAGCACCATGCGGCCCACAATTTTTACGGGTACTTGCTCTTCAGGTATAAGCTTGGTGGCATCAAAAACATCAAACTCAAATTCATCAGCAAATTGCTGATCAAACACTTGTACACCAAGCTCCCACTCTGGGAAGTCGCCTTTACCAATAGATTCCCACATGTCTCGACGATGAAAATCAGGATCAGCACCATTAAGTTTAAGCGCTTCGTTCCACACTACTGACTGCATACCGGCTTTTGGTTTCCAATGAAACTTAACAAATTTTTCATCGCCATTTGCATTAATAAATTTAAAAGTATGAACACCAAAGCCTTCCATAAAGCGTAAAGAGCGCGGTATGGCTCTATCTGACATGGCCCACATAATCATATGAATTGACTCAGGCGATAAACTTACAAAGTCCCAAAAGTTATCGTGCGCGGTTTGCGCTTGTGGAAAACCACGGTCTGGTTCAGCCTTAGCTGAGTGAATTAAATCAGGAAACTTCATTGCATCCTGAATAAAAAATACAGGTATGTTGTTACCCACTAAATCCCAGTTTCCTTCTTGGGTGTAAAATTTAACAGCAAACCCGCGAACATCACGTGCTAAATCGGGAGACCCTTTATTCCCTGCCACAGTTGAGAACCGTGCAAATACCGGTGTTTTTTCACCTTTGCGCTGAAAAATATCAGCACAAGTTAAATCTTCAAGCGTATCGTAGGTTTCAAAATAACCATGAGCACCGTAGCCTCTGGCATGTACCACACGCTCTGGAATGCGTTCGTGATCAAAGTGAAACAGCTTTTCGCGCATTACATGATCTTCTAATAAACCTGGGCCGCGCTTGCCTGCACGTAGTGAGTTTTGATCGTCGCTAACAGGGCACCCTTGCGCGGTGGTCATCGTTGGGTATTCATCAGAAGCCTTTTGATGTAATTCGCCACCATGCCCTTTATTGCCTGAGTATTTAAATGATTCAGCCATGTTTAGTCCTTCATACAATTTGATTTAATGGGTCGATAGTTTTTATGAGCTTTAAAACTAAAAGCGACTATGCAAATGCAAAATAAAGACCAGCCATCCAACCTAGTAAAAAAGGGCTGTACAGACAAAAAAGTAGTATTTGAGGTAATTTATAAAAGAAAAAATTACACAGGTGTGTAACTTTTTCAGGCAAAAAAAAGAGCACTTATAAAGTGCTCTTAGGCTTAAGCCTTAATCTTTATTCTCGTTAACTAAAATAACTTTTCGATGTGGGAATGGAATTTCAATATTGTTTTCATCAAGGGCTTTTTTAATCAGCTCTGGCACCGTGTATAAAATTTCGAAGTAGTGCTCGCCTTTACAAAAAGGTCTTACTAAAAAGTCTACCGAGCTGTTGTTTAGTGTTTCTACTTCAACAAAAGGAGCTGGGTCTTTTAGTATGTATGGATGAGCCTCAAGCACGCTATCAATAACTTTGCGAACAGCGTCGGTGTTTTCATCGTATGCCACACCAAAGTGCATATCTACGCCACGAATAGGATGATGCGAATGATTAATAATTTGCGCTCCCCAAATTTGGCTATTTGGGATAATAACTTGCTGATTATCGAACGTTTGCAAAATAGTTGTAAACATATCAACCTCGGTCACTTTACCAAAGCGCCCTGCGGCTTCAATAAAGTCGTTTACTTTGTAAGGTCTAAATATAAGTAACATTACACCTGCAGCTAAGTTAGACATAGCACCTTGCAGCGCTAACCCAATAGCTAAACCTGCCGCACCTAATAGCGCAATTATTGAAGCTGTTTGCACACCAAAGCGGTTTAACACGGCAATAAATACAAACGCTAAAATAACATAGCGCGCCATACTGCCTAAAAAGCGAAACAGCGTGTCATCAAAGTGAGTATATTTATGGCATAAACTAATAATCATATTACGCACTTTACCCGCAAGCCATAAGCCTATTAGTAATATAACAATTGCCATTAGAATATTTGTTGCCCACATTACTGCTGCCGGCAAATACTGATTTACATCAATATTATTTATTATCTCGTCCATTTTATTGTTCCTGTTAGACTGGTTGTAAATATAAAATCACATTAAACACTTGATGTTAACTTTTCATTAACCAAATTACGAATTTTTACTTATTCGCTGTATTTGCCTTTCATTTTTATCACCAATAACAGTTACAAAAACAAATCAGTACATAAATTGACCGAAAATATTTTTTATTGCGTATATATTGTTCAATTTGTAAATAAAGCCAATGTGTTCTAAACCTTTAAGAGACACCTTGTTAAGGAGCGTTGTTATGCCAACAACAAATACGATTAATAAACACTCTGAATTTGCCCGCTGCATTGAATGCAATAAGGTAAACACATTTGCGGCTTTTCACTGGCTAGCACTGGCATTTAAAGACATGACCCGTGCGCCCATATTGAGCCTTATTTACGGGGTAATATTTACCCTTATTCCTGTTGCTATTGTTTACTGGGCAATGTTTACAGGTACATATTTAGTAATACTGCCTGCAACCGTGGCGTTTGCATTAATAGGCCCAGCCTTCGCGGCAGGCCTTTACGATGTAGCATGGGAGCTTGAAAAAGGTCATAAACCCACACTTAGCCACTCTATAAAGTCGATGTTTAGAAACCCAGTAGGCGAATGGGGCTTTGCAATAATGCTAATGGTTATCATGATTGCTTGGATGCGTTTAGCTGCGCTTGTGCATGCTTTATATCCTAGCCACGCCAATCCCACCTTGGAAGAGTTATCGGCGTTTTTAACGTTAGGCAGCATAATAGGAGGGGTATTACTGGTGACTGTATTTTCGCTTTCTGCTTTTGCTCCACAAATAATGATGGAGCGCCGAGTAGATATTATGACCGCTGTAATAAGCTCTATGAACGCTGTAAAAACTAACTTTGCCGCTATGGTGGTATGGTCAATTTGTATATTTTTATTGGTAGCTGTTGGTTTTGCTACCGGTGCCACGGGCTTTATTGTAATTATGCCTTTACTTAGTTACGCCAGTTGGCATGCTTATATTGCAGTTATTAAAACCAAAAAACCTCGTGGTTACGAGTAACAACCAACCACTTAAAGTTCCAACCACACTGACTAAAAATAGCGCCAAAAGGCGCTATTTTTTTATCAGACTAGCAAAGCAAGCTTTGCTTAAAATACCCAAATAGCATGTAAAAAGGGCTGGTTTTCTATTTTATTAGTCCCTAACTTGTTGTACCAATAGCGCCACTCTACCCCTACCATCAACTGCTGCGGGTTTAAATTAAAGTTTTGCCCTACATCCCAATGCACAGCGGGTTGAGCAAGCAACCACTCATTAACTTTATTGCCTAGTTCGTCATCACGCCCAGAAATATATTCTACGTGGCCGGTAAAATAAAATGCTTGGCTAGCTAGTGTAAAAGGTGCACCCCATGCAAGGTCTATAAAAATGCTGTTGTCTTGCTTGGCTAGCTGATCTTTTTGCACGCCGCCGTTGGCATCAATATAACCTGCAAAAGTAGTTGTTAAAAAATCAAAGCCTGGGGCATCCCAGCTGAGCTTGATGCCTGGGGTATATTTCATTAACCCCTCTTCACCGGCGTTTATACCAAACACTAAACCTGTGTCTTTTATTGCACCATAACGCACAGAGGTATCAAAGGCTTTTGATAAGCTAAGTGTTGTGTACCACTCGCCATATATACCCGTATCTTGAAAACCATCACTAAGGCTGTCGTTTAAAAAGTCGATAAAAAAGTAGTTATCACCTAAGTCATGCTCTGAGGCATGCTCTATGGTGTAGGTGCGTGTAAATGACGACTCCCCGGTAAAGGGATTTAAGGCATCGCCAAAATTTGTGTGAAGCTGTGTGACGCTCCAATTTTCTGCTAGTGCTGAGTGAGACAAAAGCAGTATAGATGTTGTAAACAGTGTTTTTAAAAAATTCATGATTTATTTACATAACCCCAATTAAAATGCGGCGGGAGTATATCAGTGAGCATTCACCAACTAAAGAGATTAAATAAGCACAAAGGCTGATTTTTAAAATCTAAGCAGTAAAGCCCAGTAGCGCGGCTTTAAAAGAGCAGCGTTAGCCCTGTATAAAACACCTGAATTAATCATTACGCAGGTAATAAATAAGCGCCTTTATATTTTGTATACCCTTGCTTAGCTTATTTACTGGGTTTTATTTAGAGGTTTTAGCGCGTGCAATATTAAGGTGAGCTTTAAAGGCAATTTAATAACGGCGTGAATTGTAAGACTAAGCACATTAGGTAGCTGTATTACACAGACTATGTCTTATTGAGCATAAACAAATTTCAACTCTTTCGATAAACAGCCACAGCTTTTTTATTACTGTGCACAATTTACAAAAATAAGTGCATAAAATTCATATTCTACGCCTCTCCCTTTTTAACCTTACGTACCCAAGTAAAAACAAAACATTAAATATCAATAACTTAAAAAAATAAACTTGGTAGGCATAGGCTTTGCTTCATGTATTGCAAGTTAAATGGTAGCAATGGCTACATACAACAAATTACACAACGGGAGACATTATGAGTAACTCACAACACCCAATTGAATTTACAGCCCCAGGTATGGATAACGAATCAGCAAAAAAAACAATTGAAACACTCGATAACCGACTCGTAGCGCTTTTAGACTTACAACTTACTTTAAAGCATATTCACTGGAATGTAGTAGGCCCAAGCTTTATTGGTGTGCATGAAATGTTAGACCCACAAGTCGATGCTATTCGCGAAATGACCGACACCATCGCAGAGCGTATTGCTACATTAGGCGGTACGCCACAAGGTACACCTAAGTCAATTGTAGATCGCCGCACATGGGAAGAATACTCATTAGGTAAAGCCTTTGTAGTAGAGCATTTAGGTGCATTAGACAAAGTATACAGTGGCGTAAACGCCGACCACCGCAAAGCCATTGGCACGCTGTCTGAATTAGACCCAGTATCAGAGGATATGATCACCAGCCAGCTAGGTGACTTAGAGCAGTTTCAATGGTTTGTACGTGCACACATTGAATCGTCTGCAGGTAAACTAAATCATTAATTTATTACCCACTTTGCCATACAAGGAATGTTAATAAGAGTTAAAGGACTAATAAAGATACAAGGATACGTTACATAAGTAGGTACAGGATGAAGTGCAAACTACAAGGACCCGTTGCTTATTACATAAAGGATGTAGTAAATGCACCAAGGATGATTAAAGCTTGCTAAGGGATTTGGTAAACCTACAAGGATTGTTAAAATACAAACGCCTAGTATAGGCATGCTAAGCGTTTGTATTTTTACCACTTTAAAGCTTAAAACTATCCCAAGGACCAGTAATAGCCAACGTTTTAGTTGGCATGTATACGTTTACAAACAAGGTTTGCCCGTCAGGTGAAAAACACGCCCCAGCAAGCTCTGTTTGCGCATGCAATTTAGCAAAGTTATACACCTCTCCTTTAGGTGTTACCCCGCGTAAATGGTTATTCACCGTGTCTGTGTATTGATCCTCACATACAATTAAATGCCCGTTAGGTGCTACCGTTAAATTATCACCAAAGTTGTATAACGACTCGTTTGTACTTTCTACAAATAGTTGTATTTTACCAGGCTCATTTTGCTCTAACTCAGTGCCTTCGTTTTTTGAAGGTGTGTACTTCATTACCTGACCTAACTGCTTTTTGCCCCCATTAGTACAGCAAAAATAAAGCTCATTTTTACCCCAATGTATTCCCTCTCCTCGTGCAAATAAGGCTGCACCTTTTTTATAACCTTGCTTACGTAGGTCATCATTTGGGCTTTTAGGGTCTGTGAGCGTTATCCATTCAACTAAAAGGTCGCTGTGTAGTGGCATGGCCGGTGAATCCCAATTTCGGCTATCAAACTGAGGCTGGTTTTTAATTACCATAGCTTGCAATGTGCCGCCTTTATTTAACTTATCGCGATGATGAGGAATAAACCGATAAAACAAACTATCGCCTCTATCTTCAGTTAAATAAACAATACCGGTTTGTGGGTCTATTGCGGCGGCTTCATGATTAAAGCGGCCCATATCATATAATGGCTCTGGCTTAATTAAGCCTTTGGCGCTGGCTGGTACTTCAAAAATGTAACCGTGAGATTGAGACAAGCCATCGCTTTTATCCATAACGGTTTCTTCGCAGGTTAGCCAACTGCCCCATGGCGTTACACCACCTGAGCAGTTTCTTATTGTGCCACACAGCGATAAATACTCTTGCTCTCGTTTTTGCTCTTTTAAGTTATAAATAATATGGCTAGTACCCCCAGGCAAAGCTACACCATTTTTAAATGAATCATAGGCTAAGGGGGTTTTGTGATTACTAATTAAATCAGACGCTTTATTAATGTGTTTAGGTTGTAACTCATGGTTACGTATAAGGGCTACGCGTTCGTTATCTAATGCAATACAACCCATGCCATCGGCACGGTCGGGTACGTCTAAACCATCATCCATTTTATCGCCAAGTGCCGATATAACCCGATAACTAAAGCCTTTAGGTAAATCTAATAAGGCCTGAGGGTCGGCTATTAATGGGCCATAAGCAGGTAACTTTGTTGTTACTTCAGGTAAAGCAACGTTACCCATTGCGCTGCGCGATAAGCCAATAAACGCAAGCGAGCCTGCACTTAATAAAAACTCTCTTCTAGAAACCATTATTTTATTCCCGTGTTTTTTTATTAAATCTATAGTAAAGGAAATAACCCGCTAGAAGTGCGGCGCTTTGCTAAATTCATAAAAATGTAATAATGTAACATTCCATCCGTACCAGATATCAGTTAATTCAACTTTAAATAATTGCCCTCACTGTTTAATAGTAGGATAGTAAGTTACTCAAATAACAACGGCTTAATTAGGAGTATCATGATCAAAGTATTACTAGCAACCAGCTTAATGGCCTCTTCATTCGCAGCTTTAAGTAATCCACTCACCGTTGAAGAACAACGCATCAGCAAAGCACAAACAGCAATGCCTACTGTGTTAAACGCCTTTAATAAAGAAGTAACCACCTTTGAGCAACAGTTTAAAGCACTCAGTAACTTTAAAGAGGCAAAGCAGCTCATTCAAACCTATAGTTTTGAGCTGTGGGAAAGCGCTAAGCAACGCATCATTAAAACTAACAATTACGACGACCGAGCACTTTACTGGGCGCGCTTGCTTTCAAGCAAAGTAATACGTACAACCGCAGCTAACGTTGAGCTATCTGACGCGCAAATAAATACGCTGCTAAGCATGCTTGAAGAGGGCAGCCGAGGCCGCACCGATTTAGCTTTTTCATCAGGCAGTGATAAAAAAATTATACTTACCGGATTTGACCCTTTTTTACTCGACAAAAATATCAACCAAAGCAACCCATCTGGGGTCGCCGCATTGTTACTCGACGGCCAAGTTATTAATTACAATGGCGTTAGCGCCGAAATTAACACGGTTATGGTACCAGTACGCTACGAAGACTTTGACCAAGGTATAATAGAATCACTCCTTGCCCCCTACTATGCACTTAATAACGTCGACATGGTTGTAACGGTTAGCATGGGCAGAACCGAGTTTGATTTAGAGCACTTTCCTGGTAAACGCCGCAGCGTAACCGCGCCTGATAACGCTAATATTGTCTACGGCGGTACGCAAACAAGCCCTGTTATACCCAAGTTAAATGGCCGCCCACTGCCTGGTAATGAGTTTGTAAAATTTAGCCTACCAGTAAGCGCCATGCAAAACGCCAAAGGCCCATATAAAGTAATCGACAACCGCGAAGTAACTACACTTAATAAAACCTTTAAAGCCGGCTCATACGGCGCGCTTAAAAACAGTGTTGCGGTAAATGGCGGCGGGGGTGGTTATTTGTCTAACGAAATATCGTATCGTAGTATTCGCCTGCGTGACGCGCTAAATTCGAGCATTCCTACTGGGCATATCCATACCCCGCGTATTCAACAATTTGAACCAGAAACAGAAGCCAACATAGTTAAACAAATTAAAGCAATGCTCACGCAAAGCTTAGTGGCATTATAATAAAGCTAAGCAATTAATATACATAAAAAAAGGGCAATATTAATTGCCCTTTTTTACTTTTTAAGCGTTAGCTCTTCGGGTAGTTAGATGGGAAAAACGCACGTTTGGCTTCTTCATCAAACTCTTTTTTAAAGGCGACATCGGTGCCAATTTTGCGTGCACGCGCAACCGCTGGGCGGCTATCAATGCTTTCAAACCAACGCTTTAAATTAGGGTATGGCGTTAGGCCTTCTTCACCAAGTACTACTGGCGCTTTATCAATCCAACCCCAAGCAGATACATCAGCAATAGTGTATTCATCGCCCACTATAAAGTCGCGACCTTCAAGGTGTGCATCAAGCACTTCGTAATGGCGCTGCGCCTCACGCAAGTAGCGGTTAACTGCGTAATCAAGCCCCTCAGGCGCCATGTGTCTAAAATGCACACTTTGCCCCGAATACGGCCCAAGGCCCGATGCAATAAACATTAACCATGAAAGCATTTCGGCGCGATTCTCTGGCTTACCTGCTAACTTACCGTGTTTTTCACTTAGGTACATTAATATAGCGTTCGAATCAAACACACGTGTTTCACCATCAACAATGGCAGGTGCTTTTGCGTTAGGATTGATGGCTTTAAACTCAGGTGCGTGTTGCTCACCTTTTAAGGTATCAAGTGGCACAAGTTCAAACGGCAGCCCTGTTTCTTCTAAAAACAAAGCAACCTTCATAGGGTTAGGTGTATGGTGAAAATAAAATTTGATCATAAAACGCTCCTAAAAGTAGTAGCTACAATTAAACCACAACTTGAGCAATCGTTCAAATAACAAAAAATAGTTAGCTAAAGTACTTAACCAAACAGCTCACTTGTATTAACCCTGCACCAATATAAGCAAATATAAAGCGCGCTTCTTCTTGTGCCTTTTTAATAAATGCCACGGCAAAAGTAACTACAATAATAATTATACTTAATGCTAAGCCATATAAAAAAGAGCCACAAAAGTGAGGTAAAACAGCAAGTAAACACGCAATAATTACTGCGCCATAAAAAGCTACAAGCATACGAACGTTAAACAATATCCCAAGCAATGCAGTTATAAACGCAGACGCATATAAAATTACAACTTCCCTAGGCCATTCATAATTGAGTGGGGTTTCAAAACTAAAATTGGCAGTGCTAACACTATTAACAGCGGATGAAGTCGCGTGTATAAAAATACTAACTAATAAAGCACCAATAAAAAATGCAGCAAATGCCGAGACTGCACCACCGCCTGTATACCCTGCTTTCTCTTTTTCTATCACTATAACCACAACACTCAGTGCCGCACTAAGCTGAAACCATTGCCAGTAATCGTTGCTAAAAAGGGGGATTGCTGCAAAGCCAATTACGGGGACTAATATTTTGGCTTCTTCGTTTTTGTGTAATAAATAAAAAGCCATAATAGCTATATAAAACAATGCCGTTACATCAGGCATAAAATCTACTTCCTTTTAAATCTCAACACTATTTCTACATTTAGGGAATGCACTACAGCCAAAGAACGTATTTCCTATATTAGTACCTTTCTTTGCTTTACGTAGTACCATTTTCTCACCGCAACGTGAGCATATCTGAGTTTCTGAGCGTTCTTTTTTTGGCGCCTGCTTTTGTTCAATAATCGTTTTTACATGGCTTACATGTTGGCGATTTGTTTTAAAACTTGGTTTTAATTTTCCTCTTTCAATTGTATTTACTATATCGTTTTTAGTATTAGCACTAAGTACTCGCTCGGTTTTACTTTTAATGTACTCAATACCGCCGCGTGCAAATCTAACATTTTCAGGTAGTTTAGTTTTAAATGTGCTGTCGCCAATAAAAATAATAACCGAAAATAATGCGTTACTGTTTATACCTAAACACGACTCAAGTGTTTTTAAATGCTTGTAGTTTTGATGCAGGGGGTTTTGAAATTTTGATGAGTGTTTAAAAATTTTTTGTGTCCACATTTTTTGATTTGCTGAACCAAAAATCCAACCTTTCATGTTTTTAGTTTCCACCACAAACACACCAAACTCAGACACAATAATATGATCAATTTGCGTAGTGCCATTTTCAATGCCGTTTTCAAAAGTAGGCAGCGTCACATTTTTAATTAACGTGTAATCTGCCTTATTTAAAAACAGTTTAATTAGCACATTAACTTGCCACTCTCCCATCGCTCCTTTAAACCAAGGTGTTTTAAAAACCCCAATACAAATAAACAGCGGTATAAAGTACCAAAGTTGGCCTAATAGCGTGACCAAAATCGTAGAAAAATCCATATTTAGTTAATCCTTTAAGCTATACAAGTGGCAATAATAGAGCCGCGAAATTTAAAAAATAAACTAGCAGTACACGTAATAATGCACGTTCAATATTAAACACATTTAAGCATTGTTTTTAATACGCCCTTTCTAAGGCATGTTCATTAACATGTTCAATTAACTCAGGAAAAAATGCTAAAAATACCGCTTCTAACTCATGGTAGTTTTGCGCTATATCCTCAGCGGAACCTGCAAAATTATTAGTAAAACGAATGCGTTTGGCTATGTTATCAAGCGCAAGCCCTACCCCTTCTATAGTTTCGTATTCTTTAAACCAATCGTTTGTAGTCATGCTGGTTACAACGTGCTGCATGCGCGGTGGCATAACTGCTATGCGCTCATTTAAAAGTGCGTAGCTGATGCGTTTAAAATCATTTAAAGGATGTTTATTAAATTGCTGCCAATGCCTAATTAAAAAGTGATCAAACAGCACGTCAATCGCTACGCCCGCAAAGCGCTTTCGCTCGGGCGAAAAGTACTGTTTAGTGGTTTTTACTAACGGGTGTGAGTCGGTAAATTTATCGACTAAGTAATGGTTTTCTAGTGCACTTTTAACGCTATTGGGCAGGTATTCTGCGTGCCTGCGTCCACCAAAATCACCTAGTAAATTGCCAAAGTGTGAATCGGCAGTTGGTTGTGCAAAGTAAAGGTGAGCTAAATAATTCAACGTAATCCCAATGGGTTTAAACAAACTTAATTTTGCCAAATAGTAACGCACATTTAAGCGAAACTCACACGAGTGTTTAGCGCGCTCCCTGTGTAATTACCTAACACTTTAGTTTGAAAATTATACAAACACTCTGTAAAGCCGTTGCACTCAATTCAGCATTAAATATTTAAAATAGAATTATCAATAACTTAAAATTTAAAAATCGCTGGAATATATATTGCTACTTAGCGTATTTAGCACTCAAACATGTATAGCTCTTTTTATTAGTGAGTAGTTTAAAGGAGCATAAAACATAGGTTAAATCAGTTATGGATATAGCTATATTTTTTAAGTCGTTACTACTACTGGCCTTTTTTTTAACGCTAGGTAATTTAATTAAGTACACATTTTTAAAGGGCTTAATTGTGCCCTCATCGTTAATTGCTGGCGTATTAGCTCTTTTATTAGGGCCACAATTACTTGGTGATTATATTAATTTGTCGCTCCAAGGCACTAATTTATGGATAGATGAAAAGGTCACAAGCATATGGAAGGAGTTACCTGGGTATTTAATTGTAGTGGTGTTTGCAGGTTTATTTTTAGGTAAAAAAATACCTACAATTAAACAATCGCTAAACCAAAGCCTACCCAATTTAAGCTTTGGCTACAGCATTGCCATAGGCCAATATGTGGTGGGTATGATCACGGCATTATTAGTACTTGCCCCTTTATTTGATACCAACGAAGTTGCCGGCGCACTCATTGCGGTGGGATTTCAGGGCGGGCATGGCACCGTAGCTGGCTTGCAATCCACTTTTGAAAGTATCGATTTTGCAAAAGGTATGGACTTGGGGTTAGGTATAGCAACAATAGGCCTTATAAGCGCCATCGTGTTAGGGACTATTATGTCTAATCGCACCGATGGGGGCGACCAAGAACTTGAAATTAGCCACGACGAAAAAGTAGAGGTAAAAGACCGCCCGTTTGGCCTGCACTTTGCTATTTTAGGCACGGTTGTTATTGTTGCTTGGCTTATTCTTAGTGGCTTACAAGTAGCCGAAAAAAGCCTTTTTGCCGATTCATCGGTAAAAATACTTGAGTACATGCCTTTATTCCCCATTGCGATGATGGTGGGTTTAGTGGTGCAAATAGTGCTTAATAAATCAGGCATGGGTAACTTAATTAGTCACTATCAAATAAATCTGCTTTCTAACCTCTCCCTCGATTTACTAATAATTGCCGCACTGGGTGCACTTAACTTATCGGTACTTGCTAAATATTGGCAAAGTATTTTAATTTTAGGCGCGGTGGGGGTTGCCTATAGCGCAGCTATTTACTTTTTCTTTGGTGGGTGGTTTTTCCCAAAAGATTGGAAAGTGAGAGGAATTGGCGAGCTTGGGCAATCTATGGGCACTACGGCGGTTGGACTGTTAATGCTAAAACAGGCTACCTCAAACCCAAGCGAGCATATTCGCCCCTTTAGTTACAAACAACCACTTTATGAGCCTGTGGTTGGCGGCGGTATTGTTACTGCCCTTGCACTTCCTGCCATTGCTAATTTTGGGCCGTGGGCATTTACTATTATTATGGCAGTTATATTAGCGTGTGTAGTGGGTGGTTTTGCCTTTTATAAACGCCGCAAACACAAAAGCGAGTAGCCTAATTGCGCTATAAAAAAGCCGCTACAACTTTTGTAGCGGCTTTTTTATGCATTGGTTTTTTACTTGTACCAGTAACTAATTACTCGACTTAACCCAATTTCCATTATCATTTTTACTGTAGCTATTTTTAACCGCAGACCAAGCTACTTTATGCGCTGTGGTTTCGCGGTCGTCGTCGTTTTTTCTATCGCTTGGGTCCTCGTAGGTATCCCACGCGCTATTAAACGCCTCTTGATATATCTCTTGGGCATGTTTAGGTAAGTTACTTTTTACCGACTCCGGTAACTCGCTTGTGTTTTGATAAGGCATAAATAATCTCCGTATTACTTAATTACGCCGCACGCAACACGTTTACCGCCGCCACCTAATTTCTTGGGTTCGTCGGCATAATTGTCGCCCCCTTTGTGGATCATCACTGCGTGTTGTTTAAGCTGCTCAAGCTTGAGCCTTGGCGCTAAAACAGGCGATTTAGCTTCGCCGCGCTCATTTACAAATAACGCAGGTAAATCGCCTAGGTGGCCATTACTCCACGGTTCATCGTGGTGTTTAGCGCTGTTAGGGTCAAAGTGCCCACCAGCGGCACCGGCAGGTACAACTTTACCGTTTTTTTGCTTTGGCTCGCAGCTAGCATATTGATGTACATGAAAGCCATGCTGCCCAGGCGTTAAGCCTTTAAGCGCAGGGGTAAATACCACCCCGTGCTCATTTTCTGTCAGTGTAACGGTGCCAAGTAACTCACCTTGCCCCGACTTACTTACTGCATGCATATCAACATCTACATTCGCCAATGCGCTATTTTGTAGCATTGCAGCGGTAAATAATATGGCGCAAGCTGGTTTAAAAATACGTGTTACGCTTTTTTTAGCGGTTGAATCAAAGTGTAAACAATTCATCGTGCTCTCCTTATGTAGTATCTGTTTTGTAAATAACGCGACTGCTCAGTTATTAGGTACAATCTCTATACCAAGCTCACTGTAGGCAAAAAATTTCACCTGCGCTAAACGTAACGCATTGATTAAAAATAAAATAAACAAAGCTAGATAATTAACCACTACACATACTTAAAATTTACTGCGTGTTTTTGCTTAAACGCTATACAAAAACTGGTACAAATTTACAAAAGAAATGACAACTTTACAGGCTTAACACGCTCACCCGCCTAATACTAAGTACCGCTCAAAACGGGTAAAAAACAGCTTAAACACTCAATAGTGCATTTACGAATACCGCGCTAAGCCAATAGCACAGCGCGTTTAATCAAAATACGCGGCACATGCACACGCTAAAATAAACCATGCTCACCACGCCTGCTGCGCTATCGGTATACTAATTGCTGAACATACTAGTGTTATTAAACGGGTTATAGATGACCCTATCGCTATTAAACAATCGAGGGAATTATGAGTAACAAGCAACTAATTAAAACACTAGGTATAGGCCTAGCCGCCGCATCAGCTGGCATGCTAACCAGAAAAAGTTTACAAAAATCGTGGGAAAAGGTAACCAACGAGCCCGCCCCAAAAGACAAGCCGAGCGAGCATACAGATCTTAAAGAAGCCGTTACATGGGCGGTGGTATCTGGCATTGGTGCAGGCGTGGCAAGAATGGCCGTACATTATGTGCTCGACAAACGTAAATCTAAGTAAGCCAATAGCTACTCAAGTACAACGTAAAAAAAGCATAAAAAAAGGTGAAACTAAGTTTCACCTTTTTTATTACTTTAAACTAATTAGCTTTACGCGGTAGACACACTACTCGCGCCTGCATTTTTAAGTATTTCTTCAATCGCGCTTTTGTTATCGCTGTTGTACTTAACACCAATTAATATAGAGCCTTTTTCAATGGCGTCTTCGTAAAATTTAACTTCGTGCTCAGGAATAAACGCACCAATAGCAGCGCCTAAACTTCCGCCAACGGCAGCACCTGCACCGCCGGCGGCAAATGCAGCCACTAAAGGGCCAGCTACTAATAAACCTGTACCACCGGTTGCCACGGTACCTACGGCAGTAAAACCGCCAACAATTGCAGCAATAATACCTCCAGACGCTGCACCAACAATGCCGCCTTCAGCCGCTTTGGTTCCCTCGTCTAAGGCAAAGTCTTCCTTTGCGTATGAGTCATTGGCAACAATGCTTATATCAGCTTCATTAATACCTAATGCTTCTAATCTATAAATAGCCAGTGTTGCTTGTGATGCGCTTTCAAATAACCCAGTAATAACCGTGCTCATAATAACTCCTTTATTTATTTAAAAAATACAGCTATTACTAAGCAAAACCTAAACCACTTAAATTATTATTACTAATCAATAAGTTAAAGAACAAACCCAAACTACTGCTTTCATTTACACAGTAAATATTGCTAACCGTTGTAAAAAACTCCTACCACATAAATAAATACACTAACGCTTAGCGGCTCTATATAACGCGTTAATAAACTCAATTACTTAGACCAAGTAATTTCGGCTAATTGATTAGTAGCCGTTTGATGAATAATTAAGCCGTTATTGCCCATACGCATGTGCCTAATTAAGCCAGAGTAAACCCCTTCTTTACTCGGAATTTGCCAGCTTTGCATGGTTTGAGTTTTTAAATCAAACCTAACCAGCGTTTCGGGGCGCTTAGCCGACTCATTAAACCAAATAGCATTATCGGCATATTCAATGGCATACGGGTGGCTGTTTTCGCCGCTGGGGTTATCCCACTGCGTTATTTTACCGTTTTTGGGGTTATAGCGTCCAAGTTTACCCATGCCAGAGTTTACATAAAACACCATATCATCAGGCGTAATAGCAAGGCGCCTAGTATGTGTTTTAGCACCTGGGAGTTTTATTTCGCTAAGCTCCATGGTGTTTTTATCAACTTTAACCAAACAGTTACTGCCATTACACGACACCCACGGCGTCCCGTTTGAATCAAGCTTTATACCATAAGGCCGCGAGCCTTTAGTGGGTAAAGTAGCAAGTTTAATATCACCGCTTTTAGGGTTTAGCCTGCCAATCATGTTGCTGTGCTGCAGGGTAAACCAAAATATACCCGCATCATCAAACACGCCTGTATGCGGGTCACGGGCGTTTTTATCAGGCATTTTATACACTTTAAATTTTTCGGTTTTTAAATCTAAATACCCAACCGTGCCATTTTTATTACCTAAAAACCAAGGGGTTTGGTTTTTATCAAGCGATACACTGTGCGCATACGTACCACTTGGCAACGTGTACTCTTTCATTTCACCGGTTTTAGGGTTTAACCTACCTAAAATATTGCCCCACTGGCCAACCCACCAAATAAGCCCGTTTTTACCTTGCACAGGGTCGCGAGCGCGTTGCCCAAGCGTAGGCACTTGCCAGTATTTAAAGCTAAGTTTTAAATCGCCTTTAACCACCGTTGACTCGCGCTTAGTGTTAACAGGGTAATGCTTAGCTAAATACGCGCTAATATCTTTACTAAGCGCAGTACCCTCGCCGGTATCAACCATATAGCTTATGAGTGTTTGCCAATCCGCTTGGCTATAACCCGCACTGCGCTCAAGGTTGTTTAAACTATGGCAACTGGCACAAAGCTGCTCAACTAATACCCCAGGCTCGTTACTCAATACAGGTAACGGCGCAGCTAAAGCCCCTAGCGCAACCATTGCAGCAAAGTGTTTATTAAATAAAAATAGATTTTTACGCATAACGCCCTCCCTTTTTTAATATTAAAGCATAGGGCGAAAGTGTTTACTATATGAGCACTTTTAGCTTTTAGCTTTTAGCTTTTAGCTTTTAGCTTTTAGCTTTTAGCTTTTAGCTTTTAGCTTTTAGCTTTTAGCAGAATAGCGTCGTTTTTATTTTCGGTGTGAAAATCGTTATTTTTTGTAGGGGTAATAGTAATTCAATTAGTTTTGAGCTGGGTTTCGCTTCGCTCAAACCAACCTACGGTTGTTGCATAGCTACAAGCTTGCGTATAATGCCCGCACTCTGGCTGTATCTATTAGCCGCTAATTTGGATTTTAATAATGAAAAAACTCTCTGCAGTGCAAGTAAAACAACAAGCACTTGTGCTTAACGTTGCCGATAAAATAGAAGCGCAAGGTCGCGAAGAAATCCCTGGTATGTTGCAGTGCTGGTTTGATGTGGAATATCACTTATTTCCAAGTTCACTACTGCTTTGTTTTCAGTTCGAAAACGAACAAGCTTTAGCAGCCGCAGAGCCTGATTTATTAAAATGGCAAAAACGCTTAAGCGCCGCAATGCTTAAAAAAGGCGTGATTTTAAAAGATATGCGTAAACATTTAGTGTTTACCTTAAAAGGCCCTGACGATTAAATAAGGGCAATAAAATTGCCCTTATTTGCAATTAAAATAACAAAAAATCTTGTCTTCTTTTCTATTTACAGCCTTCTCGGTTTTTATTTAAACCATCAAATGAGCTGTATGACTTGCTAATTCAATTGAAAATTTAGCCAGCTGAGAAAGTTTAATAAGCATTTTTTTTAAAATAGTACGGATGCCACGGTAACTAAAATCTATAAGTTTACTTGCTGGTAAACCACAGAAAACATACATATGACCTACTATACCTTTTACCTCTGCAGCATAAGCTCGCGAGGTTTCAACTTCGTTAGCTAAATAAGACGCAATGGCATCGTAAACAGTTAACAAACCTGTAACACTAACTTGTAGTGCGCTAAGCGCACCTATCTTATTTAAAAAATCAAGAAGTGCTGCACCTATTTTCCTAGCCCAAAGGGCAGTGAAACTAGCTTGATGACGTTTTTCAAATTCAAGACGTGTGGCTTCTTGGTGGCGTAGTTCAAATCCCTTTTGTATATCTTCAAAAGTTCTATATTTTGATGCCGTATTCAAATACCCCGGTGTTGGATCAGACATACTATGCGCACCTGGTGATATTGAAGGGGATGAATTTAAAATATATTCATAAGTAGTGTGTACAAAAGGCCATACAGGCACCATTGGTACAGGATCACCAGCATGTACACAGCGGTAAACCCCTTGTAAAGCATTTTGTGTATGAATTGAAAAATTTAATAGTCCGACTCGCGGAGCCCCGAAAGTATAGAGTTTAACAGGTACTTTGAAGCGTTGCTTCAACCAGTTAGCAGCTAAATTAGCTAATGCACCACCTAAACTATGGCCAACAACATGAACGGGAGCAGTAGGATTATTAGAAAAATACTGCTCTAACTGTGATTTAAGCGAGTTAAATGTTTGATTGAATCCTGCGTGTACACTTTGGTTATTGGGACCAGTGGAAATACCACAATGTAAATCAGTAATACAATCGCGCATTTTTGCTGTGCCTCTAAGCGCTAGTACATACTGCCCCTTATACGCGTTCGTTTTCCCTTTAGCAATACAACCAAACGGAGTACGATGACGAAGTACTCTTTCTAGAATAGAACCGCTTATGCCTTTTACTGGATCGCTATCAAAATCAAAGTGTCTAGACAAAGCTCCATAATAAGCGGAGCCCTCGACACCATCAGTTGTGTCAGTTGAATATGATATTGCAGCAAACCTAGCTGCTAATGAAGGAGTTAAAACTTGCATCATAATTATTTCCTTATATTTTTATTTAACTTTATCACTAGTAAGATTTAGGTGTTTATCAACATCAATAACTTCAAAATCTTTATCCCAACGACAAATTGAAGTCCCCTCTAAACTCATTTCTTCTCGACTACTAGAAAAGCTAAATAAAATAGCCTCATTAGTTATATCAGCGTTAAGAGAACTTAATTTACTGGTAAATTCATTAATAGGATTTTTCCCTATTAATGTTGCTCGCCAAATAATAAATTTTTTTCTATTAATGGTGGTGGTAATGTATTGGTTAGTAAATATTTCTTTGAATGGTACGCTGGGTTCATCAGAACGAATCGTTTTTTCAGGAAACCTAAAACTGCCATCGGGATCTGTATAAACAAAATCTCTACGTGGCTTACCATCTGAGAAGCTAAGACTACGTAAAATCAATTGATTGCCAATTGGCTCACCGTTATTCTTTAAACACCCGAATACTTCAGGAGATAGATGTACTTTGTGCGCACCAAATTGATCAAAAAAGGGCTGAATTTTCGCGCTGAAGCTTTGAATTTTGTCAATGATTGACACAATAACCTCTTGAAATATGATTGTTTTTGGAGGAATAATGTGTAATTTATTATGAAGATTACCCACAGTCCTTGTCGATATTAAAATATTTTATCGGGTATTAAATAATATGCAATTAATTTTTCAGCTGCTCATTGGTAAAATAATATAAATTGAAATTTCGAACTGGCTTAATTGAGCTGAACACTTTAATAATAGACAACGTCGCAATATTAGGAGAAAAGGATCAAATCAAGACTTCACACATGAAATTATTAGGCAATCTTTCAAGTTGTAGTTTGATTTTACCATCTTCAGTTATTAACTTATTTAATAACTACCCTGCTATTTGGGCTTCGCCAAAACGACAGTAAGCTGTGTATCTAAAGCGCTTAAACACAAAAAAGCCGTTACATGGCTGCAACGGCTTTTATAATTTTGATAAATTCCCAAACTATAATGGAACTTACTACCCATTAAAGTTCAAAAATTAGTCGCGATAAGTCTCAACCGCTGGGCATGAACAAACTAAGTTACGGTCGCCGTATACGTCATCTATTCGTGTAACGGTTGGCCAGAACTTGTCTTTAGCTACCGAAGGCACTGGGAATGCAGCGTAAAAACGGTCGTACGCGCGGTCCCATTCGTTACCAAGTACGTCTGCTTGTGTGTGCGGTGCAAACACGAGCGGGTTGTTTTCGATTGACCATTCGCCAGAGATTACTTTGTCGATTTCGCCTTTGATTGACACCATAGCTTCGATAAAGCGGTCTATCTCGCCTTTTGACTCAGATTCAGTTGGCTCAATCATTAACGTGCCCGCTACTGGGAACGACATGGTAGGTGAATGGAAGCCGTAATCTTGCAAGCGCTTAGCTACGTCCATTTCAGTAATGCCTGATTGCTCTTTAAGTGGGCGTAGGTCAACAATACATTCGTGCGCAACGCGGTTGTTACGGCCACGGTATAAAAT
The DNA here is from genome assembly GCF_023161805.1 of Pseudoalteromonas sp. 1CM17D. Taxonomy (NCBI): domain Bacteria; kingdom Pseudomonadati; phylum Pseudomonadota; class Gammaproteobacteria; order Alteromonadales; family Pseudoalteromonadaceae; genus Pseudoalteromonas; species Pseudoalteromonas sp. 1CM17D. The sequence continues at coordinate 138,579 of NZ_JALNTP010000008.1, read as the reverse complement.
TGGGAAGTGCTGGCTTAACTCGTGCGTTAAGTAGTTAGCATTCACAATCGCCATTTCGGTGGCTTGTTTTAAGCCCTCTGAGCCCATCATGGTAATGTAAGCCCATGAAATAGGTAAAATAGCGGCTGAGCCGTAAGGCGCTGCTGATACTGCACCGTTGTTAATGTTTGTGCCCGGTACGTTAATTACGCTGTGGTTTGGCATAAATGGCGCAAGGTGCGATTTAACACCAATTGGGCCTACACCTGGGCCGCCGCCGCCGTGTGGAATACAAAACGTTTTATGCAAGTTTAAGTGCGATACGTCTGAGCCAATAAAGCCTGGGCTTGTTACGCCTACTTGCGCGTTCATGTTTGCGCCGTCCATGTAAACTTGGCCGCCGTGCTCGTGCACAATGTCACAAATTTCGCGAATGGTTTCTTCGTAAACGCCGTGTGTAGATGGGTATGTGATCATAATGCACGATAAGTTTTCAGACACTTCTTCAGCTTTCGCTTTTAGGTCGGCCATGTCTACGTTACCGTTTTTATCGCAATCAACCACTACAATTTTCATGCTGGCCATTTGCGCAGATGCAGGGTTAGTACCGTGCGCTGAACTTGGAATTAAACATACGTTACGGTGTGCATCGCCGCGTGACTCGTGGTATTTACGAATAGCAATTAAGCCTGCGTATTCACCTTGTGCGCCAGAGTTTGGCTGTAGTGAAACCGCATCGTACCCAGTAATGTTAACTAGCCAGTCGTGCAGCTCGTTAATCATTATTTGGTAACCTTCGGCCTGATCGAGCGGGCAGAATGGGTGCAAGTTTGCAAATTCAGGCCATGTAATTGGGATCATCTCAGCGGTCGCGTTTAGTTTCATGGTACATGAACCTAGCGAGATCATTGAGTGGTTAAGCGCTAAATCTTTGTTTTCTAGTCGCTTAATGTAGCGAAGCATGTCTGTTTCGCTGTGGTAGCTGTTAAAGTTTGGATGCGTTAATACTTCGTCATCACGTACTAAACTAGCTGGAATAGAGTCGCTACCGTTTGCTTCAATATCGGCTGCAATACTATCTACGCTTAGGCCATGGCCTTCACCTAGTACAATATCAAATAGCTCAGCTACATCGGCGCGGGTGGTGGTTTCTGAAACCGAAATTGAGTATTCGCCGTCGTGGTTTGTGGCAAAGTTAACGCCTTTGGCAAGAGCACGTGCTATTACGTCATCTTTGCTGTCGCTCACTACTGTTAGCGTATCAAACCAGGTGCTGTGTTTAAGTGCTACACCTTTAGCTTTTAGGCCTGCAGCTAAAATATCAGCAAAGCGATGTATACGCTGCGCGATAGTTTTTAAGCCTTGTGGGCCGTGGTACACCGCGTAAAACGCGGCCATGTTGGCAAGTAGTACCTGCGCTGTACAAATATTTGAGTTGGCTTTGTCGCGGCGAATGTGTTGTTCGCGCGTTTGCATGGCCATACGGAGTGCGTCGTTACCTAAACGGTCTTTAGATACACCAATAATACGCCCTGGTAATGAACGTTTGTAAGCATCACGCGTTGCAAAAAATGCAGCGTGTGGTCCGCCGTAACCCATAGGTACACCAAAACGCTGAGCCGAACCAAGTACTACGTCGGCACCTAATTTACCCGGTGCTTTTAGTAGTAATAAGCTCATAATGTCGGCAGCAACACAGGCAATGGCCTTTTTGCTTTGTACGCCAGCAATTAGGTCGGTTATATCGACTACTTCACCTGTTGTAGATGGGTATTGGAAAAGTGCGCCAAAAATGTCGTGGTTAACGGCATCTTCTGCTTTACCTACAATTATTTCAAAACCAAACTGCTCAGCACGGGTGCTTACTACGTCGATTGTTTGTGTGTGTACGTCGTCGGCAATAAAAAAGGCATTGGCTTTTTTAGCTTTAGATACGCGTTTTGCAAGGCCCATAGCCTCAGCAGCAGCGGTTGATTCGTCAAGCAACGAGGCACTTGCTAAATCTAGGCCTGTTAAATCTAGGGTCATAGTTTGAAAATTTAATAACGACTCTAAACGCCCTTGCGCAATTTCTGGCTGGTATGGCGTGTACGCAGTATACCAACCTGGGTTTTCTAGTACGTTACGTAAAATTACGTGCGGTACGTGCGTTGGGTGGTAGCCTTGGCCAATGTACGATTTGAAAACTTTATTTTTGCTTGCTACCGATTTTAAGTAGCTTAGTGTTTCAACTTCAGTACGGCTTTCGCCAACTGTTAATGGCTGCGCTAAGCGAATGCTTGCAGGTACAGTTTGGTCGATCAGCTCTTGCACACTTGATACTTCTAAAGCACTTAGCATATCGCTTACTTGTGCCGGGCTTGGCCCAATGTGGCGGCGAATAAAATCTTGCTTTTGCTCTAACTGTTCAAGAGATTTGGCGTTTGACATGCGTCTAGATTCCTATGATCCTAAATACTAACGGGTAATTAGTATTGATTAAAATATGTGATGATTTAATAACGTACTGTGTATGGGAAGTAGGCCGTTAAATCATAAAAGCCCCAAAAACAGTGAATGGGGCTTTTGTCATCTACTTAGAGTATTACTCTTCGTCGATTGTGTTAGCGTAGTCTTCTGCGCTAAGTAGGTTTTCAAGCTCTGACTCGTCAGTTGCTTTAATGCGGAATAACCAGCCGTCACCGTATGGGTCGTTGTTAACCGTTTCTGGTGCGTCTTCTAGCTCTTCGTTAATCGCTACAATTTCGCCGCCAACTGGTGCGTAAATGTCTGATGCAGCTTTAACCGACTCTGCTACTGCACAATCTTCGCCCGCATCTACTGCATCGCCTACTTCTGGTAGTTCTACAAATACCATGTCGCCAAGCAGCTCTTGCGCATGCTCAGAAATACCCACAGTAAATGTACCGTCACCTTCGTTGCGAACCCACTCGTGAGAAGAGGCGTATTTTAAATCGCTAGGGATATTGCTCATTATTTTGTTCCTTTGGTTTAGATTGGGAGGATACCAATCACAATAATTATTGTGATTGGTATAACCAAATTTTTAAATGATTGATTTGCCGTTACGTACAAAGCTAGGCTTTACTACTTTAACGTTAACTAATTTTTTGCGCATTTCTACTTGGGCTGTATCCCCTGTTGAACGCGGTACACGTGCAAGGGCTACACTAAAACCAAGTGTTGGTGAGAAAGTACCTGAGGTAATTACCCCTTCACCACCTTCAACAATTACTTTTGAGCCGCTACGCAATACGCCTTTTTCTTCAAGCACTAAACCAACAAGTTTATGGGTGCTTTTTTCGGCGCGTTGCTTAACAAGTACGTCACGACCAATAAAGTCACGATCTTCTGGTTCCCATGCAATGGTCCATGCCATGTTAGCTGCAAGTGGCGATACGCTTTCGTCCATATCTAGGCCGTAAAGGTTCATACCTGCTTCTAAGCGTAGCGTGTCGCGTGCACCTAAACCGGCTGGCGCTACACCTGCATCTAGCAGTTGTTGCCATAAATCGGCTGCTTGCTCGTTCGGTACTACTATTTCGTAACCGTCTTCGCCAGTATAACCCGTTGTGGCAATAAATAAATCACCTACTTGTACACCAAAAAATGGCTTCATGCCTTCAACGGCTGCTTGTTGCTCGGCATTTAAAAGAGTGGCTGTTTTTGCTTTTGCATTAGGGCCTTGTACTGCAATCATTGCAAACTCTGGGCGCTCAGTTACGGTTACTGTAAAGTCGGCAGATACTTTAGCTAAGTGAGCTAAATCTTTTTCGCGGGTGGCAGAATTTACCACTAAGCGATAAAACGTTTCGCTAAAGTAGTAAATAATTAAATCGTCGATTACGCCGCCTTGCTCGTTAAGCATGCCAGTGTAAAGCGCTTTACCTGGTACGGTTAATTTTGCTACGTCGTTTGCTACTAATTTACGTAAAAATGCTTTTGCTTGTTCGCCTTCAATATCAACAATGGTCATGTGTGATACGTCAAACATACCTGCATCGGTACGCACTGCATTGTGTTCTTCTATTTGTGAGCCGTAGTTGATTGGCATTTCCCAGCCATGAAAATCAACCATTTTTGCGCCTGCTTCAAGGTGCTTAGCATGTAGTACAGTTTTAGAAGTCATAACATTCCTTCACTTTTAAATTAACCCTGTGCGGGCGTGGCTTAAATAGATTTAACTAAACAGGCAAACACGGTTATGTTTACCGGTTATTTTATGTATTAGGCAGCTTCGTTTTGCATTAGGGCAAAACCTTGTGCTTGTAAGTGGTGTTGCCATTTTTGTAGTTCTTGTTGCTTGGCTACTAACACAAAGTGCTGTTCGTCGTTTTTATCTATGGCGGTAATAAATACTTCGCCGCTTTGCGCGCCATAACATAGTTGTGGGTTTGATAAACGCAGCCCTGGCGTTAATTTAAATGCGCTAATTAAGGTATCAAATGCGTTTGCTCCACACAGCGCAAGGGTTGCAAGGTCGCTACGTAGTACATAATCAATATCAAAACGAAGTTGCTGCTCGTTTATCAGTGCTTGTAATTGCAAGCTTGCGCTGTGCGGTAATACAAATCTAAATGCGGTTTCGCTAAAGTAATAAACGGCAAAGCTGTAATCAGAATTTAAATCGCCATCAAGCGTGCCTTTTAGGCCTAAACCGCTGGCTGTAAGCTTTGTGAGATCTAACCCTAAAATAGTGCTTAAAAATATACTGGTTTCACTGCCACTAAAATCCATTACAACGAGGTTGTTATTTGCTTGCACGGCATTGGTAACTGCACTTGCAGCATTGCTGTGGCGGGCAAACATTATTGGGTTAAAAGTCATAACAAACACCTGTGTATTTTTGATACCAAAAGTATATTGCGCCACTGTGACAACAACAAATTGTAATTATTTATCAATTGATAAATAATACTTATATATGTAGCTATATAAATTGTAATTTTAAATATGAAAAACATATCAACCGACAGTTTGCGTACCTTTGTAATGGTTGTTGAGGTAGGTGGATTTGCAAAAGCCGGCGACCTTCTGGGGTTATCGCAACCTGCGGTAAGCTTGCAAATTAAACGCCTTGAAGATTTACTCGGTTATAAATTATTTAAAAAGCAGGGCCAGCGCCAAGTGCTTAATCAGTACGGTGAGCTACTTTTGCCTATGGCAAAACAAATGATGCAGTATAACGATGCTATTTTGCAGCAGTTCACCTCAGAAAGCATAACCGGTAAAGTGCGCTTGGGTATTCCTAGCGAATTTGCAGCACGTATTTTACCCTCTATTATTGGTGATTTTGTCTCGCTTTATCCTGAGGTATCGCTGGAGGTTAAATCGCGCTTAAGTAAACATTTACTGTCAGCCTCAAGGCAAGATCAATTTGATCTTGTTTTAGCACTTAACGAGCGCCTTAATTCAGACAAGTTCCCTATTTTTATGCAAGACGAGCTAGTATGGGTGGGCGACCTAGCACAGGCAAAAAATGAGGTAGTAACCTTAGTCACCGCACCCGAGGGCTGTATTTATAGGCGCCGCGCTACAGATGCACTTAAAAGTGCCAATATCAAATACCGTATTGTTTACAGCAATGCCGATTTAACCGGCCTTATTGCCGCTTTAAAAGAAGGCTTGGGTATTACTGTACTGGCTAAAAGTACGGTGCCAAGCGATCTTAATTTTCAGGCGCAAAGTAAATATTTACCAGCTCTTGGTAGCATAGGTATTAGCTTAATAAAAAGCGGTGGGGAGTCGGAGCATGCAGTAGACAAACTCGCTGAGTTTATCGCATTACGTTTAGGCTATTAGTGCGCGTTGGCGATTTGCTTAACCTGTAAAATTACAAACTACGCTACATAAAAAACGCCGAGGTTAAAATAACCTCGGCGTTTTGTAAGCTAAATTTGGCGCTAACTAAATCCCTTATTTAAACGATTAAATAACGAATTTTGTCTATCGACACGCTTAGCTGCCTAAAAATAAATATATTAATTAAGCAACTGGATATTAGTTATTTACGTTACGTTGGCGTAGCACTTCAAATAAACAAATACCGGTGGCTACCGATACATTTAAGCTAGAAACACTTCCTGCCATCGGAATTTTAACTAACACGTCGCAATGCTCACGCGTTAAACGGCGCATGCCCTCGCCCTCTGCTCCCATTACTATTGCCATTGGCCCAGTAAGGTTTGCATCAAACACGTGGGTGTCTGTTTCACCTGCGGTGCCCACAACCCATACGCCTGCGTCTTTAATTTCGCGAAGCGTACGCGCCAGGTTTGTTACCTGAATAAGCGGTACAGTTTCGGCTGCGCCACAGGCTACTTTACGTGCTGTGCCGTTAAGCTTGGCCGACTTATCTTTAGGTACAATTATAGCGTGTACACCTGCTGCATCTGCGCTACGTAGGCAGGCACCTAAATTGTGTGGATCGGTTATGCCATCTAGTACTAATAAAAACGGCGTGTCTTCGCGAGCAATGATCTCATCTAAATCTTTTTCGTTGTAAACACGCGCAGCTTTTACATTGGCAATAATGCCTTGGTGCTGTTCATCGTTTGCTTTGTTATCTAGCGCTTTTCGCTGCATAAATTGTACAGAAATACCAAATTTACGTGCTTCATTAATAATCGGGGTTAAGCGCTTATCATCACGACCTTTAAGGGCATAAATTTCTAAAAAACGCTCTGGCTCTTTTGCTAAAATTGCTTCAACAGAGTGAAAGCCAAAAATTAATTCATTACTCACGTATTGTTTGCTCCTGGGCTATTACGTTTACGGGCATTTTTGCCTGGTCTTTTAGGCTTTTTAACTGCCTTTTTTTTCGGTTTTTTCTTAGCGGTGGTTTCAGCGGCTTTTTTACCGGCTGGCTTTGCGCCAGACTTACCCGCTGGTTTGCCTTTACTTTTACTGGCTGGTTTTTTACCAGCTTTGGGTTTTTCATCGCCTGATGTGTTTTTTCCAGGGATTTTACCCGCTTTAAGCTGCGATCTTACACTTGCTGGTGCATGGCTTGATTTACCGCGCCCTGCTCCTTTAGCTGAGCCACGGCGACGCGCGTATCTATCTTGAGCTACATCACCACTGAGCGTTAAATTTATACGGCGCTCATCTAAACTTACCGAAGCAACTTGTACCGTTACTTTATCGCCAAGGCGGTAAACGGTATGTGTATGCTCGCCAATTAGGGTGTGTTTTGCACCATCATGATGGAAGTATTCATCACCTAAGTTAGTAACATGGATCAGGCCATCAATTTGTAAGTCGTCTAGGCGTACAAATAAACCAAAGTTAGTAACGGATGAAATAACCCCGTTAAACTCATCACCCACGTGGTCTTGCATAAACTCACATTTAAGCCAGTCGGCAACTTCACGGGTTGCGTCGTCTGCGCGGCGCTCGGTGGTTGAACACTGCTCGCCTAGTTGGTCTACTTCATCATCGGTGTAAGCGTATGCGCCCGATGTTTGCTGACCTTGTGCTTTTATTACCGCTTTAATTGCACGGTGTACCACTAAATCAGGGTAACGGCGAATCGGTGAGGTAAAGTGTGCATACGCAGGCAGCGCTAAGCCAAAGTGGCCTATGTTGTCTGGCTGATAAACCGCTTGCTTCATTGAACGAAGTAGCATGGTTTGAATAAGCTCGGCCTCTGGGCGGTCGCCTAAACGGGCTAACACTTGGGTAATTTCTTTCGGTGTTGGCTCATCGCTTAATGTGCTTTGAATGCCAAGCTCACTTAAAAACTGAGTAAAGTTACCTAGTTTTTCTTGATCTGGCTCATCGTGCACACGGTAAAGCGCGCTGGCTTCGTGTTTTTCTAATAATTTAGCCGCCGATACGTTGGCTAAAATCATACATTCTTCAATCAGTTTGTGCGCGTCGTTACGAACAACCGGCACAATTGATTCTATTTTACGGTGTGCGTTAAATACAAAACGCGTTTCGAGCGTTTCAAACTCAATAGCACCACGGGTTTGGCGCGCCGACTTAAGCGCCATATACATTTGCTGTAAGTCAGTTAAATGTGGCACAACGGGTGCGTATTCTTCGCGTAGTTTTTCATCGCCTTGTAAAATGGCATTTACTTTGGTGTAGGTTAAACGCGCATGCGAGTTCATCACCGCTTCGTAAAACTTATAACCCGAAAGCTTACCAGCGTCTGATACCGTCATTTCGGCCACCATACAAAGGCGGTCTACTTTAGGGTTAAGCGAACATAAACCGTTCGACAACACTTTTGGCAGCATTGGAATTACTTGCTCAGGAAAGTACACTGAGTTACCGCGAGCAATCGCTTCTTTATTTAGCGGCGTGTTCATACCTACATAATGCGATACATCGGCAATGGCTACCCATAAGCGCCAGCCGCCAGATTTTTTACGCTCACAATATACGGCATCATCAAAGTCGCGGGCGTCTTCACCATCTATGGTGACCAGTGGCAGGTCGCGTAAATCTACACGGCCTTGTTTGTCGGCTTCATCAACAAATTCACCTAAATGAGCAACTTGTTCTTCCACTTCTTCTGGCCAAACATGAGGAATATCGTGATTGCGCAGTGCCACTTCAATTTCCATACCTGGCGCTAAATGCTCGCCCAGTACGTCAATAATTTTACCTACCGCGTTCATGTTACGGCTAGGGTTTTGAGTGATTTGCACTTGCACCATTTGGTTATGACGCGCGCCGTTTTCACTGCCTGGCAGAATAATAATATCTTGGGTAATACGTGGGTCTTCGGCTACCACAACTGCAATACCATGCTCAACAAAGTAACGCCCTACAATAGGTGCGCGCTCGTTGGTAAGTACTTTAATTATGCGGGCATCACATTTTGAGCCTGAGCCACGTTTTGTGCCTTTAGCAAGTACGATGTCGCCGTGCAGCACCATGTTCATTTGATGCTTGGCTATAAACCAATCTTTGCTCTCGCCTTCAACTTCTAAAAAGCCAAAACCGTCTCTGTGGCCAATTACTTTGCCTTTGGTTAAACCGGCTTCGTCAATTAGGGCGTAACATTTAAACTTATTAAAATACAATTGGCCATCGCGCTCCATGGCACGAAGGCGGCGCTTAAATGCAATTTGGCGTTCGGTATCGTTTACAGCTAATTCATCACAAAGTTGCGTGAAGTTAGCAGGTTTTGAACGCTCTTGAAGGTGAGTAAGTATAAACTCACGACTAGGGACTGGGTTTTCGTACTTTTCTTGTTCTCGGCTGAGATTTGGATCTTGGTTTGACATTCACTATCTTGTTAGTTGGTTATGTAGGTATTTTAACCCATATACGTAAAATGAGACAGGTAAAAGCGTATGAAACTTTTAATAAACCGCTTTAATAAGTAAAACATACGCTTAATGGCCTTAATCAGCACTTAATATAAGCGCGATTATAACCAGCCTTTTTGCTTTGCAATACGCGCTGCATCTACGCGGTTAGTGGCATTGAGTTTTGCGATAGCATCGGATAAATAATTACGTGTTGTGCCTTCGCTTATAAACAGCTGTTTGGCTATCTCGCTTGTTTTTAAGCCATCGCTTGCAAGCTTAAGTGCTTTGCGCTCTTTATCGGTGAGCGGGTCGGCATCGTCAAGCGCGTTAATGGCAAGCTCTGGGTCTATAACCTTTTGCCCTTGCATTACCTTTTTAAGTGCATTGATAAGCTCATCACTTGGCGCTTCTTTTAAAATGAAACCTTTAACGCCTAGGGCGAGCGAGCGCCTAATATAACCAGCTCGCGAAAACGTGGTCATAATAACCATTTTAATGGTTGGGAACGTGGCCGCTATTTGCTCACTTAGCTCTATACCGCTCATGTGTGGCATTTCAATATCGGTTAAAATTATGTCTGGCAATGCCTCATCGGCCAGTGCTTTTATTGCATTAAGGGCATCTTGGCCGTTACTCGCCTGGCCTATCACTTCAATATTAAAATCAAGGCTTAACAATGCCCCTACAGCGTCACGCACTAGCGCTTGATCTTCCACTAAATATACTTTGATCATTGTTAATCCTTAGCTGAAATTGGCAGCATTACGTTTAAAGTAAACTTCTCGCCACAGGTAAACGCGGCATGGCCATTAAGTTGCTCTGCACGCTCTTTAATACCATTTAAACCGTTACCTGCGTTTAACGTGCTGCAAGGTGCGTTATCAACCACACTTATATGCAGCTGATGCTGTGTTTGCTCTATATTTATTTCGGCGTTTTTATTACTGCTATGGCGTAATAAATTAGTTACCGCTTCTTTAATTATAAGCCCTGCGATCCCTTCTACTTTAGGAGGCAAGGTATTTAATACAACATTAAAGTTAACGTTAAAGTCTTGCTCTATTAGCCTTTGCTTAAGCTGGGCTATTTGGCTTATTAAATTAAGTTGTTTTAAATCGCTTACGGCGTTTCTTACATCGCTAAGTAACTGCCTTGCTAAATCTGCTACTTGTGCTATTTCGTTATTGGCTTGTTCGTAGCGCTCTCCTTGATTTAGCTTATTAGCAAGCTCAGCTTTTAAAGCAATAGATGATAGTGAGTGGCCTAAAATATCGTGTAGGTCGCGCGCTATTCGTTCGCGCTCAGCAATAGCAGCTAATTGCTCTAATTGGTTAGCGCTTTCTTGTTCGCGCTTTTTATGCAGGCGCTCTTTTTGTGTTGCAATGCCAAAAGCCAGCAGCGCTCCTGAAATTAATAAAGTGCCGGCTAAAAAGTATTTTATGTTTGCTATATCTGCCAAATAGGCGCTTAACGCAACCGTAAATATAAGGCTAAAAACGGCATATAATCTGCTTTTTTTAGCGTATGACTCACCAGCTATAAACGCGATAAAACCAAATAATGTAGAGGTCCCGGTGGTATAAAATGTGGCGCTAAAACACACCACTAACATAATAACAAACAGCGTTGTTATACGCTTTGTTTCACAGTGCATGGCTTTTATGTAAAGCAAAATAAATACAATATAAAACGCCACGCTCATTACAATGGTATTGACTGGCAAGTTAGATAGATTAAATAGAGTCGGAAGCAAATAAAACCCAGTAAAAATTAAAGGTGCGTATTCCCAAAACTTTTTATTACTGGGCTTTGAAAGCGTATTTGTTGTACTCATGCCAGTGCCCCTAGTTCATTGTTATTGCTTATAACATTATTTTTATTAATAAATATAAATAACACAAAAATACTAATGAGTATAAAGTAATCATTTATTGAAACACTAAAGCTAAGTGATTCTAAAAACTCGCTAATAGCGAGACTTATTAAAATTAACGTATTCATAGCCACCTCCCATTAAGATAAGTTAACTATGCCAAAGCCAAAAAATAATAAGAGTGTGAAATGTCATTAACTTTGCTGACATTTGTCATGTTTTAAAAATTTCATCCTGTGAGTTCGCACCCAGTGATAAGATAATAAAAAAAGGAGTTCTCATTTAAATGCAGCCACAACAGCAAAGCCTGATTTACTTACATATTGCCGTGTTACTTTTTGGGGGCACCGCCCTTTTTGCAAAGTTAATAGGGTTAAATGCAATTGATATTACGGTGTATCGTACCGCTATTGCTGGCATGGCAATTTTGGCTATGCTGTACTTTCAAAAAAAACAAATTAAGTTAAACAAACCAAAAGATTACCTCATTGCGTTATTTTTAGGTGTAGCGGTAGGCATGCATTGGGTTACTTACTTTGCAGGTATGCAAATGGCGGGCGTCACTGTGGGTATGCTGGCTTTTTTTAGCTACCCAGTAATGACGGTGTTTTTAGAGCCCTTATTCAATAAAAGCAGGCCCCAAGCAAAAGATATTATCAGCGCAGCTGTGGTTGTATTTGGTATATATTTACTCGTACCCAGCGCAAATTTAGGCGACGATGTAACCTTAGGGGTTATTATGGGTGTGGTTTCGGCTTTGTTTTTTTCGATTAGAAATATTACCCATAAGCGCTTTTTTAGCCAATATGGCGGCCCACAAACCATGTTTTATCAAACCTTAGTGGCAAGTGTTATGCTTTGCGCATTTATTAAGGTCCCTGTGTATGAGGTGAGTAACCACGACCTTATTTTAATTGCTGTGGCGGGTATTATTTTTACCGCTACACCGCACTCGCTATTTGCAGCGAGTTTAAAGCACTTATCGGCAGCTACTGCGGGGTTAATTTCGTGCTTGCAGCCGCTTTACGGCACTTTGTTGGCTATTGTTATTATTCATGAGCGCCCAACGCTACTAACACTTATCGGCGGTGCACTTATAGTCAGTGCAGCCTGTTTTGAAACGTGGTCTATTACTCAAAAGGCTAGAAAATGAAAATATTTGCGCACCGCGGGGCAAGCGGCAATTACCCAGAAAACACTAAAAGCGCTATTTTAGAAGCGTTAAATGTAGGGGTAGATGGCATTGAAGTTGATATTCAAAGTGCGCTTGATGACTATATGCTCATACACGACTCCTGGCTAGATAGAACCACCAGCGGGCACGGTAAAGTAAGCGACTTTACGGCGCAGCAACTTAGTCTGTTGGATGCCGGTAACGGCGAGCAAATCCCCACTCTACAGCAATTACTTGATTGGAATAACAATAAAACATTACTCAATATAGAGCTTAAACATACCTTTGAGCTTGAAAAGTTTGCCACTATTTTAAACAACAATATTGCTAAAGGCGTTATTACTAAAGGTAATATTTTAGTGTCGTCGTTTGATCACCATCAAATTCATTGGCTTAAAAATAGGTTACCGTGGTTACACATTGGCGCGTTAACCTCATCAATTCCATTAAATTATGCACAGTTTGCTCAACAGTTAAATGCGTATAGTGTTCATGTAGACAAAAGCTTTGTAAATAAAGCTTTTGTAGATGATGCCATAGCACGAGGCCTGCAAGTTTATGCCTACACCGTAGATAGGCCAGAAGACATGGATTTTATGATAAAAATTGGGGTGCATGGTATTTTTACTAATTACCCCGCTCGTTCTAAAAAATATTTAGCAAACATTATTACTTGAGTTAACGGTAACTTAGTCGATAATCTAGCTAGGGCGTGATGATCTTTGCGGATTGAAATTTGTTCAATCTAGGGGCGATTAAATCGCGGCGCGAGGCTTGTAACCTAGTGGGCTAAGTAAAAACCGAGTAAAGCTTCCGCGTCCTGCTCACGCCCCTTACCTACATCCATGTAGGCAACAAAGAGTTTATCGCCCTTAGGCAGAACCCAAAGGGCAGCGCATGTTTGGCATTTATGTAGCGTTATCGCCTATTTATGGGGAATAACCACACTTCATAGGCTCTGCCTTGCCTAAAAGCCAAACATACTGCTGCAAATTCAACCATCAAAGGTCAACACGCCCTAGATGGGTAAGCAATAAATGAGTGGTGTAATGCAATTTTATAATTATATTGAGCGAACATTTTTTTATACGCTTACGCGTAAAATAGTGGGTAATTTAAGCTTTGTTTTTTTGTTTCAGGCCATTACCTTATTTTGGTTATATCAAAGCTTAAGCGAGCAGCACAGTACTAGCGCATTTTGGTTGTTAACCTTGGTTATTGTAGCGGGCTTTGCCTTTACTATTTTTTATATGCGCTATTTAATAGTGCGCCCTGTAAAAGCTATGTGCGACACTTTAGTAAACATAAACCAGCAAGAGGCTAATTTAGCCGCCAACTTACCGCAATTTTCTTTTGACGAATTTAAAGAACTAAGTACGCAATATAACTTATTTACTAATCACTTAAGTGATTTACTAAGTACAACTCACGCCAGCGCTAAAGCCAGCGAGCAAAGTAATGTTGATGTAAATACCGCTATGCAAAATACGCAGCAGTTAAGTGAGCAGCAAACTCAGCTAAGCCACAATATTATTAATGCGAGTAACCAAATAGTGCAAAGCTTAGAGGGCATAGTGAGCAATACCGACAGCGTGCATAGCGTAAACAGCGAGCACTTAGACTTTGTTAAGCTTTCGTCGCAAGAGCTTGCAAGCTTAGTCGATAAAGTGTCGCTTATTGGTACCTTGCTGCAAAGATTTTCTAAAACGGTGTCTGGCCTTAAAGAAAACAGCGAAAACATTCGCAGCATTTTAAAAATGGTTGAGGAGTTTTCGGATCAAACTAATTTACTGGCACTAAACGCTGCCATTGAAGCGGCACGCGCTGGCGAAGCTGGCAGAGGATTTGCTGTTGTTGCTGATGAAGTACGTACATTATCGGTAAAAGTAAGTGGTGCAACCCGACAAATAAGCGACTTTATTAACCAAATGAATGAACTGGTTAACGAAACCAACCAAGAAAGTGAGCAGTTAATTAGCCACTCAGGTACCGCACAAAGCGCCATTAGTAATACCTCTGAAGGGTTTAAAACAATGCTAAGCGAGTTTGAACAAAACCAACAGCAGCTACAGCAAATAGCGGATGCGGTGCATACGCTAGAGCAAGCGCAGCAGCACACTCACCAATCGGTAGAGCAAATTGTTACCTTAGGCGAGCAAGCTAAAAGCGCTATTGATCATGCGCTAAGTAATAGCCAGCAATCACATGCACTTAGCCAGCAAACACAACAGCAATTAAAGCGCTTTGTGCAATAAGCAATTGCAAAACAAAAGCCGAGAGCTGTATTGCCTTAATATTTTAACTGGCAACATTCAACAGCGCTTTATAAATATGGTAAATTACGCAGCTAATTATTTAAGTGTGTAATGTGTGTGAGTAACTCAACCCCCAACTACCAACAGCTAGCCAAAAATATTAAAGCCTGGGGCCAAGAACTCGGCTTTAGTGAGGTGGGTATTACCGATATTGACCTATCTAAACACGAAGCACAATTACAGCGCTGGTTAGATGCGGGCTACCATGGCTCTATGGATTATATGGCAGCCCATGGCATGAAACGCGCTCGCCCTGCTGAACTAGTCCCTGGCACCCAGCGGGTTATTTCGGTAAAAATGAACTACCTGCCCCCTGATGCTAGTTTTGCCAAAACACTAAAAAACACCGAAAAAGCCTACATTAGCCGCTACGCATTAGGGCGTGACTATCACAAATTAATGCGCAACCGACTAAAAAAGCTGGGCCAAAAAATAGAGCAAGAAATTGGCGATTACGGTTTTAGGCCATTTGTAGACTCTGCGCCTGTGCTTGAGCGCCAGCTTGCTGAAAAAGCGGGATTGGGCTGGCGAGGTAAACACTCTTTATTAATAAACCAAGAAGCTGGGTCGTGGTTTTTTTTAGGTGAGCTTTTTGTTGATTTACCGCTGCCAATAGATAATGAAAACACGTTTGAAGGCTGCGGAAAATGTGTAGCTTGCATTACGCTTTGCCCAACAGGCGCAATTGTAGAGCCGTATGTGGTAGATGCACGTAAATGTATTTCGTACTTAACCATTGAGCACCAAGGCCCTATACCTGAGCAATACCGTGCATTATTGGGGAACCGAGTTTATGGCTGCGACGATTGCCAATTGGTTTGCCCATGGAACCGTTATGGTCAAATTACCGATGAGCAAGACTTTCATCCCCGTACACAACTAAAAAACAAAGATTTACTTGAGCTATTTGACTGGGACGAACCTACTTTTTTAAAAAATACCGAAGGCAGCCCTATTCGCCGTATTGGTCACGAACGTTGGTTGCGTAATTTAGCGGTGGGTTTAGGCAATGCCGATTTTAGCCCTAGCATTATTAACGCTTTAGAAAGCAAACATGAGTCTAGCTCGCAGCTAGTAAAAGAGCATATAGAGTGGGCGCTTGAGCAACAAAATAATAAACAACAAGAGCAACTCCGTAAAACACAGCGCCTAATTAGAATTGTCGAAAAAGGCTTACCTCGTGATGCGTAAATCACTCAGGTGAGCCTTATTGTGAAAGGTTTATTTTTTATAAATCTTGTTCAATTTCAGTAAAGGCGGCTTTAACTTGTTTAACCGACTCTTCTCTGGCAATTGAATTTTGAATAGTTTCGTCCACTTTTTTATAAATAAACACCTCTTGGTCTTCATCTAACCCCATTGTGGGTATGCGCACTTCTAAGTCTTCTTGTAATTGCTTGAATACTTTTTCGTTACTTTCGCGGTTTTCGTTTAGTAACCCAATTAAGCCATGAAACTTACTATGCACTGTGCTGGCTACATCATTTAGCTTTTGCTGCTGCGACTCAAGCATTTGCTTGGTCATAATTGCACGTAACTGCTGCTCAGTCACACTGACAATAAAGCAAACGTGGTCACGAATACGCCCGTGTTTATCTGGGTCGTGATCTAGCATATTCAGAATTAATAAGCTTATCATCTCGTAGTTAACTAATATTCGGTGAGAAAACTCATGTAAGCGACCTTTGTTTTTAAGCATATCAAACAGCTCAATTACAATAGGCGAACACACTCCGCTAAGGGCAAAGTGCTCTATTGTATCGCCATGTCTAAATTCAACATTACTTTGTAGGTCAAACGTTTGTAAGCAGTCTATTAAGGCTTTACCTAAATCTTGCGGATTATTAATAAAACCAATGTTTTCAATGTAATTAACTATTTGCCCCATTTCGCTACTGTTTGCCATAGCGTTAAATGCCGTAGATGTTGCATCTTCTACTTGTTTTTCAAGGCTTTGTTTTTCTATTAATACTTGGTTTAAGTTTTTAAGTTTTGATTTAAGCTCATCATGCCCAAACGGTTTTACAATGTAATCCTCAGCAGCGACTGAGTAACCTTCCATACGCTCTTCAACCGTTCCTCTAGCGGAAACAAACATAACAATTATATGCGCGGTATTCGGATTCGCCTTTAATGCTTTACACACTTCGTAGCCATTCATTTGCGGCATACTTACATCAAGTAAAATAACTTGGGGCATGTAGCCTTCAACCATGGCTAAACACTCAGGGCCGCTTGTGGCAACTTGTAATTCGAAATCAAGATCTTCTAAAATTTCTTCAATAATTTCAAGGTTGAAAGGTTCATCATCTACAGCAAGAATTTTAGTTAAGGCCATATTTTCATCATCCAATTAAATATCATTTAAACATTACTTACACATATAATTAGCTATCTTGCACTGCTAGCTTATCATCGGCTAAATGCTCATCTAAATCTATTTCTAGGGGTACCTGAATCCTAATTGTTGCACCACCATCGCTATTATTACTTGCCGTAATTTCGCCTTGATGAAGTGCTACAAACTCTCTACAAAGCGCAAGCCCTAAGCCAGTACCACCAGCGCCACTGTTCGTTTTGCTGCTTTGTACAAATTTAGTAAACACGTGCTCTAATTCATCCTCAGGTATACCTATTCCATTGTCTATTACATCAATAATGGCGCTATCTTGATCAGCCATTAAGTTCACTTTAATACGACTTTTAGGTTCGCTAAATTTAAGTGCGTTACCTAACACATTGCGCAATAGCTGATTAATTTGCTCTTCATCACACTGCACAACCACTGGCCCGGGTTTTGAAAAAACAATTTCAATTTCTTTTTCCATAGCCGTACCAGAGACATCATCGATACTGGTTTTTATAATGCTTTCTATATTGTATGGACGTGGGTTAAATGGAAATTTCCCTACATCCAATTTAGATAAATCAAGTAAGTTGTTTAATAACGACAGTAAACGCTCGCCGCTGCTTTCAATACGAGATAAATATTTTAAGAGTTTATCTTTAGCAAAATCGCCCGCTTCTAACTTACTCAAACCAAATCGAGAAAAGCTTAATATAGAGTGCATAGGGGTGCGTAACTCGTGCGACATGTTAGCCAAAAATTCCGATTTGCTTAAATTGGCAGCTTCGGCCACATTTTTAGCATGCTCTAGCTGCGAAGTACGAGCTCGCACTTGCTCCTCAAGTAGGTCTTTGGCTTCAAGGAGTAATTCTTCTTTTTGTTTTAAGTGAGTTACATTTTTAAATATAACCGCTAACGCAATTTCGCCATGGTGGTCTATTTCGTTAAACGAACCAACTAGCGGAATATACCCGCCGTCTGTTTTTTGCAAACGTAGGTCGCTACTAAATTGGCGGTTACGATTGAGTGTGCTGATTTTATTTTTTATTTCAGCACTTGATTCCTCATCTAAAAATTCAAATACCGAAAAACCCGCGAGTTTGTCAAAGGGCAGCTTAAACAGCCTTAAGCAGGCATCGTTTGCTTCTATTACTTTGCCGCTGCGCTCAAATAGCATAATGGCGTCAGGGGTATTTTTATAAATAACTTGTAGTAGGCTGTCTTTTTCGATTAATGCATCAACGGTATCTTGTAAACGCTCAACTAGCTCAGCGTTACGGCGTTTTAAAAGCTCTGTTTGCCACAATTTATGTACCGATTGCAGCAGTACGCTATCGGTTAGAGGCTTTATTAAAACATCTTCGACCCCTTTACGAATTGCCTCAATCATTGAAACTTGCTCAGGGCGTGCGGTAAACAATAAGCATCGGCAATCTGGCTGAGACATTTTAATAGCAGAAAAAATATTTAAACCGGTGCCATCTTCAAAGCTAAAATCGCTAATTAAAATATCTATACTGTTTTCATTAGCCACTGCCACCGCTTCGGTTGCGCTGGTTGCGGTTAGCGTTTTGATATGCGCCCCGACTAAATTACTTTTCATTTTTTCAAGGCGCTCAGGCATATGATCAACAAGTAAAATAGTGGGGAGTTTTAAAACGTGGCTAGAGCCAAGCTCTAAGAGGTTTTCGAGTAATGAGGTAATTTCTTTATTTGAAAAAAACGGATAAATAACCGTTGCATCTGGGACTAGCTTATTAAGCTCGCTAAATGCGCTAAGTTGCTCACCGCTTTCGGCTTTAGGGGCAAGTAATACACAGCGGTCTTGTGAGATTTTTTGAGCTAACGACTTTATTACTTCACACGGCACTCCGTAAGCACCAATTACCAAGTCATACTGGCTGGTGTTAGAGTATAAATCAATCATAGAGTAATGAACGAGCTCAGCCTCACAACCTATCAATTCTAGTAAAACTTTCACTCTCATTGCGATAACACTGCTGCTATCTACAATTAAAATTTTTCGACTCATTAAGCCACACTATCGTAAACACTTTATATGTTAATAGCGTAGCCTATAATTTCTTAGTTGGTATAGGTTGTTAGACTTAATTTTGATTTTTTTACCGATAAGCTCCACAACTATTTTGGTAGATGCTTACCGAATATTGTTAAACTGTAGCGTGTGTTATCCATTACCGCGATATGAGGCAACTCACCCCATACGCTAAAACCAAAGTGCTTGAATAACTTAATACTTGGTAAGTTGTGGCTAAATATAAAACCAAGCAATACATCAATTCCTAGCTGTTTAGCCTCTATTTGGGCAAACCCCATCAGCTTTTTGCCAAGTCCTTTACCTTGCGCCGCTTTGGTAATATAAATGCTCATTTCGACGGTGCCATCGTATGCGGGGCGCCCATAAAACGATTTATAACTTAGCCAAGCAAGTACTTGGTCATTTTCGCAATAAACATAAATAGGCCGTTTATCGGTGTGGCTATTAAACCACTCACGTTTGCTCTGTACCGATACTTCTTCGGTATCGGCGGTCACCATACGCGAGGCGATCGTTTCGTTGTATATTGCGACAATGGCAGGTAAATCTTCTATAGTGGCTAAACGTGTAGTCATAACAGCTTAATATTGTTGATCACTTTTGTGCATATTAGCGTAAGATAGACTAGTCAAACAATTATAAATTTAGGCGTTGAGTATGTTAAAAAAAACGATACTAGGGCTCAGTATTTTTATTACGAGCTTAGCTGCCCAAGCAAATGACACGTTACCCAGCAAACAACAGCAGCAACAATGTGAAGACTTTACAAATGTAGAGATACGTAAGCTGCGCTCAAAAGAATCCTTAAACTTATGCCAATTTAAAAACCGCCCTTTGCTCATTGTAAATACGGCTAGCAATTGTGGTTTTACATCTCAATTTGAGGGCCTTGAAAAAGTACACCAACAATACAAAGATAAAGGTTTAGTGGTATTAGGTTTTCCATCTGATGATTTTTTTCAAGAAGAAAACGATGAAAAAGACATAGCAAAAGTGTGTTTTATTAATTACGGCGTTACGTTTACTATGTTTACTACCAGCGAAGTTCGCGGCAGTGATGCAAATCCAATATTTAAACACTTAAACGCACAAACCAGCTCACCTAACTGGAACTTTTATAAATATTTAGTTTCAGCTGATCGTAAAACAATTAAACGCTTTAACAGTAAAGTAGCTCCTAATTCAAAAGAATTAATTGATGCAATTGAAAATACGCTACTCATCAATTAAGTTTATACTGGTACTGCGAGTTAAAACTAACTAGACTGGCTTTAATGGTTAAATACACCAACTTTAAACAGGAGATTTTATGGCAGTGGCAAGTGCAAGGCACATTTTAGTAGACAGCGAAGCAGAGTGCTTAGATTTAAAAGCTAAGATTGAACAAGGCGAAGACTTTGCAGAGCTTGCAAAAACATATTCAAACTGTCCTTCTGGTCAAGACGGCGGAGCACTTGGCGAGTTTGGCCCAGGTATGATGGTACCTGAGTTTGATAAAGTTGTATTTTCAGCGCCAATTAATCAAGTACAAGGCCCTGTACAAACACAGTTTGGCTATCACTTACTAGAAGTGACAAGCCGCTCAGAATAACGTTGACTTATCGCAACACAAAAAGCCGCTTATGCGGCTTTTTTTAGGAGCAATTATGAAACTTATAGGATCTAACCCTTCTCCATTTGCGCGCAGAGTAAGAATGTGGGCAGCACAAAACAATGTTGACTTAGCGCTAGTAAACCTAGATATTTTTTCTGAGCAAGACCGCCCTACCTTAGCCAGTAATAACCCAGGAAGAAAAATACCGGTTTTAATTGATGGTGATTTAACGCTAAGCGATTCAACCATTATTTTACGTTACCTTATCGCCAAGGCTGGTAAAACACCACTAAGCTGGTCGCAAGAGCACCTACTTAATATTATCAACGCCTGTAACGACTCGTTAGTAGAATTAGCACTTAGCAGACGCTCAGGGTTTGATACTAACGACGATAAATTATTTTTTAATCTGCAAAACGAACGAATTGCACAAACATTAAGCTATTTAAATAGTCATTTAAACGATGATGAATTTAAAGGCTGTGAATGCCTTAACATCAGTTTATACTGCCTACTTGATTGGATTTGCTTTCGTGAATTAACAGACTTTAGCCAACACGCTGCTTTAGTCAGTTTTTATAACGACTATGGCACGCGTCAAGCTGCAGTAAGCACCGATCCCAGACTCTAAACAAATAAGGTAAACACATGAGCGATATTGAAATTGAATCACAACTAGTTAGCTTTGTAGAAAAAGTACGTTTAAGCGAGCAAGTGTGGGCGTTAGGTGGCGACGACGGCGGCTTTGTAGTGTGCGAATCTAACCAGTTTGCCGAAACGGATGTACTGCTTTTATGGGAGAGCGAAGACGCAGCAAAAGCCCAGTGTAAAGAAGAGTGGCAAGAATTTACGCCTGTAGAAATTAATTTAGATGAATTTTTAGATGAGTGGGTAGAAGATTTAAACGAAGACAGCGCATTAGTTGGTTTAAATTGGAATGACGACCAAGTGTGTGTAGAAATAGAGCCTGTTGGCTTAGCACGCGCACTTAGCGAATAACTGCCACTATAAATTAAATAGTGAATACAACACCTGCTTTTTAAGTGGGTGTTTTTGTTTTGTAGCTAAAAACATAAATACTAAAATCGATACTCGCATGTTTATCTGTTTTAAGTATAAAATATAACATGTCATTAATTTCAAGGGATTACGTTGAAAACCCATCTTGGCCGCCGCCCTTTTTCAGCAATGGAACTGCATACGCTTTATAACGGCTATATTTATGGCGATTTTAAAGTAGCAAGAGAGCAAGCAAAGCATTGGCATTTTTGGTTGCCTTTAATTGCCTATTACAGTGGCGCATATAGCGATGAAATTGGCTGCTTAACGCTTGACGATCTTGAGCTTAAAAATGGCATTTTATGTTTTAATTTTCATACTAATGGAAAAATAAAAGCGCGCTTGGTTCCGGTGCATCAAGCCTTAGTTGATGCAGGGCTTAACGACTTTATTGCCTTTGTTAAAGCACATAATCACACACGTTTGTTGTTTGATTTACCGGCTAAGTCTGGCCGTTACAGCGAAAAAGTACGCATTTGGTTTACTGGTGAAGGTGAACGTGCGGGTTATTTGCAAAAATGTGCCATTCCCACTGTTGATCAACTCGGTATGAAAACCGCCATAAGCAGCCTACGGCTTAATTTTGAGCAACAAGTACGTATTTACGCATTACAGGCTAATTCAAAAGACGCCTTTAATTATTTAATGGGGTTTAACGAATACCCCAATGATAAATTTGACGATACCGCCTTACTAAACAACGTAATACAGCAAATTCGCACCATTAACCCACAGCTGCATTGGCAGCGCTTTAAGCAGCGCCAGAGCCACTGACACTATTTGTTACTATTTTAAATCCAAGCAGCCACTTTATTAAATTACTCTCATAAAAAAAACTGCTAGGATATCTAAATCTCAATTTTTAAGGGCATAGAAATGCCTGTTTGAGTCAATTTCTAACAACAACAATCTAGGGATCACTATGTTTTTAAAAAGCCTATTAACAGTAAGTGTTGCTTTAGCAATGACTACTGCCAACGCTAACGAGTTCGTTATCGAAAAGCTTGCTAAACCAAGTTCACAAAAGGTGTCGTTAACACTCGACCCAAGCCAAGACACCTTTACAGGGATGACAGAAATAGCCCTAGAAGTGTTAAAACCCACTCATTACATTGAACTTAACGGCGTGGCTTACGCTGTTAAAATGGCGCAGTTACTAGGCGATGAAAACTGCGACTTAAATAACGAAATGCTAAAAACAGAAAAAGTAAAATTTAGCTGTGATGAGCAAATTCAGCCGGGTAAGTACACCCTAAAAATAGATTTTTCTGCGCCGTATAATCGCCAAAGTGTGGGCTTATACAAAACAATTGATCAGGGCACACCTTATTTATTTACTCAGTTTGAAATGAATGATGCACGCCGTGCATTTCCAGTATTTGATGAGCCAAGTTATAAAATACCGTTTCAGTTAACAATTACAGCGCCAACGTCTCAAAAGGTTTATGCCAATACGCCAGAGCTTAAAACCACAGTTAACGGCGAGATGACAACGCATTACTTTGATAAAACGCCACCTATTCCTTCTTATTTAGTGGCTATGGCCGTGGGCCCTTTTGAAGAGCTTGAAATAAAAGACATGCCAATTCCAGGGCGTGTTATTACCCCGCAGGGTAAAATTCATTTAGCTGATTACGCAAAAGAGAACATGCCAAAAGTACTTGCTGCACTTGAGGCGTATTTTGGTATTCCTTATATTTATAAAAAGCTCGATTCGGTAGCTGTACCCGAGTTTCCTTTTGGCGCAATGGAAAACTCAGGCCTAGTAACCTACCGCGAAGATATATTACTGGTTGATTTAGCAGCCGCTACACGCAGTAAAAAACAGCGTAATGTGTCGATTATTGCTCACGAGCTTGCCCATCAATGGTACGGTAACTTAGTTACCATGAAGTGGTGGAACGACTTATGGTTAAACGAAGCTTTTGCCAGCTGGATGGCGGCAAAGATTACTAAGCAGCTTAATCCAGAATTTGAATCTCACCTTGATTTACCACAAAACAACGTAATGGCATTAGATGCTCGCTTAAGCACTAAGCCTATTCGTAAACCAATTAAAACCGAAGCCGATATTATGGATGGTTTAGGGCTTGCCTACAGTAAAGGCAGCGCAGTACTGGCTATGGTTGAAAACTGGATTGGTGAAGAGGCATTCCAAAAAGGGATTCAAAGTTACTTAAAAAAATTCTCGTATAAAAACGCCGAAGCAGCCGATTTATGGGAAGCACTAGGTAAAGCTTCTAATAAAGATGTTGCGAGTGTTTTAAAATCATTTATTGAACAGTCTTCTTTTCCGCTTGTAGATGTAAAACAAGACGGTAAAAAAATTACTATATCGCAAAGTCGCTTTGCTAATGCTGGTGTAGATGCACCCGCACAGCTTTGGAATGTCCCTGTTGGGATAAAATATGGCGCTGGTGATAAAGTAAAAACTGCGAGTATTTTACTCAATAAGCAAAGCCAAACTTTAACACTTGATTTTGAGCCACAGTGGATTTATCCCGATGAAGGGGCGCTAGGTTATTACCGCTGGGTAATGGACGATGCGCAGTTTGATTCACTAATAAAACATGCTCCGCAAGCACTTAATGATCGTGAGCGTTTAGCGCTGCTCTCTGCCACTGATGCACTACTTGATGCGGGTGTAATATCGGCGGCTAAGTTAATGCAAACCTTAGAAGTATTTGTGAGCGATGATCACCCTCGTGTTGCAAATACAGCGCTGGGCTATTTGGTATCGCAAAAAAATACCTTTAAAGATGAAAGCAACGAAGCGTTATGGCCTGAGTTTATTCGCAGTGCAGTAATGCCTGCAGCTAAAAAATACTCACTGGAAGCACAAGCTGGCGAAGACGGTGCAGTATCGCAACTACGTGCGGGTGTTGTGTCTTTACTAGGTTTTGATGGTGAAGATCAACGTGTGATCAGCAAAGCAAAAGAGCAAACGCAAGTGTACTTAAACGATCCGCAAAAAGTGGATCCGTATTTAGCAGCTACCTACTTAAAACTTGCCGCCTATAATGGGGATAAAGCCTTACTTGATCAATTTATGGCAACCTTTAAAACCACTAAAGATCCACAAGTACGCACAAACATGCTGGCTGCAATGGGCTTTATGGGCAAAGCGCAGTTACAAAAGCAGGTATTAGCGTACACCCTAACCGACGAAGTAACCGCATCTGATATGCGCACTATTTTAGCGGGTCAAAGTTATAGCGAGCCACGCCAAGCACTATTTATTGAGTGGATATACAACAATTACGACAAGGTAACACAAAGCTTACCGCCGTTTTTTGTGCCTAACTTACCGTACTTTACAACCGCGCGTTGTGATGAACAAAGTTTAGCAACCACGCAAGCATTCTTTAAAGATAAAATTGAAGAAACACCGGGCTACGCTCGTACGCTAAGCAAGCTTGAAGAAAGTACCCATGACTGTATTGCGCTTAAAGAGCGTGAACTGGCATCAGTTAATGACTTTTTAAAAAGCAAATAAGCTTAATTAAAAGTAAATATGTATAATTAAAAAAGCCGCTGAGTTATTCACTCAGCGGCTTTTATTTACCCGTTAATAATCTGTGTTAGCTTGGCAATAAAGTCTTTTGCTGCTTGCTCTGAGTTAATTTTAAAGGCCACACCATAGTGAATCGGCTGCGCACTTTTGTGAATACGTGTAGGAAAGCGTGTCATCTCGCTACTATGAAAATAACCTTGTACTCGTGTTACCTCATCAATTGTTGCAAAATCATCGCTAAACACCTCAAAGGCTGGGCGAATAATTATTTTGCCTTTACCCGCTTCGCTGTGGGTATAAATTGCTTCTTTAGAATTTGCTAACATGTACTCAGCAATGTTTTTAATTTTAAAGTTGCTTCTGCACTTTAACTGAATGAGCTGCTCTGTTAACTCATCTGCACTATAAGCCACGTGGTGATCCCTTTAATGTTTAATTGTGCATTACATTAGCCTATACGCGCTGCAAAGTCCGAATTATTTTACATCGCATACAAAGGCAAGTTTGTCGTTTTTATAACTCATTCGCGTTATGTTTGTCTCGCAATATGGGCTTAAGTTAAGCCATTGAGAAACCTCATCGGTGCCGCTTAAGTTACGCATATATACACGGTTTTTAACCGCATAAGCCACTGTATTAGCATCTTTTAAAATAAAGTCTTGTACTTGCTCTGGCAATCTAAGTAAATCTTCTACCTGTTTAGATTGCGGGTTAAAGCTTGCTAAAATATGCTGATCATTTTTTGTGTAACTAAATAAAAATGTTGCGGTTTTACTGTTATAAATAAGCGTACGCCCTATGTTACTTGCTACCAGCTCGCCTTTTGCCGCAGCAACCGAAGTATATTGCAATGTATGTGGCTCACCTAAAATAAACATCACTAAATCGCTTTGAGCGCCCCATGCATGGTAGCCAACAGGTTCAATCCAATCAAAAATACGGCTTGGTGCTTGCTCAGTATCAAGTGGGTATTGCCACAACTTTTGTTTGCTATCTTGCTCTACCACAATGGCCGATAAACTTTGTTTTGAGGGCATAACAGTGGGCGAATATTCGCTCACTGGCGTATTTGTTATGTTGCTTACTTGCTTGGTTGTTAAGTCATAATAGGCAATATCGGTTTGACTTTGCTCGCTTGAAATAACTTCATGGGTGAAATAAATACCCTGGTTTGTTAAATAAGGTTGGTTGTTATAGCTATTTTTGTCGCTCACTATACTCACTTGCATACCGTAGGGTGTATTTAAATCAGCAAGTAATATTTGGCTTTTAGGCATGCTAGCCTGCGCTGTAGCAAGGCTTAGCGCCGCTAAAGAGACTAGCCCAAGCCATGGTTTAATAAGTTTCATGCTTTCTCTCGTTTTATTTTTAAGCACCTCATGATAACGTTATTTGCCGATGGCGTCACTTGACCTAAGTCAGTCAACTCTTTATAACTAACTTGGTCCTAAAAAAGAGAAAATACATGTCAGCTAAACATCCTATCATTGCTATTACAGGTTCGTCGGGTGCGGGAACTACCACTACCACCAATGCAATTAAACATATTTTTCGTAGCCTCAACATTGATGCGGCTTTTATCGAAGGAGATAGCTTTCATCGTTACACGCGCCCAGAAATGGATAAAAAAGTACGCGAAGCACAACAAGAAGGTAAACACATAAGTTACTTTGGCCGTGAAGCCAATGACTTTGGCGCATTAGAAACCTTATTTGGTACCTACGGCGAAACAGGCCAAGGCAAATTGCGCCGATACTTACATACCTTTGACGAAGCAGTGCCATACAATCAATTACCGGGGACCTTTACCCCTTGGCAAGATCTTGAAACAAACACTGATCTAATGTTTTACGAAGGCTTGCACGGTGGCGTGGTTGATCAGGATCATGATGTAGCTAAGCACGTGGATCTGCTTATAGGCATGGTGCCTATTATTAATCTTGAATGGATCCAAAAATTGATCCGCGATACGCAAGACCGCGGCCACTCTCGCGAAAAAGTAATGGACTCCATTGTACGCAGTATGGATGACTACATTAACCACATCACACCGCAGTTTTCGCGCACCCATATTAACTTTCAACGTGTGCCAACGGTTGATACGTCAAACCCATTTAGCGCAAAAGATATACCTTCGCTAGATGAAAGCTTTGTGGTTATTCGCTTTAGAGGAATTGATGACGTTGATTTTCCGTATTATTTACAGATGATTGAAGGCAGCTTTATGTCACGTATAAATACCCTTGTGGTGCCAGGCGGTAAAATGGGTTTAGCAATGGAGCTGGTGCTTACTCCGCTTATTAAAGACATTATTGTTAAAAAGCGAGCTCTTGAAAACCTAGCCCCTTTAGATATACCCATTTAGCCCCTCTTTTATGATTTACACTTCTGACGTACACTGCTGCTTTTGCTAACAGTGAGGGAAAACGTGTCGCACTCATTAAAAATTATTGTGGGCTCTAAAAACCCAGTAAAAATTAACGCTGCAAAACATATTTTTGCAATGTACTTTCCTAGTTACGAAATTGATTGCCAAGGCGTTGATGCTCCCTCAAATGTTCCCGATCAACCAATTGGCGAGGAACAAACCCGTATCGGCGCACAAAACCGAGTTACTTACTGTAAAAGCATGTACCAAGCAGATTACTACTGTGCAATGGAAGGCGGTGCAGAGCAATTTAGCTATGGAGCTGCAACCTTTGCCTATGTTGTGATTAATAATGGCTCTGAGCAAGCGATAGGACGCAGCAGTAACCTGCCGTTACCGCAAGTGTTATATAACGCGCTGCTAAGCGGAGAAGAGCTTGGCGATGTAATGGATAAAGCATTTAACACCCATAATGTTAAGCAAAAAGGCGGCGCGATAGGGCTTCTCACAAACAATCATGCCACTCGTCAAAGCACCTACACCCAAGCGCTTACCTTAGCTATGGCTCCTTTTTTACACCCTAGCCTTTATCAGGAAAATTAATGAAATACAGTTATGTACTGTTTGATGCAGACGAGACACTATTCAGGTTTGATATTTTAGCGGGGATGACCCGCATGTTTAAAGCGTACAACATTGAGTTTACTCAAGCTGATTACATCCATTACCAAAAAACTAATAAGCAGCTGTGGATAGATTATCAAGATGGAAAAATTAGCGCCGATTACTTACAAGTAACCCGCTTTAACGAGTGGGCTGTAAAATTAGGGGTCCCCGCTAAAGAGCTAAACGATGCATTTTTAGATGCTATGGCACAAATTTGTGAACCACTCCCCGGCGCAATCGATTTACTAAATGCACTCAAACCGCATGCACAATTGGGTATTATTACTAATGGCTTTGCCCGTTTGCAAGCCCTGCGCCTAGCGCATACCGGCCTTGAAAATATGTTTGATTGGCTGGTTATATCAGAGCTGGTAGGCATTGCTAAGCCTAACAAGGCTATTTTTGAGCACACATTTGAGCTTATGGGTAACCCAGACAAAAGCAAAATATTAATGGTGGGCGACACTGCCTCTAGCGATATTTTAGGAGGCAATAATGCCGGTATTGATACCTGTTGGCTACAGCACCAAGGCGAGCAGTTACCAGCAGGCATAAGCCCAACCTACACCATAACTGAACTGGCACAGTTACTAGCAATTTTAGCGCTTTAAGCTGCGCGTTAATTATTAAAAATTAATAGTAATTAGCTGCAACTCGCTAATTTAAGGCAAAAAAAATGACGCTATTAAGCGTCATTTTTTATAACTGTTTGTGAGCGTGTATTTTTAAAAAATACTAAATTAGGCCGTCGCTAATTCAAGGCCGGGTGCAGGCATCGTAACAGGCGTTTCAAATGTTGCCCACTCCCATGCTGACTCTGTTGCCATAATTTTGCGAAGTAACTTATTATTTAAATCGTGACCCGATTTATAAGCCGTTACTTTACCTAGTAGGTTATGACCTGTCATAAACATGTCGCCCACACAGTCTAATATTTTGTGTTTTACAAATTCATCGCTGTAGCGCAAACCATTTGGGTTTAGTACTTTAAAGTCATCAAGTACTACTGCGCTGTCCATGCTGCCACCAAGTGCTAGGTTATTAGCATGCATGTATTCAATGTCTTTCATAAAACCAAATGTACGTGCACGGCTAATTTCTTCAGTAAAGCTCTGCGCAGTAATATCTAAACCAATGCGCTGGCGGCTTTCATTAATGGCCGGGTGATCAAAGGCAATTTCAAAGTCGATATGAAAACCATCATATGGTTCTACTTCGGCCCATTTATCACCTTCTTCAATACGTACTTTTTCTTTTATACGAATAAAGCGTTTCGCAACATTTTGCTCTTCAATGCCGCCTTTTTGTAACAAATAAATGAACGGTAATGCACTACCATCCATAATCGGCACTTCTGAGCTGTCTAATTCAACAATTAAATTGTCGATACCCATTGCAGCAACCGCTGCAATTAGGTGCTCAGTCGTTGATAAGCGAACGCCATCTTTGTTAATTAAACAGGTACACAGCTGCGTATCACCAACGGCTTCAGGTGTTGTTTCAAAATCAACAACCGGATCAAGGTCGACACGACGAAATACAATCCCGGTATTTGCGCTCGCAGGTCGGAGAGTTATTGTGACCTTCTCACCTTTATGAAGTCCAATTCCTATGGCTTTGACTACTTGTGCAATCGTACGCTGTTTAATCATAGGTTCGCTCACTTTTAAATCAGTTACAGTTAGACGGCGGAGTTTAACATAAATCCTTTTGCCTTTCAATATTTGTACATATTTCAAACAAAAGCATTAGTAAATGTTAATCAGCCTGCTTACGTAAAAAAGCCGGAATATCAAAATAATCTCCGCCTTCTGATTTATCCGCTTTTTTACTGTTTTGCGCTGATGAACTTGCCGTGTTGCTTGAGCTTGTAGATGGCGCTTGTTCTTTGCTTTCTACTTGCGTGCTTGGCGTCGTTTCTTCAGTGCTTGTGCCTTGGCTTGCAAAGCTTGGTACGTACATGCTGCTAGATTGGTTTGATGAACTTGCTACATCAGAACCTGATGCCTTTTTAAAGCCGTTATCAACAATACCAAACTGCGGACGACGATCGCCGCCTAAACCCGTAGCAACAACGGTTACACGTAACTCGTCGCTCATTTCTGGGTCAATAACCGCACCTACAACCACAGTTGCATTTTCAGACGCTAGCGCTTTAACGTGGTTACCCACAATTTCAAATTCTTCAATCGCAATGTCCATACCCGCGGTAATATTAACCAAAATACCTTTAGCACCGGTTAAATCAACGTCTTCTAGTAATGGGCTTGAGATAGCCGCTTCTGCAGCTTCTTGAGCACGATCTGGGCCTGATGCAGAGGCTGTGCCCATCATGGCAGTACCCATTGCTGACATTACGGTACGTACGTCGGCGAAATCCACGTTAATTAAACCAGAGCGTGTAATTAGCTCCGCAATACCTTGAACCGCACCAAAAAGTACATCGTTTGCTTTAGCGAAGGCATCTAACAGTGTAGTCCCTTTACCTAAAACTTTAAGCAACTTATTGTTCGGAATTGTAATAAGTGAGTCTACAATTTCTGACAATTCGTTAATGCCTTGTTCAGCAGCCGCTGCGCGCTTTTTGCCTTCAAAGTCAAAAGGACGCGTTACTACAGCAACCGTTAAAATACCTAATTCTTTGGCAATTTTAGCAACCACTGGTGCAGCACCTGTACCTGTACCACCACCCATGCCGGCAGCAATAAATACCATATCTGCGCCTTCAAGGCTGGCACGGATTGTTTCTGCATCTTCTTCAGCCGATTCGCGGCCTACTTCTGGGTTTGCACCTGCACCTAACCCTGAGGTTATTTGCGTGCCTAGTTGTACGGTAATATCGGCAGCGGAATTACGTAATGCTTGTGCATCCGTATTTGCGGCTATAAAGCGCACGCCTTCTATTTGTTGTTTTACCATGTGCTCAACAGCGTTACCGCCGCCACCGCCCACGCCAATTACCTTAATTACAGCTTCTTCGCTGTGTTGTTCCATCATATCAAACATGTTTACTCTCCGACTTGAGTACTTTAAAACTCGCCTTGGAACCATTTAGTAATGCGGTTCCACCAATTATTATTATCCTCTGCTTTCGACTTTTGTGCATTCATCGATTGCATAGTGCGCCCGTATTGTAACAAACCTACAGCGGTTGCGTACGAAGGATCGTCTACGTAGTCTGTCAAACCAACTATCCCGATTGGTTTGCCTATTCTCACTGGCATTTGGAAAATGTCTTCAGCCACTTCCATTGCGCCAGTCATTTTAGCAGTCCCGCCTGTAATAACGAGGCCTGCCGCAATTTGGTCTTCTAAACCTGAGCGACGAATTTCTTCCATCGCTAATTCAAATAATTCTCTAAAACGAGGCTCTACCACTTCAGATAAAGTATGGCGCGACATTAATCGTGCTGGTCGCCCGCCTACACTTGGTACTTCTATGGTGTCTTCGTTACTGGCCATTTGGCTACTTGCACATGCATATTGTACTTTGAGTGACTCAGCATGTGATATAGGTGTACGAAATATTTTTGCAATATCACCGGTTACTTGATTACCCGCCACAGGGATAACCGAAGAATGACGTAATGCCCCGTTAATATAAATAGTGATATCCATTGTACCACCACCAATATCAAGTACCGCTACACCAAGCTCTTTTTCGTCATCGGTTAAAACCGAGTAACACGATGCAAGTGCGGTAAATATAAGCTGATCAACCTCTAAACCACAGCGCTCAACACATTTTTCAATGTTTTTAGCCATGTCGTTTGAGCAAGTAATAATGTGTGCACGTGCTTCCATACGTACACCGCTCATCCCAAGGGGGTTTTTAATGCCCTCTTGCATATCAATGCTGTATTCTTGCGGTAATGCATGCAGCATTTTACGCTCGGCCGAAATAGGCACAGAGCGCGCTATATGAATTACATTTTCAATGTCTTCATCGGTTACTTCTGTATTATTGATAGCAACCACGCCGCTTTCGTTTTGACATTGTATGTGCTTGCCAGAAATCCCTAAGTACACTGAGCTAATACGACAATCGGCCATTAACTCGGCTTCATCTATTGCTCGGCGAATCGACTCAGACACTAAGTTTAAATCGTTAACGCCGCCTTTATCCATACCATGAGATACTTGGCTGCCCACACCAACAATGCTGAGCTTGTTATCTGCGGTGATTTCACCTACCGTGGCCACCACTTTTGAGGTACCAACGTCTAATCCAATCACTAGGTTTCTTTCTGCTGACTTAGTCATGCCTTACTCTTATTTTGTAATTGCTGTTCTTGCACAGGCTTATAGCTAACTGCAAGGCCGGTATCATAGCGTAAATCTATTGCATCTATTTGTGCATCTGCACGCTTTTCCATGCGCGGGTACACATCTATAAACCGCTGTACTCGCTTTGCTTTGTCTTTGCGCCCTAAATTTAAGCGCACACCATTATCTAACCATAACTGCCACGAAAAACGCTCCGAAAGGGCTAAGCTTTTTAACGTTAATGCATTTACCTTTAGCATTTCGTCAAACTGCTTAAAGGCAATCCACGCTTCTTTTTCGCTGCCTTCTGGGCCGTAAAGTTGCGGTAAATCATTGGCGAGTTTATCGCTACTTGCTTCAAAGGCATCGCCACTTTGGTTTAGCAGTAAATCGCTATTCCAATGGGCTACGGCTTCGTGTTCAACTACGTACACTTGTATTGTATCGGGCCATTGCTTGCGTACCGATACGGTTGCAACCCAAGGTAAATCTTTTACCAGTTGCTGTACGCGTTTTACATCTAGCTCAAAAAAACTGCTTAAATCGGCCTTTTTTATTGCTTTTATTATGGCCTTTTCGTCAGTGTATTTGGGCTTTCCTAGCACTGTTAAGTGCTTTATTTGTGCATCTTTGTTCTCTACTAGCCAATCAGATACACCGGTAGTTATTTGCACGAGCCCAATCACTACCACCAGAAAAAAACTCACACCAAAAATTAGCGACCAATTAAAGTTAAGTTGCTGTTTTAACTGTTGAGCTTTTTCTAAAAGGGGATGCATATTAAAGCGTTTGCCCTAAAATGCGAACAACTAATTGCTCAAATGTTGCCCCGTTTGCTTTTGCCGCCATGGGCACCAGCGATTTTTCGGTCATGCCAGGGACTGTATTTACTTCTAATAAATAAAAATTCCCCTGCTCATCTTGCATGGCATCTACACGGCCCCAGCCGCTTGCACCCACTAAATCAAACGCCTCTAACGAGATAGCCTGTAAGTGCTGTGTATCTTGCGCCGATAAATCTGCAGGGCAATGATACTGTGTTGTATTTGATTGATACTTAGCTTGGTAATCGTAAAAACCATTTGGAGTCGTCATTTCAATCACAGGCTGTACTTCATCGCCTAATACAGTCACGGTAAATTCGCGGCCGGTTATCCACTGCTCTACTAACACTTGGCTATCAAACTTAAAAGCATGTGTAAGAGCATCTTCAAGCTCTTGAGCGGTACTTGCTTGCGCCATACCTATGCTTGAGCCTTCGTGCGATGGCTTCACCATTACTTTTTTAAACTCATCCATAATAGCTTTTGCATCAAAGCCTTTTTTAGCATCAACAACTGCATAAGGCGCTGTACTTAGCCCTGCAGATTTAAATAAATGCTTACAACGTACTTTATCCATTGCCAAGGCTGAACCTAATACAGTGCTGCCCGTGTATGGCAAGTTCATAAATTCAAGCGCGCCTTGCACTGTACCATCTTCGCCACCACGGCCATGCAAAGCAATAAAAACACGATCGACCTGTAATTCTTTTAGCTCCCACAAAGAGCGATTTTGCGGGTCAAAAGCAATGGCATCAACGCCGGCATTTTGTAGTGCATTAAGCACCGCTTGCCCTGAACGTAGTGACACTTCGCGCTCTGCTGAGTTACCCCCAAGCAGTACTGCTACTTTACCAAATTGCGCGTTTGCTTGCGTCATACTTCACCTTGCTTTAATTTTTCCACCGACATACCTGTTGCCGCTAATGTTTTAACCAATTGTCCTATATTACCAGCGCCTTGCGTTAAAACTAAGTCGTTATTTTGTAAGTTATCGGCCAGCACACCCGCAAGCTCTGCGCTCGTTGCTACATGTAGAGGCTCTTTTCCGCGCTGACGTAAGCTGCGGCACAGGCTTTTACTGTCTGCGCCAACAATAGGCTCTTCGCCGGCACTGTACACATCAAGTAATAAAAGTTGATCTACATCTGCTAATACTTTTACAAAGTCTTCGTATAAATCGCGTGTACGGGTAAACCTGTGCGGTTGATAAACCATAACTAAACGCTTTTCTGGCCAGCCTTCGCGTACCGCTGCAATGGTGGCAGCAACTTCTGATGGGTGATGTCCGTAATCATCCACCAGCATGACATTGCCGCGCTCGTTTTCAAAGTTGCCATAATGCTGGAAGCGTCGTCCTATGCCTTCAAATTTTTGCAGCGCCTCTAAAATTGCGTGGTTAGCAATGTTTTGATCTTTGGCCACTGCAATTGCCGCCGTGGCATTCAGTGCGTTGTGCTTACCTGGCATATTAAGCGTTGCACTTAAGCTTTCACCGCTTTTATGTGTCACTGTAAAAGTACAAGTACTTGCTGATTGGCTAAAATCGCTCATGCGGTAGTCGGCATCTTTTGACTCGCCATACGTGATCACAGGGCGACCAAAACGCGGGATCAGCTCACTTGCTACCTGCGAGTCTATGCACACTACGGCTAAGCCATAAAATGGCAGGTTATGAATAAAGTCCACATAAGTGTCTTTCATTTTCTCAAGACTGCCGCCATAGGTTTCCATGTGATCTTCTTCAATATTGGTGATCACCGATACCATAGGCTGTAAATGCAAAAACGATGCATCGCTTTCATCTGCCTCAGCAATTAAAAAGTCGCTCTTGCCCACTTTTGCATTACTGCCCGCGCTATTTAATAAGCCGCCAATAATAAAAGTAGGATCAAGCCCTGCCTGAGCATAAATGCTGGCAATTAAACTGGTTGTTGTGGTTTTACCATGTGTGCCCGCAATGGCAATGCCATGGCGAAAACGCATTAATTCGGCAAGCATTTCTGCACGGCGAACTACCGGTATACGCGCTGCTTTTGCAGCAATAATCTCAGGGTTTGTTTCGTCAATAGCACTTGAAACAACAACTACGTTGGCATCTTTTACGTTGTTTTCGTGATGGCCTATAAATACTTCTGCACCGGCTTTAATTAAGCGTTCGGTCATTGCGCTGTGCGCTATATCTGAGCCTGTAATGCGGTAGCCTTCAAAAGCCAGTACTTCAGCAATGCCGCCCATACCCGCACCACCAATACCAATAAAATGGATGGTTTCTATTCGACGCATAGCAGGTCGAGTTTGTTGTTCTTGTATTGACTTATCTTTCACTTATTTTCTCTTATTTGTTACTTGCTCACAGTGCGAGGCAACGCTTGCTGTGGCATCTAAAATGGCTTGCTGCTTAGCATTGCTGGCCATTTGTTTAATTAATATAGGCTTTGCCAAATACGGGTTTAATAGCTCGACTATTGAATCTTTATTAAACTGCGGCTGAGGCATTAAAAGCGCGCCATTTGCGGTTACTAAATATTTTGCGTTGGCGGTTTGATGATCGTCTACCGCATGTGGAAACGGCACAAATACAGCCATTTTACCCGCGGCGGCAATTTCACTAACAGTCAGTGCACCAGCACGGCAAATAACAATATCGGCCCACGCGTAGGCGGCGTCCATATCATCTATAAATTCAGCAACTTTTAGGTCTTCATCTGTAATGTTGTTTTGCGCATACGCGCTTTTCACGCCCTCAATATGGCCTTTACCTGTTTGGTGCCACACTTTAATTGGCGCTGTTTTAGCAAGTAAATTAAACGCCTCTGGCAGTGTTTGGTTAAGCACTTGTGCGCCTAGCGAGCCACCTACCACTAAAATATTAATAGGGCTTGAAACATCACGTTTAGCTACATTAGCAACGCTTGCACGAACTGGGTTACCGACTAATTCGGCTTGCCCTGGTGCAAAGGCGCTTGGAAACGCAGCAAGTACTCTGTTAGCAAATTTTGCCAACCACTTGTTGCTCATTCCTGCTACTGCATTTTGCTCATGAATCACCAGTGGAATGCCTAAACTTTTAGCGGCAATGCCGGTTGGCCCGGTTACATAGCCGCCCATAGCAAGCACTACATCAGGTTGCTGAGATTTCAATACCTTACGCGCCTGCAATATTGCATTAAGTACCATGAATGGGGCTTTAATAAGACGCTTTAAGCCATTACCGCGTACGCCCTTTACATTAATAAAATCAATTTCAATGTTGTGCTTTGGTACAACATCCGCTTCCATTCTGTCTGGCGTGCCTATCCAGCTTACTTGCCAGCCTTGCTCTTTTAAATAATCGGCTACAGCAATACCTGGGAATATATGCCCGCCTGTACCACCGGCCACAACTACTAATTTTTTACTCATCGCTTACCTCCGCGTGAGGTGGCTTGTTTGGTTGCCATTTTAGTTTCAAAATCAACACGCAATAAAATACCGGTGGCAATCGTCATTATTAATAAACTTGAACCACCATACGAAATAAACGGCAAGGTTAACCCTTTAGTCGGTAATAACCCCGCACTGGCGCCTACATTAACCATGGTTTGAAACGCAAACCAAATGCCAATAGCAAACGCAAAATAGCCTTCGTATTCTTTACCACATTTTAAAGCTTGTTGGCCTATTAAAAGCGCCCTAAATACAAACACAGCCAACACACATAAAATACTTGCTACACCTACAAGGCCTAGCTCTTCACCTATAACGGCAAAAATAAAATCGTTATGCGCCTCGGGTAAATACTGTAACTTTTGCACGCTGTTACCTAATCCTTGGCCAAACCAGCCGCCTTGGCTGTAGGCCATAAGCGATTGCACTAACTGATACCCTTTACCAAATGGGTCTTCCCAAGGGTCTAAAAAGCCCACCACTCGCGCCATTCTGTATGGCTCTACAATAATCAGTAATACAACAAGCCCTACGCCCGTTAAAATGAGTACAAAAAACTGCCATAACTTTGCGCCGGCCAAAAATAACAGCCCCACAGTTGTTACAAACATAACCACCACGGTTCCTAAATCGGGCTGCAGTAAAATAAGTAAGGCATAGACCGCAAATACAGCGATAGGCTTAGCAAAGCCTTTAATATTTTCTTGTACTTCTTCGCGCTTTCTTACCAAGTAGCCTGCTATATAACTGAAAAAGTATAATTTAGCGGCCTCGGCCACCTGAAAACCAACAGGCCCAATGGGTATCCAACGCTTAGCGCCGTTGACTTCGCGGCCTATTATTAACACAGCAATAAGTAGCACCATACCAAGCAGCAACAAATACGGGTTTGAGCGTTTCCACCAATCCATAGGCACGCTGGCAGCAATCCAAAATAAAACAAATGCCATCGCTAAAAACATGCTGTGGCGAATGGTAATATGGTATGAGTTATCAAACAGCCTTTCGGCTGTAGGCATTGAGGCGCTGGTCACCATTATAAAACCCACCCCTATAAGCATTAACATGCAATAAAGCAGTGGCACATCGTAAAGCTGTGCTGAGGGTTTTGGGGTGAGTGTTTCTTTTAAATCGGCAAAGGCAATCATAATTGCCCTTCCATTACACATTGCACAAAGTCATCACCGCGTTGCATGTAGTTGTTATACATATCAATGCTGGCACAGGCAGGCGCAAGTAATACAATGTCACCGCGCTTGCTAAGTACTTTAGCGAGCGATACCGCCTCTTGCATTGTGTTTACTAAGTGCGATTTACTCGTTAAAGCAGCAAGCTCTGCTGCATCTTTACCAAAGCATACAAGCGCTTTTACATGACTTTTTATATATGGCTTTAACGCACTTAAATCAGCGCCTTTAGCATCCCCACCGGCTATTACAATCAGGTTTTCGTGATCTGAGGCCAAACTATCTATTGCTGCTATAGTGGCGCCAACATTGGTGGCTTTAGAGTCGTTAAAGTATTGAACACCATGTTGCTCATCAACAAACTGGC
This sequence comes from Pseudoalteromonas sp. 1CM17D, assembly GCF_023161805.1. Taxonomy (NCBI): domain Bacteria; kingdom Pseudomonadati; phylum Pseudomonadota; class Gammaproteobacteria; order Alteromonadales; family Pseudoalteromonadaceae; genus Pseudoalteromonas; species Pseudoalteromonas sp. 1CM17D. The sequence goes on along the minus strand of NZ_JALNTP010000008.1, from coordinate 100,293 downwards.
AACGGTGCGCTAAACCATTGAATTGAGAAAGCGCCGCTGCGTACTGTTCTTTACTAATATCAAACGGGCTTAATAACGCCATAACCGCAAGTGTATTTAAGTAATTGTGCTTACCAACGACCGCAAGCGTGCTAACAGGTAAGTACGCCTCGCCTTTTACTATAAAGTGCAGCTCATTATTGCGCTCAGCTAAGTGGTAATCACCTTGGTCGCTGCCAAAGCTCATTTGCGGCGCTAAAGCGCGACTAATAGGCTTAGTTTGAATATCATCTGCGTTGGTTACTAAAAGCTCAGCATTGTTATAAATACTTAATTTAGAGTCGATATAGGCTTGGTAGCTGTCGTATCGATCTAAATGATCTTCAGATATATTTAATACCGCTGCGCTTATTGGTTTTAAGCTTGAGCAGGTATCTAGCTGAAAACTCGAAAGCTCCAGCACATACACATCAAAATCATCGCTTAGTAAATCCAATACCGCAGTGCCAATATTGCCACCTAATGCCACCTTATAACCTGCAGCTTTTAATACCTCGTAGGCTAAGGTAACAACGGTTGATTTACCATTAGAACCAGTAACAGCAACAACCGGTTTTGTATTTATACGAGCAAATAGCTCTACATCACCAATTACTTCAATGCCTGACTCTATTGCTTGAGCAATTGCGGGAATTTTTAAGCTAAGCCCGGGGCTTATGATGATCATATCGGTTTTACAAAGCGCGGCGCTAGCTAAATCACCAAAATGCGTATTAAGCTCAGGAGCATGCTCGCTTAGCCAATCCATACCTGGTGGCGCAACACGGCTATCAACGACCTTTGGTGCAAAACCATGAGATAATAAAAAACGCACAATGCCCAGACCGGTTACACCGAGTCCGAGCACTGTTATATGTTTGTTTTTTATCTCGTTTAAATACTGCATTTATCGAATCTTTAATGTCGCAAGGCCAGCAAGTACTAGCACAATTGAAATTATCCAAAAGCGCACAATAACACGTGGCTCTGGCCAACCTTTTAGCTCGTAATGATGATGAATCGGCGCCATTCTAAAAATGCGCTGTCCGCGTAATTTGTATGAGCCCACTTGTAAAATTACCGATAAAGCCTCCATTACAAACACGCCGCCCATAATAATAAGCAGTAGCTCTTGGCGTACTAAAATAGCAATAATGCCCAGCGCGCCGCCAAGTGCCAGCGACCCTACATCTCCCATAAACACCTGTGCTGGGTATGTGTTAAACCATAAAAAGCCTAACCCAGCGCCAACAATAGCGGTACACACAACCACCAGCTCACTAGCAAGCGGTAAATGCGGGATATGTAAGTAAGCCGAAAAGTTAATATTACCGGTTAAATAAGCAATTATCGCCAGTGCAGCAGCCACTAAAATAGTCGGCACAATCGCCAGGCCATCTAAGCCATCAGTCAGGTTTACCGCGTTTGAAGTGCCTACTAATGCAAAGTAAGTAATTACAATGTAAAACAAGCCTAGTTGTGGCAAAACATCTTTAAAAAATGGCACAACAAGTGAGGTTTCTGACGCTTGCGTACTCGTTGCATACAGTGCAGTTGCCACCACTAGAGCAATAACCGATTGCCAAAAATACTTCCATTTAGCAATTAGCCCTTTAGGGTCTTTACGTATTACTTTACGGTAGTCATCTATAAAGCCCACTAAACCTAATGAGCCAATTACAAATAAGGTTGCCCATACGTATTTGTTTGATAAATCAGCCCATAATAAGGTGCTGGTAAATATGGCGCCTAAAATAAGTAAGCCTCCCATAGTAGGAGTACCTTTTTTAGATAAGTGAGATTCGGGGCCATCATCACGCACTACTTGGCCAATTTGCATTTTTTGTAACGAACGAATGAGCTTAGGGCCAAAATAAAGCGACATCATTAACGCTGTTAATATGCCTAAAATGGCACGTAAGGTTAAATACGAAAAAACATTAAAGCCACTGTAATATTGGGTTAAATACTCTGCCAGCCAAACTAACATTATGATACTCCATTGATGGCTTGTTGCTGGCCATTTACTAAATCGGTTACTAATAATTCCATGCGAGAACTGCGCGATCCTTTCACCACAAGCGTGGTTTTATTGTTTGTGTTATTAAGACTGGTTTGAATTTGCTTGAGCATCTCTTCGCGGTTAGAAAAATGACGGTTTGGCTTATCGAATACATCGCTTGCGTATTTACTTAACACACCCAGCGTATACAGCTCATCAATGCCTTGTTGTTTTGCGTATTCGCCTACTTCTTGATGATAAGTTCTGGCTTGCTCACCAAGCTCTCCCATATCGCCCAGTGCTAAAATACGGTGCCCTTGAATATCGCTTAATAAATCAATTGCTGCTTTTACCGACTTAACATTTGCATTGTAGGTATCATCAATAACGGTCAGTGAATCAGTTACTTTTATTAAGTTTACACGCCCCTTCACATCGCCCATGGTGGCAAGTGCGGTGGCTATCTCTTCAAGTGATACATCAAACTCGCTGGTTAAAGCCGCGGCAATAAGCGCGTTACTCACATTGTGCTTACCAGGAAGAGCAAGCGTTACAGGTACTTTTTGATCTTGTGTACACAATAAAAAGCTCGCGCGAGCGTTTTCATCTAGGCTGATATTTTCAGCCCAAATATCAAGTTTTTCAGTACTTGAAAAACACTTAACAGTGCGCCCTTTTAATTTATCAAGCCAGTATTGGCTAAATTCGCTATCGCAGTTAACAATGGCAACGCCATCGTCTTTTAGGCCATCAAAAATCTCACCTTTTGCCTTAGCAACTCCCATTAGACTACCAAAGCCTTCTAAATGCGCAGCGGCCACATTACACACCACAGCTACATCGGGTTTTGCCATGGCGGTAGTGTATGCAATTTCGCCTAAATGATTAGCGCCAAGCTCTATAACAGCAAAACGGTGCTGCGGCTCTAAACGTAATAGCGTAAGTGGTACGCCAATATCGTTATTAAAATTACCTTTTGTAGCAAGCACATCACCGTGCACCGATAAAATAGCGGCGCACATTTCTTTTACCGTTGTTTTACCCACGCTGCCCGTAATGGCAATGGTTTTTGGGTTAACCTGCGCCATAACCGCCGCACCTATATTACCTAATGCAATACGGGTATCGCTAACAACAAACTGCACAATATCTACATCTACTTTATGCTGAACAATAACGCCAATAGCGCCTTTTTGTTTAGCGTCAGCAATAAATTTATGGCCATCAAAATTAGGCCCTTTTAAAGCTAAAAACACCTCACCGTCGCAAATGCTCCGGGTATCGGTATTAATATTTACTACATTGAGATTATCACCTTGATAATCGGTTGCTAGCACATTTGCCAGCCAATCAAAGTCCATTGGGATCATTGAGTTATCCCTCTTACTGCTTTTTTTAGTTGTTCTTTTACATAACTGCGATCGCAAAAGTCGATACGTTGATCGCCAATAATTTGGTAATCCTCGTGGCCTTTGCCGGCAATTAAAATAACGTCATCCGCATTTGCATTTTCTATTGCATAGCGAATGGCTTTTGCTCTGTCAGCCTCTAAATGGGCTTTTTCAGGCTGCGATAAACCCGCTGCCACATCTGCCAAAATAGCATCTGGGTTTTCTGAACGCGGATTGTCGCTGGTAACAATAACCTTATCTGCATTTTGCTCTGCTGCTTGCGCCATTAAGGCACGCTTGCCTTTATCTCTGTCGCCGCCACAACCGAAAACACAACTAACCCCACCAGGCACATGCTTTTGCAATGCTTGTAAAGCCAGAGCAAGTGCATCTGGCGTATGGGCGTAATCAACAACGCACGTGGGTAAATTAACTTCGCTAAACGCTTGCATACGCCCAGCAACGGGTTGCAAATGCGCGCATCCGGCGGCTAACTGCTCAAGCGGATAACCTAGCCCCAACAATGTTGCCAGTGCCGCAGTTAAATTATATAAGTTAAACTCACCAAATAGAGGCGATGTTACGCTAATATCACCCCAACTTGTGCTCAATTGCGCCGAAATGCCATTTTTAGAATACTCAACATCAGAAAAATACACATACTGTGCATTTTTAGGCGCTAAATTTTTACGACCATAACAAATAAGATTATTAAAACTGTATTTTTCAAGCCATTGCTCTGCTTGCCCATCGTCTTGATTAAGCACCACTAACTGTGGGTCAAAATCGCGAAACAGCATAAGCTTAGCGTCGCCATAACTTGTCATATCGCCATGGTAATCAAGGTGATCGCGCGATAAATTAGTAAATACCGCCGCTTTAAATTGGCATTGTGCCACACGTTGTTGCACTAACCCGTGCGATGAAACCTCCATCGCCACAAGCTTTTTATGCTGCTGTTTTAAGTCATGCAATATGTGCTGCAAGTCAACAGCCGAAGGCGTGGTATTAATAAGTGGCGTAAGTGTATCAGGGTGGCCGTAACCTAATGTGCCTATAATGGCCGAAGGGGTACTACAAAACTGCGCTAAATGCGCCATCATAGCCGTTGTTGTAGATTTACCATTAGTGCCCGTTACACCAATTAAATCGAGAGATTGGCTTGGATTTTCATAAAATTGACTCGCCAGTTCTGGGAGTTTTTTATCAAGCTCGGTTACTAAATACAGTGGCTCAAAAGTAACATCAAATTCGCACAGCCTATCGGCAATAATGGCTGTAGCGCCGTTTTCAATTGCTTTGGCAATAAACTGTCCGCCATCAAGCGCATGGCCTTTTATAGCCACAAATACATCGCCAGGGGTTACATCACGGCTATCAAGGCGTAAATCTTTAACCAGCTGCGAAGGTGCATCTATGTCGATGTATTTTAAAATAGCCTTTAAATCACGCATCGTTATCTTTACCTTTTACGTAAGCCACTTCTTCCTTATCAGGGGCTACGTTTAATATTCTTAATGCGTTAGAGACGATTTCTGCAAATGCAGGGCCTGCGGTGGCACCTCCATAGTACACATCGCCACCGGGCTCATTTATCATCACTACCACAGCCAAGCGTGGATTACTTGCCGGTGCTACACCTGCAAAATAACCTACGTATTCATCACCGTAACCACCAGCAACCGCCTTTTTAGAAGTACCGGTTTTACCTGCCGCGCGGTAGCCATCTACTTTTATGTTTCGGGCTGTACCGTCTTTTTCAAACACGCTTTCCATCATGTGAACAACGGCTTCTACGTCTTTTTGTTTAAAAATACGCTCGCCTTCTGGCACACCGTCTTGCTTTAAAATCGTTAACGGACGATTAATCCCACCGGCGCCTAACATGGTGTAAAAACGGGCCATTTGCGCCGTACTTACCGAAATAGCATAACCAAACGATAACGTGGCAATTTCAAAGTCAGACCAGCGGCGGTTTGGATAAAATAAACCACTACTTTCGCCAACCATGCCTGTGCCGGTATCGCTACCAAAGCCCACTTTTTGATATAAGCCAACTAAGTAATCTTTAGGTACTTGCTGCGTTACCTTCGCCACGCCCATGTTTGATGAATACTTTAGAATTTCGCGAAGCGTCATTTCACCGTGGTTACGGGTATCTTTTACTAAACTGCCGCCTAAACGCATCCAACCTGGGTAGGTATCAATGGTGTCGTCGGCTTTAATTGCGCCGTAGTCTAGCCCAGCTAAAATGGCTAGTGGCTTAACGGTTGAGCCTGGTTCAAACAAATCGGTAATTGCGCGGTTACGGCGTTTATGTGGTTGTGCATCGTTCAAATTATTTGGATTAAATGATGGGCTATTTACCATGGCCAAAACTTCACCGGTTTTAACATCAACCACCATGGCCGACCCCGATGTCGCTTTATATGTGAGTACAGCAGATTTTACTGCTTTATAAGCAATTGCTTGGATACGTTGATCAATACTCAGCTGAATATTTTCAGGCTCTACACGCTCACGCTCATCTAATACTTCAACTTCGCGGCCTTGGGCATCTTTACGAATAGTGCGGCGGCCTTCTTCGCCTGTTAAGGCATTTTCGTAGAGTTTTTCAATGCCTTCTATGCCTTTTCCATCAATGTTAGTAAAACCAATAATGTGGGCCGTTACCTCTCCCGCGGGGTAATAACGTTTAGACTCATCTAACAAATGAATACCAGGTAAGCGTAATTGGCTAATGTAGTTGGCAACAGCCGGTGTAACTTGGCGCTTTAAATACACAAAACGACGGGTGGGATCATTTAACAAACGCGAATTTATTTTTTTAGGATCGATACGTAATACATCTGCCAGCTCACGCCAACGCAGATCATTTTCATAATAAACAGAGGTACGCTTATCAAGCTCAGCGGCATTTTCTGCAAGCGTTTTATGATCTTCACCGTTTTTACGTGCTTGTTTTATAACTTTAGCAACAAGTGACTTATGCAATGCTTTAGGATCGGCATACACACTGACTACAGGCACACTTACAGCAAGCTCTTTGCCTTGACGATCGAAGATCATACCGCGTTGTACATGTAGTTTTTCTACACGAACGGTGCGTTTATCGCTTTCTGAACGGGCTTTATCTGGCTCAATAACTTGTAAATAGGCAGCACGCGACACCAGTGTTACAAACACTAAAAACACCACAGTGCACACCAACATAAAGCGCCATGTGATTAAGTTATTGACCTGTTTTTTGCCGCGATTTCTCATTGTATTATTATTACCTGTTCATCCTGACTGGTAGGGCGCTTCATTTGAAGCTGCGTGGTAGCAACTTCTTCAATGCGCGCATGCTGCGAATAAAACTCTTCTTCTACAAGTAAATAACGCCATTCAAGGTCGAGCTCATCTCGCTCTTGTAGCAGCGTATCTTGCTTAATTAGCTGCGCGCGAGCCGAGTGCGTAACCTGCACTACTGCAAAGCTTGAAGCGAATATCACAACCAACAAGGCCGAGGTTAGCTTGTTAGCTCCTAGGCCTTTTAATATTTCTAAAAATAAATTGGGTTGGCGATGATTCGCTTTAGTGTTCATCCAAGCCTCTGTGCAATCCTAAGTACTGAGCTGCGAGAGCGTGGATTACGCTCAATTTCTTCAGCACTTGGTTTAATAGCTTTACCCACTGCTTTTAACGTCAGGTTTTTATTTATTTGTGCGTCGGTTAAAGGCAGACCTCTGGGTATCGCTTCTCCCTTACTCTGTTTTCTAATAAATTGCTTCACTATTCTGTCTTCAAGTGAATGAAACGAAATAACCACTAAACGCCCACCTGGCTTTAATACTTTTACAGCGGCTTGCAGTGCGGTTTGAATTTCTTCCAGTTCACTGTTTATGTAAATTCTGATTGCCTGAAATGTACGTGTGGCTGGGTGTTTAAATTTATCTTTAACGGGCACCGCTTCATCGACTAAATCGGCAAGTTGCTTGGTTGTAGTAATTGGCGTGTGCTCTCTTACCTCAAGTACTTTGTGGGCAATACGCTTACCAAATTTTTCTTCACCGTAGGTTTTAATTACATGGGTAATGTCTTCAAGCTCAGCTTCGGCTAGCCACTGCGCTGCACTGCGCCCACTTGTTGGGTCCATGCGCATATCAAGAGGGCCGTCTTTCATAAAGCTAAAGCCACGCTCTGCGTCATCAAGCTGGGGGGAGGACACGCCAATATCTAATAAAATGCCATCAACTTTACCTAACAGATCGTTTTGCTCTGCTACATCGTATAAGTTAGAAAAGCGGGTGTGAGCTATAGCAAAGCGTGCGTCATCGGCAAATTTTTCAGCCGATTTTATTGCTTGTGGGTCTTGATCAATGGCCTGTAAACGCCCTTGCTCACCAAGTCGAGCAAGTATTTGACCTGAGTGTCCACCACGTCCAAAAGTACCATCCATGTATATGCCGTCTGGCTTAATTGCAAGAGCATCGATGGTTTCGTCCATTAATACGGATACGTGTTCAAATTGCGCAGTCATTAGCTTGTGTTTGCCTTTTTTAGTGCCGTTAGAGTGTGAAATTATCTAAATCTTGGTTTGCTTCAAAATCGCCGAGCCTTTCCAGCTCAGTGTCTTGGCGCATTTGTTCGTGCCAACGCGCTTCATCCCAAATTTCAAATTTATTCATTAAACCAACTAGCATGATCTTTTTGCCAAGTTCTGCGTGGCTACGCAATGAAGGCGCCAGCAAAATTCGACCATTTTTATCAAGTTGATACTCTGTGGCATTACCTAACAACATACGTTGCATTCGGCGAGCGCGTGGATTCATATTAGAGATTTTAGATAAGCGGCTTTCTATTTCTTGCCACTGTGCAAGAGGATACAACCATAAACACGGCTCGTTTAGCGCAATGGTACATATTACCGTTCCTTGATCTTCAGACAGCAAAGCGTCTCGGTACTTAGTCGGTACCGCAAAACGTCCTTTATCATCCAAGCTCAGTGAACTAGCGCCACGAAACATAAAAAGCCTACTTTTAAATTGTGTAATCGAGTTTCGATTAATTTGATCCAGTTAGATCCACTAAAAACCACTTTTTACCACAGTGCTCCAGTTTAGGGCTTGACAAGCCTTTTTGTCAAGTAAGCTGACCAGCTTTAACGTCTCGCTAAGCTAGAAAAAATAAGGCTTTACGCAAAGCGATTGAATTACGTGGGAAAAAGTGGAGGTAGTAGATAAAATTTTTTTTAAGCGATACTAATAACGTTTGGTTTACATAATTTGCTTACTGAATAATCAATGAATAATTACAAAAAAATGAATCTAGGGCCTGTTGACCTTTAAGGATTATAATTTGTTCAATCTAGGGGGTATTTAATCGCGGCGTGAGGTTTGTAACCTAGTGGGCTAAGTAAAAACCGAGTAACAAAGAGTAAATGCTCCCTAGGCAGAACCCTTCGGGCAGCGCCTGTTTGACATTTATACGTCGTTATCGCCTATTTATGGGGAATAACCACACTACATAGGCTCTACCTTGCCTAAATCCCAAACAGACTGCTGCAAATTAAATCTCGAAAGGTAAACAGGCCCTAGGTTTATAGGCATGTAAAATTTACTTAGCACAGCAGCAATACTTACTTCATGCTGCTTTTTATTTAATCTACCGCACCCTACCTTAAATATATAAAAACAATAAAATCAAGTGGTTAAATTATTTTTAATGGTTGGTTTAATCGTTGCATCTGCTATAGCACCAGTTAAATTTTTTTATTTTATTTATTAAGGATTGATTATGGCTACTGCAACAAATACAAAACCGAATACTGAAACAAACATGAAACCTGATCTTAAACAAAAAGAGAGTGAGGCACCGTTGACTGAAAAAGCAACGTCTGTAGCACACGATGCAGTAGATGCACTTTCAAGCAAGGCATCAGTTGCTGAGTCAAGCGTACGTAAAGGCGCTTCAAGCTCTGCAGAAGCACTAAGCGAAAAACAACTTATTGCTCGTGAAAAACTAACTGAGTGCAGCGCAAAAACGCGTGCTTTTGCCTCAGAAAATCCGCTAGCAACAGCGGGTATTGCTTTTGCGGCGGGTATGCTTGTAACGTCATTATTTCGTCGTAAGTAATAAATAATGAGTAGCTCACAAACAACAGCAACCACGGACGGTAATGCTCAAAATCAAACAACTGATGACCCTAGCCAAAAGGATGATTGGCAGGATCATATAGCAAAGATCATTGAATACTCTGACCAGCTCAAGGAGGATTATAAAACGCAAGGAAAGCTTACCCACCAACTTGCAAAGGCTGAGTGGAAGCTGTCGTTACGATCAATGGCGTTGATCACTATATTTTTAGGATGTTTTGCCAGTGGTTTGATTTTGTTGTGGGCCGGCTTACTAGGTGCAATTGGCTACGGTGTATATGATTTATTTGGCTCGGTTTGGCTTAGCTTTGCTACTGCTGCACTCGCGCAAATAATTTGTTTAATTTGGCTTTGGCGAAATACCGTATACCTAAGCAATAAAATTGGCTTTAGTAAAACGATTAAAAGTTTAAAGCAACTTTTAAATCTATAAGGAAATAACCATGCTCGTTAATTTTCTAATTAAAGAACCCAATGAGAACGTTGACACGTTAAATAAGCAAATGGATTTACAGCATGCATTAAAACGCCAGCACCATGCAGCAATAAAGTATCGCTTTAAGCGCTTTGCAGCCACCAAGGTAGGATTGGCATCAGCCTTTTTAGCCGGAGCAACTGTTCAAGCTGGCAAAAGCGAAACCAGCTTTGTGCGAAAATACGGCTGGCTGGTAAAGTTATTTGCATAGCAGCAATTGCATTTATAAAAGCTTTTTTAAAAGTGCAATTGCCGCTTATTATAATGCCTTCTAATACCTCTTAGCCCAACTCGTCTCTATTATGATTTTGGCTAAAGTTTAACGCCGGCCCTTTTGGAATAATTTGCGTTGGGTTGATCATCGTGTGGCTAAAATAGTAATGTCGCTTAATATGCTCAAGGTTAACCGTACTGGCTACTCCCTCTATTTGGTATAACTCACGTACATAGTTACTCAGCGCTGGGTAGCTTTCAATGGTGCGTAAATTACACTTAAAATGCCCTACATACACGCTATCGAACCGAATGAGTGTGGTAAATAAACGCCAATCCGCTTCAGTTAATGTGCTCCCCATCAGGTAACGATTTTTACTTAGTATGCCCTCTACTTTATCAAGTGCTTTAAATAACGCAGTAAATGCATCTTCGTATGCTGTTTGTGTGGTTGCAAAACCCGCTTTATATACCCCGTTATTGATATTGGTATAAACAAGGTCGTTAATTTCGTCAATATCAGCCTGTAGTGATTGTGGGTAATAGTCATCCATATTATTCGTAATTTCATTAAATGCGGTATTAAACATACGAATAATATCTGCAGATTCATTGCTAACAATTTTATTTTGATGCTTATCCCAAAGCACAGGCACAGTTACTCGCCCACTGTAATTTTTATCGTGCTTGGTATAAATTTGATGTAAGTATTCACTATTAAATAAATCATCGCCGCTACTGAGGTTATCTTTATCAAAGCTCCACCCCTTATCTAACATATCTGGGCTGACTACCGATACGCTAATAATATCGCTTAGGCCTTTTAGCTGTCTGAATATAAGTGTGCGATGCGCCCACGGGCACGCTAAGGCAACATATAAGTGATAGCGATTTGCTTGCGCTTTAAATCCGCCCTTTCCTGTAGGTCCAGGGCTGCCATCTTTTGTGATCCAATTACGAAGCTGCGCTGCTTCGCGTTTAAATTTACCATTATTCGAGTCGGTGTCGTACCATTTGTCATGCCATTGACCATCAACTAATAAACCCATAATAACCTCCTCAATTAACTATTAAATGTTGCCAAATTCGCCGTTTTGATAATCACGCACCGCTTGTTTAATTTCCTCTTGCGTGGTCATTACAAATGGGCCCATATGTGCAATAGGTTGCTCAAGTGGGTTACCCGCTAAAATAAGTATCCCCGCCCCCTTTTGTGAAGATATATCAATGTCACTGTTTTCACTTAATATAAGCAACTTGCCAGCATTAAATGTTTGCTCGTCACCTGTAATAAGCTCACCTGTATGAACATAAATCATCACTTTACGTTGTTTAAGCCCTGCTAACTGCAGGCGTGTATTAACAGGGAGAGTAACATTGGCCAGTGCAGCATTGGCCGCTAAGCTTTGCAAACTCGACGTTAACGTACAATCTTCAAACTGCCAATTACCCGCAAGTGCGCTAAAGCTCACGCCGTGCTTGTTAGTGACTTCAGGCGCTGGATTTTGTGTAGTATCTTGATAACGTGGCGCACGCATTTTTTCGCCACTGGGCATATTGATCCAAATTTGAAAGCCATGCAGCCCCTCTTTTGCATCTGTCAGTGGCATTTCACTGTGCATTACGCCTCTACCTGTACTCATCCATTGTACATCGCCAGATCGGATCGCTTTTTTGTTGCCCATTTGATCTTGGTGTTCAAAGCCACCTTTAATAATGTACGTAAAGGTTTCAATGCCGCGATGAGGGTGCGGTGGAAAGCCACCAATATAGTCACTTTCATTGTTAGACTTTAGCTCATCAATCATTAAAAAAGGATCGAGATATTTGCCATCAAAACCAGGTATCCGACTTATGTTTACACCATCACCATCTTGGGTGGCGTAAGCAGTTAACACTTTTGCTATGTTCATATTTAAAATACTGTAGTAGATTAATTAATGAGCTTATTAAAGCATTCATAAAACAATACGACTATGTCTTTAAATCGAGCAAAACATTCTATTTTTTAGAAAGTTGAGTGCTTATTTGGATAATTCGTTTATTTGGCATAATAAGCTTCATGATTAAAAACACAGACTTAAGCTGGTTTCTAATAACTTTTTAGTACAACCCTATATTTTGTATGGTTATTTTTGGCTTTTATGTCTACAATCACTTTTTAGGGACGCAGAGCTTAAGGAAAACTTATTTTTACTTCATCGCTTAAAAGCCAGCTTTACAGGTTACTCATCCTACTTAGCATTCCCGGTGCCGCTGTGACGGTATTTACGCTATGGTATGAGCGTGATGCTGCCATTGAAAAAAGTGAAGAAAGAATAGTAAATATAGCTAAGCAATTGACACAACATCAAAAAACAATGGTTGATGATGTTAAACGTATTACTATTTATTTAGCCGATAAAACAGCAAAAAATGAAACACTCCCCACAACCTGCCCTAATTACTTTTACGAAATAAAAGCCCTTTATAAGAATATTGCAAATATAGGTATTGTTGATAAAAATGGCGACCTACAGTGCGTGACAAATGGTCGTAGTAAAAATATTAATATTAGCGATCGTACTTATTTTCAAAATGCCATTAGTAATAAAAGTTTTTCGGTGGGGTATTTTCAATACGACCGAAGTATTCAAGCGCAAAGTGTCAATTTTGCCTACCCAATTATAGATAGTAATAACCAACTAAAAGGCACACTGGTTACCGTTATTGCATTGAATTGGTGGAATATCGCCTTAAGCGAAGCTAAATTACCTAACAATGCCAAGGCCGTTATTGCCGACTCTAATGGCTTAATACTGGCCAACTACCCTAATCAACCACGTAATTTAGGCCAAAAAATTACTGACATAGATTTACTTCACGATAAAAGCTCGTTAACCGTGTTCAAAAATGCAGAAGGCGAAAACCAGGTTTTTCATCGCTCAGTAATATACAAAGACGGCCATGATAATAATTTAGACATTTATATAGCCGTTTCGGTTGAAGACTTTATTAATAAAGTGAATGAAAGCTTTGCTAAAACCATTTTTGCGTTTTTATCGGCTATTGCCCTGTTGGTGCTGCTCGCTAGGCGCTTAATTAAACAAAGTATATTTAAGCCTATCGCTAATTTAACCAAAGCCACAGATGAACTGGCAAATGGCACTATGCCCAAACATATTAAAAAGCCCAATAGCCCAGAGCTGCGCGCGCTTTATGACCGTTTTGCTGTGATGGCACAAACCCGGTTATCTGCAGAGGCTAAATTAAAAAATAAGCACAACGAGTTAATGAGCTTATTAAATGCTTTACCCGATACCTACATACGTATAAATGCCCAAGGAAAAATCCTTTATATTGGCGGCTATATTAGCCCTGTGCTAAATGTTGAGACAGGCAAAGCTTTAAAATTAGTGGATGTACTCTCTGAGGCCAACGCAGAGTTACTGCTTTCTCAATTAGGTACTTTAGATGGCTCACAAACCATTGAGTTTACATTGTTTAAAAAATCTAAAGAGCACTTTTTTGAGGCAAGAATCAATGCACTCACTAATAATGAATACATTATTGTTCTTAGAGATATAAGCCAAAAAAAGGTCAACGAAAAAGCACTTCATTTAGCGTCGCTTGTTTACAGTAATAGTAGTGAAGGGATGATGATTACAGACCCCGACGGCATTATTTATGACGTAAACCCTGCGTTTTGCGAAACAACCCAATACAGCAAAGAAGAAGCGATAGGTAAAACCAGTCGTATTTTAGCATCTGGCAAACATTCAAAAGCATTTTATGAAAAAATGTGGGCAGAGCTCAGAGAAACTGGCCGTTGGCAGGGTGAGATAATTAATCGTAAAAAAAATGGCGACACCTATAGCGAATACCTCATTATAGATACCGTGTACGATGATAAAAACATGCCTACTCGCCGGGTGGCCATTTTTACCGACCTAACAGAAAAAAAACAAGCCGATGAAACCATATGGCGAAAAACTCACTTCGACCACTTAACTGATTTACCAAATAGGCTAGAGCTTAAAGAGCGTTTAAATAAGCGCTTTGATGAAGTAACAGGCGACAAATGCGAACTTGTTGTGATGCTGCTCGATATTGATCACTTTAAAGATATTAACGACACGTTAGGCCATCATTATGGTGATAATCTACTTAAGTTAGTCTCTCAACGGATAATTCAAGCTGCAATAAACGCCAGTTTTGTCGCGCGTATTGGCGGTGATGAGTTTGTGATTGTATACGACCACGTTAAAAGCAGTCGCCATATAAACCAAATTGCCAGCAATATATTGCAAAGCCTTTCATCAAGTATACAGCTTGAAGACGAGGAGCTATTTATTAGCGCTAGTATGGGCATTGCATGCGCACCTAGCGATGGCCAAAGTACAGAGCTGCTATTAAAAGCTGCTGACCAAGCCATGTATAAAGCTAAAAATAACGGCCGTAATGGGTTTGAGTTTTTTTCAAAAGATATGCGTATTCATGCGCAAGCGCGTATGCAGCTATTAAAAGATTTACGCACCGCCATAGAGCTTGAACAATTTGAGCTATTTTATCAGCCTATTGTGGCATTAAACGATTTGCACATTCATAAAGCCGAAGGGCTCATTCGCTGGCATCACCCTAAAAAGGGGTTAGTCTCGCCGGCGACGTTTATACCGCTTGCTGAGGAAACTAGGCAAATAAATGCGCTGGGCCAATTTGTATTTACACAAGCAATACACACCCTAAAAGAAATAAACACCACCATGGGGGAGCAATTTCAAATTAGTATAAATGTCTCTCCTGTGCAGTTATCTACAATCGATAGCGGAATTGACGATTGGTGTGAGATTTTAAAAGCAGCCAAACTACCTGCCTCCTCTATTGTGGCCGAGATCACAGAAGGCCTTATGGTCAACCCAGAGCCACTAACTCAAAGTCGCTTAAAAACATTAGTTCAGTCAGGTGTGCAATTAGCGCTAGATGACTTTGGTACCGGCTATTCATCGCTCGCGTACTTGCAAGAAATGGATACCGATTACCTAAAAATAGATAAACGCTTTATTGATAATATTAAAGCAGGGAGCCAGGAGCTTGCTTTATGTGAAGCCATTATTGTAATGGCCCACCAGCTTGGCTTAAAAGTGATTGCCGAAGGGATTGAAACGCAGCAACAAATGCAACTACTACTAAAAGCAGGATGCGACTACGGGCAAGGTTATTTGTTTTCAAAGCCAGTGCCTAAAAAAGAGTTTATGACGCTGCTGAGCAGCAAAAAAATGGTTATTGCCAATAATAAATAAGTAGTTACGCAATAAATAGAGTGTCTACACGGTCAGGTAGTTTAATCAATAGTAAGTAGTAACAAGGTTTAAAATGGCAAAGGCAACACTCGAGCAGTGGAGAATGTTTAAAGCTGTTGTAGAGCATGGTGGATTTGCCGGTGCTAGCAGCGCGGTATTTAAAAGCCAATCAACCGTGCACCATGCAGTGCAAAAGTTAGAGTCGGCACTGCAAGTAAAATTGCTTGAAGTAAAAGGCCGTAAAGCGTATTTAACCGAAAACGGTAAGCTTATATTGCGCCGCGCCGAATTTTTAATAGATGAAGCCAGCAAAATAGAATCGGTTGCTAATACGTTAAGCGAAGGTATTGAAAGCACATTAAAAATAGCGGTAGATGAAGTGTTTCCGCAGCATTTATTGTACCAAGCGCTAAGCCATATTAATGAGCAATACCCACTGGTAAAAATAGAACTGATAGAAAGCGTACTTAACGGTGCAAACGAATTACTTACCAATGCAGTGGTCGACTTAGCAATTACTTCTATTGCGCTTTATGGCATTAATTGCCATAGCTTGTGCGAGATAGAATTTATTGCCGTTGCGCACCCTGATCACCCCTTACACCAGCGCACTGAACCACTGACCTACAGAGAGCTTAAATTACACAGGCAAATAGTTGTTCGCGATTCGGCCACCCACACCAGCCACGACGACGGCTGGCTTGGGGCAGATATGCGCTGGACAGTAAGTCACTTACGTAACTCTATTGATATGGTTAGCCAAAACTTTGGTTATGCATGGCTGCCTAGTGCACAAATTAAACCTTATCTTAAAAACAACACACTTAAGCCCCTTAATTTAGAGCAAGGTACAACCCGCTCCTTAAAGCTTTATTTAATGTGCACCGACAATGACCGTTTAGGCCCCGTTGGCCAAGCATTTACTCAACATCTCATAAGCTTGTGCAATAACGAGCCGGGCTAAGAGTTTGTCGGCTCATCTACATCAAGGTGATCAGCAACATAGGCGCCGCGTTTACCGCGTTCTTTAGCGGGGCCTTTGGTACTATCTTTCGCTGTTTGTTGTTCGGTTGCCGCATTTATTACCGCCCCAAGCGTAATAATATAGGCACTTATATAGAGCCACATTAGCATAATCACTACCCCGCCTAACGAACCATACGTTTCGTTGTAGCTTGCAAAGTGAGAGACATAAAACGAAAAACCAATTGAGGCTAAAATCCATAATACAGTCGCAATACACGAGCCAAGTGTAATCCAACGCCATTTTGCGGGTTTTCGGTGTGGTGCATAGCGATACAAAAGCACCAATGCAAAATTAAACATAAAGGCGAGTAATGGCCACGATATTAACTTTATTAGTAAGTCTATACTTTCTTTTAAGCCCACTAAATTAAGTACTATGGGTAAAATACCTATAATTAGCAAAGCAAAAATAGCCACTAAAATAGCCCCTACCGAAAATAAAAAACGTACTAACTGAGCATGAAAAAATGAGCGCTTTTCGTATTCATGATAACTAATATTACAGGCAGTAATGAGCGCTTGGCTGCCTTTAGAGCTACTCCAAATAGTAAGAATAAGTGTACCAATTGCACTTAAGCTTAAACTGGCGTTTGAGGTTTGAGCCAAGCTCGAGACCTGAGATAAAATTAAATCGCTCGTGCTTTGCGGTAATAAGGTAACTATTTTACTCAGGTGTTCACTAATATCGGTGGGCGATGAAAAGTACGCATACACAGAAACCATTGCAGCAATAGCAGGAAAAATAGCAAGTAAGGCATAAAACGCAACGCCCGCTGCAACCAGCGATAAGTTGTCTTGGCTCATTTGCTTAAAAATACGTTTGGCTATGTCCCACCAACCAATAACCGGAATGTGCACTGGCTGCTCGGCATGTTGTCCCCGTTTAGGTTTGCTCATTGTTTGCTCCTTTTTAGCCTATTATCGAGCAAAAAGTTTGCCAAGCTGTGCTTATGGCATTGGTATTAAACTTGCTGCTTGCTAGATTATTTAAAATACCAAGGTAATACGCCATGAACAGCCTTATAACTATGCTAATTGCAGTGAACACCACGGCTGTGAATGCCTTAAACACCCCAGAAAGCGTGCTCAGTTGGCAGTATTTATACGCCCAAAGTTTGCAATTACTTCACGCAACAGCGCAAATATTACCCACTCTTTTATTAGGTTTTATACTTTTAACTATTAGCTATTTTGTCGCCAGTCCTTTGTCTAAGCTGTTAGTAAAACCGCTCATTTATATGACCGACAGTAAACTTGTGCACTTAGTGGCTAAACGCGGGATTAGCATTTTAATTTTATTGCTGGGCGTGTATTTATTTTTGCGTTTAGCAGGACTTACCGAATTTGCTATTGCCATTATGAGCGGCACCGGATTAATAGGCTTAATATTGGGCTTTGCCTTTAGAGACATAGCAGAGAACTTTATTGCTAGTTTGCTGTTGAGCGTTCAACGGCCATTTAAAATAGACGATGTAATAGAAGTCGATGGCCGCTTAGGTGTGGTTAAAAAGGTCACCGCTCGCGCAACCACCTTAGTTGATTACGATGGCAACCATATACAAATACCTAACGCCACGGTTTATAAAAATACCATTAAAAACCTAACTGCAAATCCAAAAATGCGTGCCAAGGTGGTGATTGGCATAGGTTACGATAACGATATTCGTTACTGCCAAACACTCGCCCTTGAAATTGCAAACAAGCAAACGGGTGTGATTACTGAGCCACCAGCACAAGTACTGATCAATAATTTAGGCAGCTCAACAATTAACTTTAATCTGTTTTTTTGGGTTAACAGCGAACAACATAGTCCGTTAAAAGTGGCCTCGCAGTTAATGCGTGAGCTAGTAACCGAATTTACAGCGCAAAACATCAGTATGCCAGATGATGCCCGCGAGCGTATTTTACTCAGTGCACCTGATGAGAGTGATACACAAAAGCCCACCAATAAAGCTGAGCAACCTTTAACTGCTCAGCAAAGCTCTAAGCAGCTGCAGCAAAATGAAACGGTTGATGATGTAAGTAGTGATACCGACGAAATTCGTGATCAAGCTGAAAAATCACGGGATCCTGAACAGGGTAAAAATATTATCTAAGCTAAACGTATAAGAAAAAATAAAACCACATACAGCCAATTTACAGCTTAATAATGTTTTAAACCCTAAAAAATCAAAAAATATGATTAATTAATGCATTAAATATAACTTTTGTTATACCAATAATAAAAGTTATACACCTATCAACTAATTGATTTTAAATGAGTTATTTATAAACCATCATTTAAGCCGCCTTTAACCCGCCTTTAATTATTAATAATTATTCAAAAAGTTATATTAACAAACCACCAACCAAAAACAATAAAACCAATAACATTCAATACGTTATTAACAAAACCGTGCTTGGCATTATTAATGCAATAACAATAATCTAACAACTTTAGAGCTTAATTATGCACGTGTACAAACAACCCCTATCTAAAAAGGCTAACGAAAGCTTGTCCATAAAATTGCAAGCCCCTTGTGCGGCCTGTGCACGTGCCAGTGCAATATGCGCGTTAACGCCCTAAGCAAAAGTTAAATAGCTCCCACTAAATATTATAAATAATTGGAATAACACTATGACCAGTACAACAAGTATTAATAACAACGAGCCTAAAAAATGGCGCTCTGGCTAAAAATACTCATAGGTATGATAGCGGGTATTATTGCCGGCATGCTGTTAGGCAATAATGCTGAATATATAAAACCAATTGGCCAGCTATTTATTAGCGCCATTAAAATGTTAATTGTACCGCTTATATTTTGCTCATTAATTGTTGGTGTTACCTCAATGAAAGACACCACTAAAATGGGGCGTATTGGTGTTAAGTCAATCGTATTTTATTTAGCCACCACCGCAGTAGCTATTTCGATTGGTTTGGGTCTTGGGTTGTTGTTTGAACCTGGCGCAGGCTTAAATATGGTTGCAACCACAGTAGCCGATGCTAAACCAAGCCCTACCTTAGTAGACACCATTGTAGGTTTAGTACCAAAAAACCCAGTGGGCTCATTAGCCTCAGGTAATATTTTACAAATTATAGTGTTTGCGTTGAGCTTAGGCATTGCTTTAAACCTAATTGGTGAAAAAGGCGAACCCGCTAGCAAAATGTTTGAAAGCCTAGCCGATGCAATGTACAAATTAACTGAGCTTGTAATGAAGCTGGCGCCATACGGTGTATTTGCATTAATGGCTTGGGTATCTGGCAAGTATGGACTGGATGTTTTACTGCCACTTATAAAAGTAATTGGCTTAGTGTACCTAGGCTGCATTATTCACGTTTTAGTGTTGGGTGGCGGCTTTGTAGGCCTACTAGGCAAGCTCAATCCACAACGTTTTTATAAAGGTATTATTGAAGCGCAAATTATTGCTTTTACCACCACAAGTAGCTCAGGTACTTTACCTGCCAGCATTAAATGCGCCACTCAAAACTTAGGTGTATCGCGTACTGTATCAAGCTTTGTACTGCCAGTAGGCGCCACTATTAACATGGATGGCACCGCTTTATACCAAGGCGTATTAGCACTGTTTATTGCCCAAGCCTTTGGTATTGACCTCACCACAACAGATTACTTAACAATTATAGCTACAGCTACTTTAGCCTCTGTAGGCACCGCTGGTGTACCCGGTGCAGGCCTTATTATGCTTTCGCTAGTACTGACCACCGTTGGCCTACCACTTGAAGGCATTGCAATAGTTGCCGGTATTGACCGAATTTTAGATATGGCGCGCACTACCATAAATGTAACTGGCGATTTAATGGTTACTTTATTAATTGGCAAAAGCGAAGGCGAGCTTGACGAAACCCTTTACAACCAAGACAACACAGCGGCTCAACCCGCTAAGCAATAACCCTCGATTTAGTAATTTTATAGAGAACAAACCATGACTAGTAAACTTATCTATTTGCCCGTTGCATTAGGTGTTATTGCCTTAGCTAAGCCTGCCCACGCAGATATTACAATTGAAGGTTTAAATGGCCTTGAAGCCGTTAAGCTATTTGGCGATATGCGTATGCGCTTTGAGCGCACCGAAGGCGATACAATTGACTCAACAAGCCGCGCCCGTTTGCGTGCCCGATTTGGTATTAAATACGCAGCTACCGATAACTGGTCAGCGCAAATGCGCTTTAGAACAACCTCAAGCCAACACGATTCAACCCATCAAACCTTTGGTATCACCGATACCAGCGATAACGATGACTTTGGTTTAGACCGTGCCTTTATGAAGTACACTGGGCTTAGTAACACCCAAGTATATATTGGTAAAGCGGCCCCCGTTTATATGCATTCATCAGAGCTGCTTTTTCGTGACGATATAGCACTAGAAGGTGTACAAGCTAACTGGAGTAACAATACGTTTAGCGTTAATGCGGGGCATATTATTCTTGAAGAAAACGTCGATAATGGCGAAGGCAAGCGCGATGCTAGCTGGCAACAATTACAAGGTGTATATGCTACAAGTTTTAATAACATTAACCTTAAAGCCGGTATTGGCGGAATTTTTGTTAGCGCCTCAGATACGGCCTATGCCAGTGCTGAGTCGGGCCTTGATGCTGACCAAGCAGGCAACGTAATGACCTATAACCTTGATGTACGTTATGGCGCAGTGCGCTTTGCAGCCGATTACTACACAAGTGAAGCCGATAGCGAAAATACAGCGTTTACTGTACATGCTCGTTATCAAATTAATAAGCAGTTTGGCCTGCGTTTTTACGTGCTACGTACCGAAGCCTATGCATTGCCTATGAACGGCGCGTTTACGCAAACTAATACTCCGGGTTCTTATACCAATATTAAAGGCACACGCGTACAGCTAGATTACAAAATTGCAGAGAACCTAAATGCCGATTTAAGATGGTTTAGCGTGGATAATATTAATAACGATATACCCACTAACAACAATGGCCGCGATCGCATTCAAGTAAACCTAAACATGAAGTTTTAGTACTAAGGCATGTTGACCAATCGTGATTAAATTTACAGTAGTGAGTTTAGTATTTAGCAAAAGCGATTATTAAGCCTACTCGCTTAAAAGCCCAGCGCCTTACTTAAACTACCCTAGCTTGAAAACGTTAATCTACACAGGTCAACATTCTCTAAATAGGCCCAACCAATAAAAGCGATTTAATAGCCGATATTAAATCGCTTTTATTTTATTAAACAGCCTTAAAAAGACATAACTGCCTTACAAAAAACCTTAATTAACAATTAATTTATTCTTATTTAGTTTAAAGTATAAATAGATAAGACTTAAAACCATGATAAATTCGTTAGTACCTAATTTATATAAAATTAAAATACAGACTATAGTCCCCTGCTGCCAACTAAAAACAACCTTTTTGCGGCTGTAAAAGAAACATAAACGCCATTTTATTTGTACTGTTTAGACAATTTACTAACGCACTACCACAACTAAAAAATGCAGAGGTTTACTCACTTGTTTATTAAACAAAACGCTTGGTTTTATGTATTAAAAATAGCGCTACTAAGCCTACTGGGTATTAATAGCCTAAACTGCATTGCACAAGCTAATTTATCGCAGCCTAAACAAATTATAGTGGGCGGAGATTTTAACTACCCCCCTTATGAGTTTATTAACGAAGATGGCGAACTTACAGGTTACAACGTAGAACTTAGCCAAGAAATAGCCGCTGTAATGGGGCTTAATATAAAAATAAAGCTAATGCCCTGGGCCGAAATAAGAGCCGAGTTTGACCGTGGAAATGTGGATATTTTACAAGGCATGGCCGCCACACCCGAGCGCACCGATCTGTATAACTTTAGCCCGCACACGTTTGTTAACCACTCTATATTTGCGCGCGACAATAGCCCTAAAATAACGCACTACAGCGAGCTTGAAAACTACCGCGTTATTGTACAAAGCAATGGCTCAGCATTTGATATGCTTAACCACTCAGGCTTAAACATTACCCTTATACCGGTTGAAACCCATGCCGATGCCCTGCGTTTGCTTGCCTCTGGCCGCTATGACTTTGCAGTGGTTTCAAACTTACCCGGCTTATATTTAAGTAAAAAATTGGGGCTATCAAACATCACTGCTATTTCTAGCCTAGAAAGAAACCGGCTTTATGGCTATGCCACTAAAACCGCAGATGAAGCGCTGTTATCGCAATTTACTCAAGGCTTAGCTATTTTAAAAAACACCGGTCGCCAGCAAGAAATTTACGATAAATGGTTTGGCCCGTTAAACGTATCACCTTGGTCTAAAGCCGGCGTAATAGCGGGTATATGTGTAGTGGTGCTGCTACTAATTAGCACCGTGGTGATAATTTGGAACAAAGCCCTGCGCAAAAAAGTAGAAAGCCGCACCAAAGAGCTACAAGCCCAGCAGTTACAGCTACTTCATGCAGATAAAATGGCCTCACTGGGGGTACTGGTTTCGGGAGTAGCTCACGAAATTAATAACCCATGTAGTATTTTAACGTTAAATTTTCCGTTTATAAAAGAAGCCTTTGAAGATGCAACAGACATACTTGATGAGCATCAAGCACGCCAAGGCGACTTTCTTGTTGCCGGTGTAAGCTATCAGCGCTTTAAACATATGCTGCCAGAAATTTTAGACGATATGCACATTGCCAGTAACAAGGTAAAAGGCATAGTAGAGGATTTAAAAAGCTTTGCCGTAAAAGGTGAAGCATCGCATGAGAAAACTGAGCAGCTAGATTTAAACCTACTAACAAACCGCTCTATTCGCTTAGTCACAAATCAAATTAAAAACTCTACAAACCACTTAGAGGTTAACTTAGCCAACTCACTGCCTGCGTTTAAAGGCAGCGGCAGCCGCATCGAGCAAGTAATCGTTAATTTAATTTTAAATGCCTGCCAAGCGCTTGAAGACAAATCGCAAAAAATTATTATCACCAGCTATTTCCATACTAAACACAATCAGGTTGTGCTGAGCATTGAAGATCAAGGCGTAGGCATTGATCAACAGCACTTAATTAAGCTCACCGACCCCTTTTATACCACCAAACGACAATCTGGCGGCACCGGCTTAGGGCTTTCTGTATCAGCGGGGATCGTGGCAGATCACCAAGGCCAACTCACCTTTAAATCAACCCTCGGTAAAGGCACAAAAGTAAAGCTATCACTACCCTTATTACAACACGAGAGTGAACTATGAATACTAATTTATATCCTAGTTTTGAGGTCCTCATTTGTGATGACGACAACAGCTTTTTACGAAGCATATCGTTTGCAATAGAGCGCTACTGCGGCATTAACAACATTGTACAATGTAATGATAGCCGCGATGTAATTGCCAAACTAAACCAAGGGAATGTTCGCGTTGTATTGCTTGATTTAAACATGCCACATATCAGCGGCGATGAGCTTATAGCGCAAATTACAGAGCTTTTTCCGCACATTTCGGTGGTGATCATCAGCGGCATTAACCAAGTAGAAGCCGCTGTAAAATGCATAAAGTTAGGTGCTTATGGTTATCATGTAAAAACAGAAGATCCCGAACGCCTAAGTAATAGCATAATGCAGGTGGTGCGTTTTCAAGAGCTAAACTTAGAAAACCAAGCCATGCGCGGCTATCTGCTAGAAAACCAAACAAGCCTGCATCCTGCGTTTTCTAAAATTATTAGTGTGGATCATCAAATGCATTCGGTGTTTAATTACATTGAGTCTATATCAAATAGCCAACAACCTATTCTTATTACCGGAGAAAGCGGCGTAGGAAAGGAGCTTATAGCCAGAGCCATTCACGAAACCAGTAGCTGCAGTGGCGAGCTTGTGTGTGTAAACGTAGCCGGCCTTGACGATAACTTATTTTCGGATACCTTATTTGGCCATAAAAAAGGCGCTTTTACAGGCGCTGAGCAAGCCCGCAAAGGCATGATAGAACGCGCATCAGGCGGGATACTATTTCTTGATGAAATTGGCGATTTAAACCTGGCCTCGCAAGTAAAGCTATTAAGGCTTTTGCAAGAAGGCGAATATTACCCAGTAGGCAGCGATACCCCAAAGCGCATCAACGCCCGCATTATTGCAGCCACCCACCAAAACTTACTCACTAAAAAAGAAAATGGCGAATTTAGAAACGACTTATACTACCGTTTAAAAATTCATCATGTAAATATTCCGCCGCTTAGGGAGCGCAAGCAAGATATAGCCTTATTACTCGAGCACTTTTTAACGCTTGCCGCACAAGAATTTAATAAACCGGTGGCAAGTATTCCAAAAGAATTATTAATTTTACTCGAAAACTACGCTTTCCCAGGCAATATAAGAGAGCTGCGCGCCATGGCCTTTGATGCAATGAGCACCCACCAAAGTGGCGCCCTGTCTATGAAAGCGTTTGAAAGCGTACGCAGCGCCGTGCCTAAATTAGATATGCAAGCCCAGCTTGCCAAGCCGTTATTTGAGTCAACATCAATGCTACCCACTTTAAAACAAGCCGCAGAATTACTGGTAGCAGAAGCTATGAAACGTAGCAACTCAAATCAATCAATGGCAGCGCAACTACTCGGTATATCGCAGCCAGCACTCAGTAAGCGACTTAAAAAAGGACAGCCTGAGCCTTAAAAAACAACAAAGTACTTAATCAAATTTTAGGCACAAAAAAGCCCGCAGCGTTAACTGCGGGCTTTTTTGTTGAATGAGTGAGTTAGCCTATAAGCCGGGTTCTGTCCTTTCCGAAGAAAGTGATAATCATTCGTCTAGGCCATAAATCGCTCTATGGCTCAAGCAACCTACCCGGTTCCAACGTGGGCCACGCCATAAGGAACCCTATTTGGTCTTGCTCCGAGTGGAGTTTACCTTGCAACCAACTGTTACCAGTGGCCCGGTGCGCTCTTACCGCACCCTTTCACCCTTACCAACCCGAGGGTTGGCGGTCTCCTCTCTGCTGCACTTGTCGTGGGCTCACGCCCCCCAGCCGTTAGCTGGCACTCTGCCCTGTGGAGCCCGGACTTTCCTCCCCCTGATCATTTTCGTCACAGGCAGCGATTATCTTGGCTAACTCGGCGCGCAGTATACATGAGCTGCGCCTTGTACGCAGTAAAGATTTACTCTTTTTCGTCAATAATTGTTTTATACAGGGCGTTTTTCTTCATTCCAAAGTATTCAGCAACAATACCACAGGCTTTTTTCATCGGCATTTCGCTTTCAAGTAGCGCCAACATTTTACGCGCCTCTTGCGGTATATCATCTACTTGCTTGGGTTTACCTGGCAACATGAGCACTATTTCGCCGCGTTGCTTGGTTGGGTCATCAGTTAAAAACTGCTTTAACTCACTTACGCTACCATTAAAAAAGGTTTCAAAGGTTTTGGTAAGCTCTTTTGCAAATACCACTTGTTGCTCACTACCTAAGGCCGCTTCTAAATCATCTAGGCTTGCCATAATACGGTGGGTGCTTTCGTACATTATGCTGGTAATGCTTGAGTTTACAGCTTCTATGAAAAAGTCTTGGCGGGCTTTACTTTTAGCCGGTGTAAAGCCAATAAACTGAAAACGATCTGTTGGCAGGCCTGAGCAACACACTGCAGTAATAGCAGCACACGCACCGGGCACGGGTGTTACATGCGCGCCTTGCTCGCGGCACAGGTTTACAACGGCATAACCTGGGTCGCTTATCAGCGGCGTGCCGGCATCTGAGACTAGCGCGATATTTTTGCCTTCGTTTAGCCAATCAATAATCTGCTGCGCTTTTTGTTTTTCGTTATGGTCATGTAATGCAAAGGTTTTAGCCTTTATACCAAAGTGGCTTAGTAGCTTACCGGTGTGGCGCGTGTCTTCAGCAGCGATTAAGTCAACTTGCGATAATGTCGCGATGGCACGCTGGCTTAAGTCGTCAAAATTGCCAATTGGGGTGGCAACAATGTAAAGAGTGCCAATTTTCTGTGAATTCTCCTCATTTAACATTGAGGTCTCCTGCGTCAGTCAGTAATATAAGCAAATCGCGTTAACGTATTGGGAAATCATTGTGCGACTTAAACTTGTTAGTCTATTAATTATATTGTCAGGGTTATCGGCCTGTAGCACAACCGAAAAACCAACTAAAAATAGCGATAGCATTAACACCAGTGCGAATGCGCTGCAAAATCAAGCAACCAGTGCCGATGCTATTTATAAATTAGCGCTTAATCGTACCGGTGCCGACAAAATTCAATTGCTTTATAGTGCGCGTGATGCGGCTATTTCGGAGCAAAGCTGGCCGTTACTTGAAAACATTTGTAATGAGCTTGAGCAAACCCCAAGTGTAGATAAAATTCAAAACCGCTTATACATTGCTTATGCACAAAAGCAGCAAAATAAAAACGACCAAGCGCTCGTTATTTTGCAATCGCTCGATGGCCAACTTAAACAGCCTGAACACTTTGCTTGGCATCAATATTTAACTGCTAGCATATATGCATCGCAAAACTTTCCTAAGCGCGCCGCACCTTATTTTTTTAGAGCCTCAGAAACTGCGAATAAAAATAATATTGAGATCCCTGCTCTGCAAAGTGCGCTGTGGGATAACTTAACAAAGCTGTCTTCTTATGCGCTAGAGCGCTTTAATCGTGGCTCTGTTATACAACAAGGTTGGACTAACTTAGCTTTATACCACCAGGTATATGCAAATAGCGGTGTAGAGCTTGACCAAGCCATTAATAATTGGCGCCGTCGCTACCCTGGGCACCCTGCCGTAGCTATTTTACCCGAGCAAGATGAAGCCCTAGCCGACCTAGCACCAGTTAATATAGAGCGTTTAGCTGTACTTTTACCGCAATCAGGCGCAAATGAGCGTTTAGGTGACGCCCTAAAAGCCGGCATTTTGGCAGGGCTTGATAAGCAAACTATTAGCGACACTGTTTTTATAGATGAGAACCTTTCAACCCAAGTGCTAAGCGAGCAGCTGAGCCAATTTAATCCAGACTTTGTGATTGGGCCATTATTAAAAGCGAATATAGATAAACTTGCGCAAGCTAAAACACTTATTGATACCCCTACATTACACTTAAATACATTTGATGGTGAGCGACTTTCGCTGCAACATTACTTTTTTGCTTTAAACCCTGAGCATGAAGTGCAGCAAGCGCTGGAGCACTTTTTAGCTAAAGGTTATCAAAAGCCTATGTTATTAGCGCCTAATAATGCCAATGGTCAGCGTTTGGTTGATTACTTTAATATTCAGTGGCAGCGCTATAGCGAAACAAAACCGCAAATTGGGTTTTATAACGATAACAAAGACATGCCAAACACAATTACAAGCTTGTTAGAGGTTGATAAATCTAAGCAGCGTATTAAAACGGTTAAGTCTTTATTTAAACAAGAAGTAGAAAGTGAAACTCGCTCTCGTAGCGATATTGATGCCATATACATTTTAGGCGACGCTATAGAAACACGCCTGATAAAACCTTATTTAGATGTAAATGTAAGTACTTTTGCACAGCGCATCCCGCTTTATGCCAGCTCTAAAAGCCATAGTAAGCAAATAGATCGCACCGATAAAGGTGATTTAGAAGGGCTTTACTTTACAGAGCTTCCGTGGATGCTTAATGCGACAGTTAAACAACATAATTTACGCAACCAATACAACACGCTGTGGCCTGAAAATGCTGATATAAGCCAACGCCTATTTGCCATGGCTTACGATGCCGTATCGGTGCTCAGCGACATTAGGCAACTGAGTGTAATGCCCGGTAATAAGTTTACAGGTTTAAGTGGGAAGCTTTCGGTAAATACAAGCGGACACATAGAGCGTACGCTTGATTGGGCACAATACACAAATAGACGCATAAAAGCCGTACAGCTAGAAACAAAGCAGCCCGTGCCTTTATTTATGCAATCAGCCAACGAAAGCAATACGCTTACGTTTGATTAATCTGGAGCGGCTATGTCGTGGTTTAAAGAGCTGTGGCAAAATAGCCGAGAAAAAGGCCAGTACTATGAACGCCAAGCAGAAAAATACTTAACCCGTGAAGGGCTTACGCCTATTGAGCGTAATTATTATTGCCCCTTTGGTGAGCTTGATGTGATTATGAAACACGGCGATACGCTTGTATTTGTGGAAGTTAAGTTTCGTAAAAACAATGCGAGAGGCGGTGCAAATTATGCCCTTGGCGCACAAAAACAAGCACGATTAAAACGCACTATTTATCACTACTTGGCAGCAAAAAACTTAACTAATCAGCCTATAAGAGTCGACTATGTTGCCATTACAGGTGAAGGCTCTGCCAATATAAATTGGATCAAAAGCGTACTTTAACAACACGCAAACAGATTAGTAAAACGCCCAGCAACAAACAAAAATGACGAATAAATTATTGGTAGTCTATGCAAGATACAATTAAAGAAATTTTTACAGAAAGCATTCAAGTACAAATAGCAGCAGGCGAAGTACTGCCAAGCGCACTAGAGTCTGCGGCATTTACCATTGCACAAAGTTTAATTAATGGTAACAAACTCCTTTGCTGTGGCACGGCAAACTGCCATATGCTAGCGCAGCACATGGCCGGCGTATTAGTTAATCACTACGAAACAGAGCGCCCCTGTTTACCTGCTATTGCGCTATCTCAAGAAAATATCAATTTAGGGCAAAGTAGCCAAGTAGATGAGCATGATACCTTTGCTCGCCAAGTACGTGCTTTTGCACAACAAGGCGATTTACTGCTTGCGTTAGCAATTAATGGCAACGAAAAACATATTATTTCTGCTGTAGAAGCTGCACTTACTAAAGATATGAAGGTCATAGTGATGGTAGGTGACGATGGTGGAGAACTCGTTGGCTTATTAGGCCCTAATGATGTAGAAATTCGTACGCCATCTAAGCGCCCTAGCCGCATTATTGAATCTCACTTAGTTAACTTACATTGCTTAAGTGAACTGGTTGATTTAACTCTTTTCCCGCAGGATGAAAATTATGTTTAAACGCTCTCTTATTGTTTTAGGTACTGTTGTTTTACTGCAAGGCTGTGCAGCCGCAGTGGTTGCAGGAACAGCTGGTGCAGTAACAGCAGCAAATGATCGCCGCACCATAGGCTCACAAATAGACGACAATAATATAGAAATTAAAGCCAGTATTGCGCTTAGTGAAGTTGAACGACTAGAAAAGTTCGCCAATGTAGACGCTATAAGCGTTAATGGCATTGTTTTACTAGTAGGTCAGGTTGCCAATCAAGAAATGAAAAACCAAGCTCAGCAGAGCATTGAGGGGCTCTCAGGTATACGTAAAATACATAACCAAATTAGAATTGGCTCAAATATTGGAATTACCACACAAACGCATGACTCGTGGCTAACCTCTAAAGTAAAAGCGCAGCTTTTAACAGCTAAAGATATACCGAGTAATAATATTAAAGTAGTGACCGAAAACGCTGAAGTATTTTTAATGGGATTAGTATCAGAATCTGAGTCTAACCAAGCGGTTAACATTGCACGCAATGTATCGGGTGTAGAGCGCGTTATTAAAGTGTTTGAATATTTATAAAATACATAAAAAGCCGTTTATGAGGCACATAAAAAAACCGCTTAATTAGCGGTTTTTTTGTATTTAAGCGTTACTTGATAACGCGTAAATGTGAGCCTTTTTTCTTTTCTGGCTTTTCTGGCGGGGTTTCATCAATAATTTCATCTGATGTTTCCACACTTTCAAGGTCAGGTGCAAAATCGTCTTCGTCCTCTAAAAACTCATCTGCAGTAAAGACTGTTCCTTCGCCATTTTCACGCGCATAAATAGCAAGCACCGCACCTAAAGGCACATATACTTGCATTGGCTGTCCGCCAAAGCGCGCATTAAAGCTTAGTTGTTCCATATCTAACGAAAACCCAGTAACGGCAGAAGGGCTAATATTAAGCACTATTTGGCCATCTTGTACAAACTGCGTAGGCACTTGTACTGCTGGGTACTGCGCATCAACCACTAAATGTGGTGTGCAGTCGTTATCTACGATCCAATCAAAAAAAGCACGTAATAAATAAGGACGATTAGGCGTCATTATAAACGGATCTCACGCTCTGCTTCAGTTAAAGAAGCTTGGAATGACTCACGCTCAAATAAGCGGATCATGTACTCTTTTAGCTCTTTAGCGCCAGAGCCATTAAGCTCAATACCAAACTCTGGTAAACGCCATAATAGTGGTGCTAAATAACAATCTACTAAGCTAAACTCTTCACTCATAAAGTATGGAGCTTCGTTAAAGATTGGTGCAATTGCAAGTAACGCTTCAGTTAACTCTTTACGAGCTTGTGCAGCATCTGCTGTATTGTTAATGATTTTTTCAGCAAGGCTGTACCAATCAGTATCAATACGGTGCATCATTAAACGGCTACGACCACGCATTACCGGATACACAGGCATTAGTGGAGGATGAGGGAAACGTTCATCAAGGTATTCCATGATGATGTTTGCCTGATATAAGCCAAGCTCACGGTCAATCAGTGTGGGTACTGTACCGTAAGGGTTAATTTCGTGAAGTGCCTCTGGCAAGTTATCCTTTTCAGCCAAATGAATATCTACACTTACACCTTTTTCTGCAAGTACAATACGTACTTGGTGGCTATACATACAGTTAGCACCAGAAAAAAGGGTCATTACAGGGCGCTTATTGGCAGCTACGGCCATGCCTATACCTCCATTAAATAACTAAAACAGCAATAGGGGCTTAAGCCCCTATTGCAAAATTACCTTGTAAAATGCTCAAATTAATGAACATCTCTCCAGTATTCTTTCTTAAGCATAAATGCCAAGATAAACAGGATAACTAAAAATCCAATTACCTTAATACCTAACGCTTCTGACTCAAGGCGTGTAGGTTCACCTACATACTCTAAGAAATTCGTTAAATCACGAACCGCTTGATCGTATTCATCAACGCTTAATTCGCCCTTACCATCTGTTTCAGTACCAACAACTTTAGTCACTGTTTGACCATGTTGTTCAACTTCTTCAATGATAGGTGTTGGTAGCCCTTGTAGTTCTTGAAGAACATGTGGCATACCCACCGATGGGAATAACGTATTATTTACGCCAAACGGGCGAGATTCATCTTTGTAAAACGATTTTAAGTAAGTGTAAATCCAATCACTGCCACGCACACGCGCCACATTGGTTAAATCCGGCGGAGCCGCACCAAACCATTTAGCAGCATCTTCTTTTGCGATAGCGTTAAGAATATGGCCACCTACTTTTGAACCATCAAAAATCAATTGCTCTTTGCCAAGCTCGGTTGGAATACCAATATCACGGAAAGTACGTTCATAACGTTGATACTGCATTTGGTGACAACCAAGACAGTAGTTCATGAACAACTTTGCGCCGCGCTGCAAAGAAGGCTGATCAGATATATCGTTACCCGCTTCCATAAGAGGAACCGAAGGACCCGCAGCCATAACCATGTTAGGCAGCAAGTTTACTGATAAAGCAAATACACCAATAAGTAGCTTTTTCATCATTTCGTTAACCTCTCAGGCAATGGCTTAGTTTTTTCATTCTTACTGTATATAAATAACAGTACGAAGAACATAAAGTAAGTCACAGTACAGATTTGAGAAATTATCGTTTTCATATCAGTTTGTGGCGTTGCACCCACCCAACCTAAAAGAACGAAAGTTACAACAAAACCTGCAATGTTCCATTTGTGGAAACCACAACGGTAACGAACCGATTTAACACGACCACGGTCAATCCACGGTAACAATGCGAGTACCACAATTGACGCACCCATTGCCGCAACACCGATAAGTTTATCAGGGATTGCACGTAAGATTGCATAGAATGGCGTAAAGTACCAAACTGGGAAAATGTGCTCTGGTGTTTTAAGTGGGTTTGCTGCTTCAAAGTTTGGCGCTTCTAGGAAGAAACCATTCATCGCAGGCATAAAGAATACAACCCAACAGAACAAGATTAAGAAACCAACCACGCCCACAATATCTTTTACTGTGTAGTACGGGTGGAACGGTATCGCATCAACAATGTCTTTTTTGTCGGTGTAATACTCATGAAATTTAAATTTAGACTTATCTTCTTCAGCCACAGTGCCTTTTTTGCGTTTTATTTCAACACCGTCAGGGTTGTTAGAGCCCACTTCGTGCAGCGCAACAATGTGTAAGAACACTAAAATTACAATAACCAATGGTAGTGCAATAACGTGTAATGCAAAGAAGCGGTTAAGCGTTGCACCCGATATTACGTAGTCACCACGGATCCAAAGTGTTAAGTCGTCACCAATTACCGGAATAGCCCCGAATAACGAAATGATTACCTGCGCACCCCAGAACGACATTTGACCCCATGGTAGTAAGTAACCCATGAAGGCTTCAGCCATTAATGCTAAGAAAATAAACATACCGAACAACCACAGTAATTCACGTGGTTTTTGGTAAGAGCCGTAGATCATGCCACGGAACATATGCATATAAACAACGATGAAAAACGCAGATGCACCCGTTGAGTGTAAATAACGTAATAACCAACCGTATTCAACATCACGCATGATGTACTCTACTGATGCGAAAGCGCCTTCAGAAGAGGGAACAAAGTTCATCGTTAACCAAATACCAGTAAGTATTTGGTTTACTAGTACTAACATGGCTAGTGAGCCAAAAAAATACCAGAAGTTAAAGTTTTTAGGTGCTGGATACTGTGCAATGTGCATGTTCCAAACACGTGTCATTGGGATACGGTCGTCAATCCAACTAACAATTTTACCAAAC
Source organism: Pseudoalteromonas sp. 1CM17D (assembly GCF_023161805.1). Classification (NCBI taxonomy): domain Bacteria; kingdom Pseudomonadati; phylum Pseudomonadota; class Gammaproteobacteria; order Alteromonadales; family Pseudoalteromonadaceae; genus Pseudoalteromonas; species Pseudoalteromonas sp. 1CM17D. The sequence continues at coordinate 67,047 of NZ_JALNTP010000008.1, read as the reverse complement.
ATTAGGCTACCCCTTTTTCTTCGCCCACTAAAATAGTGGTTTCATCAAGAAAAGTATAAGGTGGTACTTCTAAGTTCAATGGTGCAGGAACTGATTGAAATACTCGCCCAGCCATATCAAATTTAGAACCGTGACATGGACAGTAAAAACCATCATCTGTCCCTTCAACTTTTTCACTAAAGTTACCTTGGAAAAAGCCTGGAGAACACCCTAAATGCGTACAAATACCAACAGCGACAAAAATCTCTGGGCGTAATGAACGGTAATCATTTGTTGATGATTCTAGTTGTTGTGGCTCTTGCGATTGCGGATCACGAAGTTGACCTTCATGTTCTTTCATCTGCTCAAGCATTTTAGGGGTACGTGATACAACCCATACAGGTTTACCACGCCACTCGACACGTATTAATTGTCCTGGCTCAAGTTTGCTGATATCTACTTCTACAGGCGCACCCGCAGATTTAGCTCGCTCACTTGGATTCCAAGACGCAATAAAAGGAACAGCAGCCCCAGCCGCACCAACACCACCTACAACAGAGGTAGCTATGGTTAAAAAGCGACGTCGGCCATTGTCTACAGGCGCATTGCTCATCCACTTATCTCCACTATGATTCTCAACACTTGCTATATTGAGAACATCAGTTACAGCAGGTTAATTTTTCGAAATTTTTAAAATAGAAGCGATCATAATTAAAACCCTTGATTAAAACAAGGTTATTCACAGCCTCACGCTCGAATAACCCGACTTGATCAATAGTTTGATAAAGTAAGCTCGAGAATAAAGCCGAATGACTATAATAGCGCTTCTGTAAAAACAATATACTGACCAAGATCAACCCCACTACGAGGAAACAGATAAACTGTACATGGTGATGTTGAACTTGCTCATACTACTTGCCAGCCAATTGTAGCAAAAAATTCCACCAATTAACTGATGGATTTACACTAATTGCGATAATTATTTAACTTTTTTGCAGCGAAATGGGTATTTTAAAGCTTTCGTACATTAAATACGCAGTATTTATAAAATATGATCAGCGCCTAGCCTTAAAAAAGCGGGCTTGAGGTAGGTAAGTACTTAAATTTTAATGCCAAAAACAAAAAACCCAGCATAAGCTGGGTTTTTGAATTCTTGATAACGTAAAAATTAACGTTTTGAGAACTGTGGACGCTTACGCGCTTTCTTAAGACCCACTTTCTTACGTTCAACTTTACGTGCATCACGTGTAACAAAACCTGCTTTACGAAGTTGTGGACGTAATGACTCGTCAAACTCCATAAGTGCACGAGTGATACCGTGACGGATAGCACCAGCTTGACCAGTTGTACCACCACCGGCAACGGTGATGTGAAGGTCAAATTTTTCAGTCATGTCAACAAGCTCAAGAGCTTGACGAACAACCATGCGTGCTGTTTCGCGACCAAAGTACTCTTCTAAAGAGCGCTTGTTGATTACGATGTTACCAGTGCCTGGGCGTAAGAATACGCGAGCACTTGAACTTTTACGACGACCTGTACCGTAGTATTGATTTGCCATGATAGTGCTCCTTAAATGTCTAGAACCTGAGGCTGTTGTGCAGCATGGTTGTGCTCAGTACCTGCGTAAACTTTAAGTTTACGGTACATAGCGCGGCCTAAAGGACCACGTGGCAACATGCCTTTAACAGCTTTTTCGATGATCATTTCAGGCTTTGCAGCTTGAAGTTTATCAAAAGTAGTAGACTTAAGACCACCTGGGAAACCAGTATGAGCGTAGTACACTTTATCTTTGAATTTGTTACCAGTTACAGTAACTTTCTCAGCGTTGATAACGATGATGTAATCACCAGTATCTACGTGTGGAGTGTATTCAGCTTTGTGCTTACCGCGTAGGCGATGAGCGATTTCAGTAGCGATGCGACCTAAAGTTTTACCTTCAGCGTCAACTACGTACCAGTCACGTTTTACTGTTTCTGGTTTAGCAACAAACGTTTTCATTTATAAAAATCCAATGTTTTTCAATTAAAACCACAGGCAGTTATTATTAACTACCGCTCTAAGTATGCTATAACCCCTTCGAGTTTTAGACTTTAGCGCCGCTCACAAGTGGCTAAACTATATGAGGACATAGAACGCAACGTGGCAGACGCGGGAGTATACCAGCACTTAAAACACATTGCTACCGAGCGGTTGTTTTTTCCACAAGAAAATTACAAAAATTTATGCATTTATATAAAAACAACAATAAGGCCACTTTAAAGAGTCGATACAGTCGTATTAGCGCTATGCTAAATGCTCTTTTGCTAAATACTCTAAAGACTGCATTTCTTGCAGGCGGCTAATGCAGCGCTTAAATTCAAAGTTAAGATTACCTTGGGTATAAAGCTGCGTGATCGGTTTTTCAGCCGAAATAATTAATGTTACATGTCGCTCGTAAAACTCATCCACTAAAGCGATAAAGCGCCTAGCTGCATCATCATTATTTTGTCCAAGCTGTTTAACATTAGAAATAATAACAGTGTTATATAAGCGGCTAATTTCCATGTAGTCGACTTGGCTACGTGCGGTTTCGCACAATTCGCTAAATTCAAACATCACTACACACTTAGCCACTTTGCGTGTGTTGATTAAGCGCCCTTCTATTTCTATGGGTTGATCAAGCTCCCCCGCCTCTGGCGAGAGCTTATCAAAATATTCAAATAAGTTTTTATCGGCTTGCTCATCTAGCGGGCTGTGAAATATTTCGGCTTGCTCAAGTGTACGCAAGCGATAATCAATACCAGAGTCTACATTTACTATTTCTGTGTTCGCTTTTACCAGTTCAATGGCCGGAACAAAACGCGCACGCTGTAAGCCGTTTTTATATAAATCATCAGGCACTATATTAGAGGTGGCGACTAATACTATATTGCGTGCAAATAATGCCTGCATTAAGCCGCCGAGTAACATGGCATCTGTAATATCTTGAACAAAGAATTCATCAAAACAGATGATATCGGTTTCGGCTTTAAATATGTCGGCAACAATTTCCAGTGGATTGCTTTTATTATTTAGCTTTTTTAGTTCATCGTGAACTCGGTGCATAAAGCGATGAAAATGCACACGCATTTTACGCTCACCTGGCAGCGCTTCGTAAAAGGTATCTACTAAATAGGTTTTACCACGCCCTACACCACCCCAAAAATAAAGCCCTTTAATTGGCTCAGGTTCGCTTTTATTAAACAACTTTGCAAAAAAGCCTTGTTGCTGTGGTTTTTTATTTGTGAGGTCATCGTATAAACGTTGTAAATGGCGCACTGCATTTTCTTGTGCTTGGTCATGTACAAAGTCATCGCGCTTGAGATCTTGCTGGTAAGTTTGCCAAGGAGTCATATCTAATTACATTTTAAACACAGTTTAATTTGCACAACATATTAACACGCATCTTAACTCGGGGTATATTACCCACAGGATGATTTATATTTGAATCAGGCATTATTAGATATTTTTTCCCAAAGGGGTAAAGTTATGGGCACAGTTACGTGGGTAGGTTTAATTATTATTACTGCTGTAGTGGCATTTTTTGTTGGTGCATTCGTTACTAAAAAGCAATTTAAGCAAGATGAATTAAAAGAGCAAGCCGAGCAAGCACAAAACGCGCTTGAGCAGTATCGCCAAGATGTGGCCGATCATTTAGCAAGCACAGGTAAGCTTGTGAATAAAATGAAAGAAAACTACGACCAACTACTCAGCCATGTTGAAGAAACCAATCAACTCTTACTTGATGATAAAAACAAAGCACCTAGCGAGCCGTTTTTCTCTAAAGAAACAACAGAGCAATTACAAGCGTCTTTAAAAGAGCGCGAGGTTGACCGTTCATCTGCACAAGCACAACCTGCCGATTACGTCTCGGGTGAGTCTGGTTTATTTGCAGGGCAAAATGGCGATACAAAACCTGCTAAAGCTTCTTAAAACACTGAGCACGCTAAAATGTTAAAGCTATCTTGAGGAACTTTTTTTTGACCCCATAGTCTTTAAATGTAACAGCTTTATATTTAAATTCGAAAAGGCTGCTTATGCAGCCTTTTTGCTTTTCCTGTGATGTGGAGTACACCCTGACTATGAAAATGAAATTATCACTTATTAGTGCTGCAATCTTATCTACAAGCTTATTACTAAGCCCAATGGCCTCTTATGCAAAACTGCCTATTGCAGTTAACGGCCAACAATTACCCACACTTGCGCCTATGCTTGAGCAAATTACCCCTGGCGTTGTGAGCATTCAGGTTTCTGGCTCAAAAGAAGTGCGCCGCCGTGCAGACCCGCTTGAATACTTTTTTGGAAACCCTCAACCACGTAGTCAAAAGCGCCAATTTAGCGGTTTAGGCTCAGGGGTTATTATTGATGCCGACGAAGGCTATGTAGTAACAAATAACCACGTAATTCAAGATGCCGAAAAAATGGTGGTAACGCTAGAAGACGGCCGTGAATTTGAAGCCACCAAAATTGGTACCGATAAAGAGTCTGATATTGCGCTATTACAAATAGATGCAGATGACTTAACCGAAGTTAAACTGGCAAATTCAGATAAATTGCGTGTCGGCGACTTTGCAGTAGCAATTGGTAACCCATTTGGTTTAAGCCATACAGTAACCTCGGGCATTGTAAGTGCATTAGGGCGTAGTGGTTTAAATATTGAAGGCTACGAAGACTTTATTCAAACCGATGCAGCTATTAACCAAGGTAACTCAGGAGGCGCTTTAGTTAACCTAAATGGTGAACTTATTGGTATTAATACTGCTATTTTAGGTGCCTCGGGTGGAAATGTTGGTATTGGCTTTGCCATTCCATCAAATATGATGAAAAACTTAGTTGACCAAATTATTGAACATGGCGAAGTTCGCCGTGGCTCACTGGGTATTTCTGGCCGCCCACTTGATGCAGGCCTTGCAAAAGCACAGCAACTTGACGTTAAACAAGGTGCTTACGTTATGCAAGTAATGGATGATACCGCAGCAAGCAAAGCAGGTATTAAAGCCGGCGATGTTATTATTAGTATTAATGGCAGCGATATTAGTGGCTTCCACGAGCTGCGCAGTAAAATAGCAACGTTAGGTGAAGGACGCGAAGTTAAATTAGGTATTTACCGCGATGGCAAAGTAAAAACCATTAAAGTAACGCTTGATGGTGCTTCGGGTGTAACCGCCGCAGGCGATGAACTGCATCCTGCATTCCAAGGTGCAACGCTTGAAAACGTGCAAAAAAATGGCACTAAAGGTATTGAAGTCGCCACAGTAGATCCGCGCTCTCCTTCTGCACGTGTTGGCCTTGAAGAAGGTGATGTGATTGTACAAGTTAACCGCCAACGTGTAGAAAACATTCGTCAAATGAACAAAATTATCGAAGATACCCAAGGTAATATTGTACTTGGCGTTAAACGTGGCCGAGAGTCTATCTTTGTACTTATCCAATAAGTAACACGTTATAAATAAGCAATAAAAATAACAGCAGCACTTGCCGCTGTTATTTTTTTTGTGCCATCATAAAGAATTGCTCACTAACAATAAGAATCTCGTGCTGAAATTACTAAAATTTGTACTTCCCCCTTTGTTTGTCGGTTTAGGTATCGCTTTTTTAGTGGTTTTTTTCAGCCCTAATATGCGCGCCTCTTTACTCCCTAATGTTCCCTTGCCCAGTGCTATGAGCTCAAATCACCTTAGTTTTGCTGACGCGGTTAAACGTGCTGCACCGTCGGTAGTAACTATTTTTTCAGAAAGCATTTCTAAAGAGCCTCGCTATAAGCAACAAAACACCGTTCAAGAGCTTGGCTCTGGCGTAATTATGGCGCAAGATGGCTACATATTAACTAACTACCACGTTATAAATAATGCAGATCAAATCTTGGTTATATTAACCGATGGCCGACGCTTTTTTGATGTGCAGTTAATTGGCTTTGACACCATTACCGATTTAGCCTTATTAAAAATTAACGCCGACCACCTGCCGGTGATCCCCGTAAACGATAATTACACCACCAGTGTAGGTGATGTAGTGCTGGCCATTGGTAACCCACTCAATTTAGGGCAAACCATCACCCAAGGTATAATTAGTGCCACCGGTAAACAAAAAATTACCGATAGCCCTTATAACAACTTACTGCAAATGGATGCAGCTATAAATGTAGGTAACTCTGGCGGTGCTTTGGTTAATTCAAATGGTGATTTAGTAGGGATCACTTCTGCGCAATTTAAAACTCGTGAAAATCTTAATATCCAAGGAATCTTTTTTGCTGTTCCCTATTCGCTCGCCAAAGAAGTAATGGCAAAGCTAATACGCCATGGCCGTGTAGTACGTGGCTATTTAGGCTTTGAAGGCACTGCGGTTGATAGCACGGGCAAAGAGGTAAACGACAGCCTTACTGAGGTTGCTGGTATGCGCATCACCAATTTAGACCCATTAGGCCCTGCATGGCAAGCTGGCATTGAAGAGCAAGACATCGTTATTAAAATTGCAGGGTTAAGTGTGGCCAACCCGCAAAAAGTACTCGAAAAAATAGGCAATACACAGCCCGGTAAAGAAATAGAATTTGAGCTGTACCGAAACGGTAAAGTAGAAAAAATAATGGTTAGAGTTGCAGAGCTCGAAACTAAACTCTAACCAAAATGGCAATAAAAAGGTCGGATAGCAATACGCGTATCCGACCTTTTTTATGTCTAAAGTAAACTGTGTTTAACCCAGCGCGCTTAATTAAGGAGCAAGTGTGCTCTCACCTCAAAGCGAATAAATATTATTGCGGATGGGTATTAGCTACTTCTGCGCTTAATATTGGCACCTAAGCCACTGAGTTTATCTTCAATGCGTTGATAGCCTCGGTCTACGTGGTAAATACGATCGACTACCGTTTCACCTTGCGCCACAATACCGGTTAAAATTAAGCTTGCAGAGGCGCGTAAATCGGTTGCCATTACTTGTGCGCCACTTAAACTTTGCGTTTCACCACAAATAGCGGTGTGCCCTTCTAAACGAATATTAGCGCCCATGCGTTGTAACTCTGGTACGTGCATAAAGCGGTTTTCAAAAATGGTTTCGGTAATTGTTGCACTACCATTAGCCACTACATTTAGCGCGGTGAACTGCGCTTGCATGTCGGTTGGAAAACCAGGGTGTGGCATGGTTTTAATATTAACGGCTTTGAGCTCACGATTACGCATATCTAAATAAATGCTGTCATCGTTTACTTCAACTAATGCATTTGCGGCACGTAATTTTTCAATAACAGGCTCAAGTGAATGAAAATCTGTTTTTTTACAAAGTACTTCGCCTGCAGCCATCGCTGCTGCAACTAAAAAAGTGCCCGTTTCAATGCGGTCAGGTAAAATGCTGTGCTCACAGCCGCCTAAACGCTCTACGCCATCAATTTCTATACGGCTTGTACCTGCACCAGTAATTTTTGCACCCATAGCAATTAGGCAATTGGCCAAGTCAATAATTTCGGGCTCGCGTGCTGCGTTTTCAAGCACCGTTTTACCATCGGCAAGTGCTGCGGCCATTAGTAAGTTTTCGGTTGCGCCAACACTGACCATTTCCATGAAAATTTCAGCGCCTTTAAGGCGGCCTTCTACCTTTGCATTGATATAACCATTTTCAACGTTTATTTGTGCGCCCATGCGCTCTAAACCTTGAATATGTATATCAACCGGACGTGCGCCTATAGCACAGCCACCAGGTAGCGATACCTGCGCCTCACCAAAACGCGCCACTAAAGGCCCAAGTGCCAAAACAGAGGCACGCATTTGCTTAACTAAATCATAAGGAGCAAGCGTTTTATTAACGGTTGCGCCATCGATATACAGTGTATCGCCTTGCCAATTTACAGTTGCGCCTAAGGTGCTTAAAAGCGCCTCAGTGGTCACAATATCGCGAAGGCGAGGAACATTCGTAAATGTACTTTTACCATCGGCAAGCAGTGCGGCAAACAAAATTGGTAATGCGGCATTTTTAGCGCCAGAAATAGTTACTTCACCCGCAAGTGAAGTGCCACCTTGAATTACAAACTGATCCATTAAGAGGCCTTAACTATTGAGGTAAAATAAATTTTTGTTCACGCTTCCACTCAGTTGGCGTAAATGCACGAATTGATACAGCGTGAATTGTACCGTCTGAAATAGTATTCATTAATGGGCCATAAACTAGCTGTTGCTTTTTAACGCGGCTTAAACCGTCAAAGCACTCACCTACTGCAATTACTTCATAATGGCTACCATTGGCTTTTACTTTTACTTCAGATAATTGAAGTTCGTCGCGTAATAATGTTTCGACTTGGCTAGTTTCCATAACTCTCACTCAAATAAAGTTGTTACCTGACCCAACTGCATTAAATTTTGCAATTGCTCAGGTGGATTTTGCAATTCAAGGCGTGTGCCCTGTTGCTTAAATTCAGCAAAAGAGTGAATTAACCAAGCTAAGCCCGCTGTGTCAACCCTCATTACCTCACAAAGGTCAAAATAGATGGTTTTATGCTTACTTAATGACTTGGCGTTCAGAAGCTGTTCATTGCCAATTGAGCTGCGGGTAAGTTCACCACTTACCCTATAGTGCTGCTCATCTACTTGGCTAATTGCCAATTTAGTCATTGCTGCTGTTGCCTCTAAATTGCACAGGTAACTGGCTCTTTTGCTCTAGTAATTTACTTACGTGTGCAATACCTTGCTGGCGTAAAATACCTTGTAGCTCACTTTGTTTTGCATCGAGTAAGCTAATTCCTTCTGCAATCATATCGTATGCGCGCCACTCGCCGCTGCGATCTTCACGCACTTTAAAATCAATTTTTATGTCAGGTTTGCCATCTTCTGTAATTTTAGTTTTTACTACAACTACATCTTTGCCTTTAAATGGCTGCTCTGCGCCAAATTCTACATGTTGGTCAGTGTATTGAGTAAATACCCCCGCGTAAGTAGCAACTAAATAGCCTCTAAACGCGCCAATAAATTCTTGGATATCTTTAATTGCTTCGGCTTTTTCGGCTTCATCGGTAATTGCACGCACTTTAGACACTTCACTACCCAACACACGAAGTGCTGCATATTTGTAGTCTATGTATGGCATCAGCTCTTCTTCTACAATAACACGAAGGTGCTCTTTATCTTTAGTGATAAGCGGTTGATCTTTTTTAATGCGCTCAAATGTATGCTCTGCTACCTGACGCACCATTTTGTTAGGATCTGTCAGTTTAACTTCGGCTGCGCTAACACTTTGCACAGCTAGGGTTGCACCAAGTGCAATAACGGCTAAAAACTGTTTCAACATAATAATTACTCACTACCTTGGTTGAATAAAAACTGCCCTATTAACTCTTCTAAAACAAGTGCAGACTTAGTATCTGTGATTGAATCACCATCACCTAACGCTTTGCTCTCTACGCCAAATAACTCATCGATTGCTTGATCTTGTGCGTTTTCGGTTACTGTTTCACCTAAACAGCGCTGCTCTGCTGCATTAGGAGAAATAACAGGGTGAATACCTAAGTACTGCTCCCCTAAAATACCCGATGTTAAAATTGAGATTGAGCTAGTGTCTGAAAAACGACATAAATACTGTGCATCTATCGTCATATTTACCACAGGCAAAAACTCCTGTGGGTGTACATAAATAGATTCAACACGGCCTATCACTACACCGCCTACTTTTACCGGTGCACGCGCTTTAAGTGAGCCGATATTTTCAAACTTTGCATTTAGCGTGTAGGTTTCACCCGACCCGCTAATACCCGAATTAGCCACTTTAAGTGCTAACATTGCAAACGCTAAAATGCCTAATGCGACAAAAAAGCCAACTAAAATCTCTAATTTCCGTGAATTCATTATCTATACCCTATTAGCTGGTAAACATTACCGCTGTCAAAATAAAGTCAAACCCTAATACTGCCAGTGATGAGTGTACGACTGTTTCTGTTGTTGCTTTACTGATCCCTTCTGAGGTTGGGATACAGTCGTAGCCCTTATAAAGCGCAATCCAGGTCACTACCATGGCAAATACAAAACTTTTTATCATGCCGTTTAATACATCTTCTTGAAACGATACTTGCGATTGCATTATCGACCAAAAGCTGCCGGTATCTACGCCTAACCAATCAACCCCAACTAAATGAGCACCGATAATAGCAACCGCAGAAAAAATAAGTGCAAGCAATGGCATACTAATAAAACCTGCCCAAAAACGCGGTGCAATAATGCGCTTGAGAGGATCAATGGCCATCATTTCTAGTGAAGAGAGTTGCTCGGTGGCTTTCATTAAGCCTATTTCTGCCGTTAGCGCACTTCCAGCGCGACCAGCAAATAATAGCGCTGTAACCACCGGGCCTAGTTCGCGTAATAAACTAAGCGCAACTAATGGGCCTAGGCTGTCTTCGGCGCCATAGCCAACCAATACAGTGTAACCTTGCAGCGCAAGCACCATACCAATAAACAAACCCGACACCATAATAATTAATAATGATTGCGAACCAACCATATAAAGTTGGCGCACTAACAGCGGTGTGCCTTTTTTAAAGTTAGGTACATTCCACAATGCATTAAAAAGCATGTTGGCAGAGCGCCCTAATGCAGCAAAACGCCCAAGCGTTTTATGACCTAACTTTTGAAATAAATCCAACATTAAGCGTTTTCTCCTAACAGCTCATCAGCATACGTTTGTGCAGGATAATGAAATGGCACAGGCCCATCCGATAACCCTTTTAAAAACTGCTGTACTAATGGAGATTCATGATTACGCATTTCATCCGGTGTCCCTGCCCCTATTACGCCTTGATCGGCAATAATAATAACGTGATCGGCAATACTCATTACCTCCGTCACATCGTGGGTTACAATAAGGGATGATAAACCTAGCACTTCATTTAACGACTTAATAAGCTTTACCAATACGCCCATAGATATTGGGTCTTGGCCGGCAAAAGGCTCATCATACATAATAAGTTCTGGGTCCAGTGCAATAGCACGTGCAAGTGCTGCTCGTCTGGCCATACCGCCAGAAAGCTCAGAAGGCATTAAATCTTTAGCACCGCGTAAACCCACCGCTTGCAGTTTCATTAATACGACTAGTTTAATTAACGCTTCACTTAACTTGGTGTGCTCTCGCAGAGGAAATGCAATGTTGTCAAATACCGACATATCAGTAAATAACGCACCGCTTTGAAACAGCATGCTCATTTTGGTTCGTGCCGCATATAACTCTTTGCGCGACATACTAGGAATACTGCCACCATCGAATAAAATATCGCCGGCGTCAGGCTTAAGCTGCCCACCAATTAAGCGTAGCATTGTGGTTTTGCCAATTCCGCTTGGCCCCATAATCGCTGTTATCTTACCTTTAGGAACACTAAAACTCATATTTTTATATATGGTTCTATCGCCTCGCGAAAAGCTAACATCCTTGACTTCTACTATTGATTGCGACAAGTCGCTCTCCGTAACAATGTTCACTCGTGCTCCTATTTTAAGGGTTTTTTAGCCAAGATGGAAAAAACAATTCGTAAGATTTTGTAATACGCCTACAAAAAGCGCTCTAAGGCTGAAGTAAATTGCCTTAACCTTTGCTTAAGCGCATAAAATTCACGCACTGCAATAGTAGACCCTGCTCTTTTGCTTATACTTTCATGTTGGCTTTTGTTACTATTCGCGCCATCTGTATTTTGAACATCTGGCTTAACATAATGGTTACCTCGTTTGTTATTTTAATTCTTGGTTTTGCTGCACTTGTGTGGAGCGCCGACCGATTTGTATACGGTGCGGCAGCACTTGCTAAAAACTTTGGTGTCCCTACTTTAATTGTTGGCTTAACGGTTGTTGCTATGGGTTCTTCGGCCCCTGAAATGATGGTATCGGCCTCGGCTGCTTTGGCAAATAAAACCGACACAGCGGTCGGTAACGCGGTAGGTTCAAATATAACAAACATCTTACTTGTGTTAGGTATTACTGCGCTGCTACGCCCTTTGAGTGTGTCATCAAGCACTTTAAAACGCGAAATGCCGCTTGTTATGCTGGTATCCTTGGCTACGTGGTATGTATTTTCAGACAACTACTTCTCACTCACCGAAGGGGTGGCATTGCTAGTTGCATTTGCTGTGTTTATTGGCGGCTTGATTGTGGTTTCTTTGCGCGCCAAAAATCAAGATGACCCTTTTGTTTCAGAAGCCTGCGATGAGGTTCCTAACGATGTACCAACTAAAAAAGCCGTTTTATGGCTAATTGTCGGCATGGTTTTATTGCCTGTTAGCTCACACTTTTTAGTTGGTTCAGCAGTCGATATTGCTAAATACTTTGGTTTAAGCGACTTAGTTATTGGCTTAACCATTATCGCCATTGGCACAAGTTTACCTGAACTTGCAGCTTCTGTAGCGGGTGTACTTAAAAACGAAGATGATTTAGCCCTAGGTAATATTGTGGGCTCAAATATATTTAATATTTTAGCGGTATTACCACTTGCAGGTATTATTAACCCATCAGTGGTTGACCCGTCACTTGCAAACCGCGACATACTTATTATGTTAGGTGCTACGCTTGCGCTTATTATTATGTCATTGAACTTTAGAGGTTCTCAGCGTATCAATAGAGTAGAAGGTGGCCTATTACTCATGGCATTTTTGGCGTACCAAGGTTATATTTTTAGTCAAGTAGGGTAACAATGGCACAACTAAATTTTATAGAGCAAGGTTTACGCGTATTAAACATTGAACGCCAAGCGCTTGCTGATATTACACAATACGTTGACGAAAACTTTCATAGTGCGTGTCAGCTCATGTTTGATTGCCAAGGCCGGATTATTGTTATTGGCATGGGTAAATCAGGCCATATTGGTAATAAAATTGCTGCTACCCTTGCAAGTACAGGCAGCCCTGCTTTTTTTGTTCACCCAGGCGAAGCAAGCCATGGCGATTTAGGCATGATAACCAAAAATGACGTGGTTATGCTTATATCAAACTCGGGCGAAACCAGCGAAGTACTTAATATTATTCCGGTGCTTAAACGCCTTGGTGCAAAAATAATATCGATGACGGGCAACCCGCTTTCTACTATGGCTACACTTGCCGATGTGCACGTATGCATAAAAGTAGAACAAGAAGCCTGTTTATTAGGTTTAGCGCCTACTGCAAGCACCACTGCTACTTTAGCAATGGGTGATGCAATGGCGGTTGCGCTTTTAGAAGCACGCGGCTTTACCGCCGATGACTTTGCACTCTCTCACCCTGGCGGCAGTTTAGGTAAGCGATTGTTGCTAACTTTAAAAGATGTAATGCACAGCGGCACAAACACCCCTATTATAGGTGTAACGCAAACAATTAAAGACGCGTTAATAGAAATGTCAGCCAAAGGGCTGGGCATGACCGCTATTGTAGATAACAATCAACAGCTTGCTGGCCTTTTTACCGACGGTGACTTACGCCGTATTTTAGAGCAAAGAGTGGATATACATAGCACCGCTATTAGCCAGGTTATGACTAAGTCATGCACAACTGCCACAGCCGATATACTTGCAGCTGAAGCCCTAAACATAATGGAAAATAAACGTATTAATGGTTTAATTGTTGTCAATGATAAAAACCAGCCAATAGGCGCCTTAAATATGCAAGACCTCTTAAAAGCAGGAGTATTATAAATGCAATTTGAAGATCTCTATCAACCGCTAAGCGATGATGCCAAAGCACGCGCCAAAAAAGTAAAACTACTCATATGCGATATTGATGGTGTATTTTCTGATGGCCGAATTTACCTCGGTAACCAAGGCGAAGAATTAAAAGCATTTAATACAAAAGATGGTTTTGGCATTAAAGCGCTGATCAATAGCGGTTTTGAAGTTGCGGCCATTACGGGGCGTCACTCAGAAATAGTGCAAACTCGCATGAGCAGCTTAACCGTGCAGCACATTTATCAAGGCCAAGAAGACAAACTTATTGCTTATCAAGAACTCAAAAACACTTTAAAGTTAACTGATGAACAAATAGCCTATATTGGTGACGATGGCCCTGACATGCCAGTAATGGAGCGCGTTGGCTTTGCCGTTGCAGTAAACGATGCACACCCACTAATTAAGCGCTTATCGCATTACACTACGCAAATGCCTGGCGGCTTTGGCGCCGTTAGAGAGCTCACAGACTTACTTATGCTAGAGAATGGCATAGCGCTTACAACACAAGGCACCAGTTCATGAATGCAGCACGCGTTATACTCAGTGCGTTATTCATCGGCTGTATGGTTTGGCTTTGGTACCCTTATTTTACCCAAACCAATGTAGCGCCAGAGCAAGAACCTGAAGTAATTGCAAAGCCCGATTACACCGCTATAGAGCTTAAGCAAACAGCTTATGACGAGCAAGGTAAAATAAGCCATAAAGTCACAGCGGCTAAAATGGAGCTGTACCAACAGCTTGGCTTTACATTTTTTGAAAAACCTATTTTTACTTTATATAACGAAAAGCAAACATGGCGAATAAATGCAGACGAAGCAACGCTTTACGAAGATAAACAACTTATTTTAGAAGGCAATGTGATTGCGAAAAATTTAGTTGATAACGCCATGATAGATAACATCAATGCCGATAACATCGAAGTCGACATTAAAGCGCAAACAATGCGCTCTGAGCAGCCAGTGGTTGTCACTGGGCCTAATTTAAAAATTGTCGGTAAAGGCCTTGAAGCCGATTTAAAAACCGAAGTAATAAAACTAATTAACCATACGCGAACAATATATTATGACCAATAAACTCACTAAAATACTTATTATCCCATCGCTAATGCTTGCATTTAGCGCCTCTGCTGCTGAGCCTGCTGCTCAACCGCCAGCAAATCAAATTTCTATTAGTGCAGACCGTCAAGAAGGCCAACTTAAAGAAAACGTAGGTATTTTTGAAAAGAACGTCGAAATTGTGCATGGTAATCGCAAAATTACAGCCGACCGACTTGAAGTACATAAACGTGAAGACTTAGGGGATAACAAACAACTCCTTATTGCCACTGGCAGCCCAGCCTACTTCGAAGAAAAACAAGACGATGGTACCGTAATGAGCGCCAGTGCAAACGAAGTACGTTACGACGTAGCAAAGCGCTTTTTAACGCTTGTTGGCGATGCTGAAGTCGCACAAGCCGGTCAAAAAATTAATGCTAAAAGTATTACCTACGATATGCAGCAGCAGCTTATTAGCGCAGAAAAAGACGAAAACTCCACGGATCGTGTCCACACAATTTTAGTGCCTGTTGAAGCAAAACTTAAAGAAAAAACAGGTAACGAAGGTCAACCATGAGCACCTTAAAAGCAGAACTATTAGCAAAAAGCTATAAAGGCCGCCAAGTTGTAAAAAATGTAGGCCTTGAGGTAGAAGCCGGCAGCATTGTTGGCTTATTGGGCCCTAATGGCGCAGGTAAAACCACCACCTTTTACATGATTGTAGGATTAGTACCTAGCGACAAAGGTAAAATTTCTATTGATGATAACGACATTACGTTATTACCTATGCACAGCCGCGCCCGCTTAGGCATTGGCTATTTGCCGCAAGAGTCATCAATATTTAGAAAGCTGACAGTTTATCAAAACTTAATGGCTATTTTAGAAACGCGTAAAGAGCTCAATAAAGCCGCGCGAGAAGAAACGCTTAACAACTTACTTGATGAATTTAGTATTCAGCATATTCGCGATAGCCAAGGTATGGCGCTTTCTGGTGGTGAACGCCGCCGTGTAGAAATTGCCAGAGCACTGGCAGCAAACCCTAAATTTATTTTATTGGATGAGCCTTTTGCTGGTGTTGATCCGATTTCAGTGTTAGATATAAAGAAAATAATAGAACATCTTAAAAACCGTGGCATTGGCGTATTAATTACCGATCACAATGTAAGAGAAACCCTTGATGTTTGTGAAAAAGCCTACATTGTTTCTCATGGGGAGCTAATTGCATCTGGCACCCCAGAACACGTATTAAATGACAAAACTGTACGCGATGTTTATTTAGGCGAGCAATTTAGGCTGTAACATTTAAGCCACACCTACAAGCATCTGCTAATATTAATTATAACAACATAAAAGGATTGTTAGAGATACATGAGGCAATCATTACAGCTGCGCATGGGCCAGCAACTTACAATGACTCCACAATTGCAACAAGCGATTCGCTTGCTGCAGCTCAGTACATTGGATCTCCAGCAAGAAATACAAGAAGCACTTGATAGCAACCCGCTATTAGAAGTAGAAGAGCAAGATTACACGGAAGAGTCGGCTGGAAAAAATGAACAAAAAGCAGATACGGATGATGTAACCGTAAGCGCATCGGCTGACGATACAACCAGCGAGTACGAGCAAGACAGTGGCGAAGCTTTAAATAAAGACACCGTTAGCGATGATATGGCAATGGATGTAACTTGGGATGAGTACATGAGCGCAGCCCCTGCGGCATCCTCAGGCCCAATGCCAGAAGATGAGTCTATTTATCAAGGTGCCTCTACTGAAACGCTACATGAGTATTTAATGTGGCAGCTTCAGCTTACTCCTTTTAGCCCCACTGATGAAGCCATTGCTATTGCCATTGTAGAAGCTGTAGATGACTCGGGTATTTTAACGCTAAGTTGCGAAGAAATTTTAGAAAGCTTTAACCAAGAAAACGATGACGAAGTTGAAGTTGAACTTGATGAAATAGAAGCCGTTTTAAAGCGTATTCAGTTATTTGACCCTGTAGGTATAGCCGCGCGCAGTTTACAAGAGTGCTTGTGTATTCAGCTAAACCAGTTTGATAAAGACACCCCTTTTATAGAACAAACTAAAATGATCTTAACCGATCACATTGATCTATTAGCGGCACGCGACTATCGTACATTAATGAAAAAGACTAAGCTTAAAGAAGACGAGCTTAAAGAGGTCATGACCCTAATACATACCCTCAACCCAAAACCTGCAGATACCATAGTAAGGGAAGAGTCGGAGTATGTAATACCAGATGTGTCGGTTAAAAAAATAAAAGGCCGCTGGGTGGTAGAGCTAAACCCAGATAGCATGCCAAAAATACGCGTAAATAGTCAGTACGCGGCTATGTCACGTACCGTAAAATCAAGTGGTGATAGCCAATTTATTCGCTCTCACTTACAAGAAGCTAAATGGTTTATAAAAAGCCTTGAAAGCAGAAACGACACGCTGCTCAAAGTAACAAACTGTATTGTAAAACAGCAACAAGCATTTTTTGAACATGGCCCAGAAGCCATGAAGCCAATGGTTTTAAACGATGTTGCTGAAATGGTAGAAATGCATGAATCGACAATTTCGCGTGTTACTACGCAAAAATATATGCATACGCCACGTGGTATTTTTGAGCTTAAGTATTTTTTCTCAAGCCACGTAAGCACTGAAAACGGCGGAGAGTGTTCATCAACCGCAATACGTGCCCTAATTAAAAAGCTAATTGCCGCGGAAAACTCAGCTAAACCATTGAGTGATAGTAAAATTGCGGATATATTGGCAGAGCAAGGAATTAAAGTAGCTAGACGCACAATAGCAAAATACCGTGAATCGCTAGCTATTCCACCGTCAAATCAGAGAAAGAGTTTGATATAAGACGTAAAAAACAAAGAGGAAATGCTTATGCAACTAAACCTAACTGGTCGTCACGTAGAAGTAACTGATTCACTTAGAGACTATGTAAATAATAAATTTGCAAAGCTAGAAAGGCACTCAGATCATATTAGCAATGTGCATGTCATTCTCGATGTAGAAAAACTCAACCAAAAAGCAGAAGCGACTATTCATGTAAGTGGCGCAGATTTATTTGCCTCAACAGAGCACCAAGATATGTATGCCGCTATAGACTCGTTGATTGACAAGCTCGATCGTCAAGTCATAAAACATAAAGAGAAGCTTGCTAGACACTAATATTATGAAATTAAGTACATTAGTATGCCAGGACTGCAGCAAAGCTGCGGTCCTTTTTAGTAGTAAAAAAAGAATTTTAGAGTTTATCAGTGAGCTTGCTCATGAAAAGCTCCCCTACTTACCACAACAAGATATTCTTAATGCGCTGGCAAGTAGAGAAAAGCTAGGCAGTACTGGCATTGGCCGGGGTATCGCCATTCCTCATGGCAGAATGGGTGGCGTAGAAGAGCCGCTGGCTTTAGTACTTGTTAGCGACACGCCTGTTAACTTTGATGCTATTGATAACTGCCCTGTTGATATTTTTGTTGCACTCATCGTACCAGATGGCGATAACCAACAGCACCTAAAGACTCTGGCAACCATAGCTGATAAACTGAGCAACAAAGAATTTTGTAAACAGCTGCGTAGTGCTAAAACCGATGCAGAGCTGTATCAAGTAATTGTTGATCAATCGTAGTAAATACTAAGGGCTATAAATGGAGTTAATTATCATAAGCGGCCGTTCTGGTTCAGGTAAGTCGGTTGCTTTACGCGTGGTTGAAGATTTAGGCTATTATTGCGTAGATAATATTCCGGTCAACTTACTGCCCTCTTTAGTGCGAAGTGTTTCAGATAACTATGACAAAATAGCCGTTAGTATAGATGTTCGTAATATCCCCAAAGAACAAGATGAATTTAACGATATTCTCGAGTACCTTCCTGACTTTGCTAAACCCACACTGTTTTATTTAGATAGTGATGATCAAACACTGATCAAACGTTTTTCAGAAACACGCAGATTACACCCTTTATCCATCGATTCACTGCCGCTTGATTTAGCAATAAAAAAAGAAAAAGAACTGCTTGATGTACTCGTAACACGCGCTGACTTTATGCTAGATACCACCGATTTAAGTGTGCACCAATTAGCAGAGTCAATTCGCGAAAAAATACTGGGTAAAAAAGATAAGCAACTTATTGTAACATTTGAATCGTTTGGCTTTAAACACGGCATACCTAAAGAAGCTGATTATGTTTTTGATGCTCGCTTTTTGCCAAACCCCCACTGGGAGCCTGAACTCAAACCGCTTACGGGCCTTGATCAACCAGTAAAAGATTTTTTGGCAAATCACAGCATAGTGCAAAAATTCACTTGGCAAATTCAAACCTTTGTACAAACTTGGCTGCCACACTTAGAGCGCAATAACCGTAGTTACCTCACTATTGCAATTGGCTGTACTGGTGGTCAACATCGCTCGGTTTATTTAGCGCAAGCCATTGGTGAGAGCTTTGCTATGACGCATCCGAATGTCAAAATTCGTCATCGTGAGCAAGAAAAGTAACCTTAAAATAATAACCTGTTCAGTTTAGGTATAGTAATTTATGCGCTGTGAAGACACATTTTTAATAAAAAATAAATTAGGCTTACACGCCAGAGCGGCAACGGTCCTTGCGCAATTAGCTGTGCAGTTTGATGCTAAAATCACCTTACACCAAGATGATAAAGAAGCCGCAGGCGACAGCGTATTAGCTTTAATGCTACTTGAAAGCAGTAAAGGTAAAGAAGTTAAAGTAGTCTGTGAAGGCCCTGATTCAGAGCAAGCTTTGCATGCGGTTGGGCAATTAATTGCACAACGATTTAACGAGCAAGAATAATTTAAAGCACCATAGCCTTATAAGTTAAAGACTTATCTGGCCAAATTATAAAGATTTAGTAAATTAGGGTATTCCGACTCGCCTAATTTAGTGCTTTAATTTAGGATAATAAAGCCATGCCCCTGCTAAATTTGGTTACTTAATTTTAAACACTAATTTAGTCCCAGCATTGGGTTTAGCACAAAAAATAAAGAAAATAACAGTGGGCAACTCCACTTACTAAACACCTTTCCATTACACAAAAATATTTAGGATGCCAATGCCAGAAGCGTTTGAACAAGACTATCCACTACAGCAACTAAAACAAGTGACTAAATCACTTAATAGTGGGCAATTTGTTCAAGTAAGACGCATGCTAGCAAAAACAGCACCTTGTGATACAGCACTGCTGCTTGAATCCTCTCCGCATAAAATTAGACGCATGCTTTGGCAACTGGTTGACCCAGATGTGCAAGGGGATGTGCTAGAAGAGCTCTCTGAAGATGTACGTTTAGGTATCATTGCACAAATGGAACCTGAGCATATTGCCGCGGCCACTGAAGATATGGGCCACGATGATTTGGGTGAAGTCCTACGTAGCCTACCTGACACCGTGTACAAAGATGTGGTTAGCGCTATGGATACGCAAGACCGCGAACGCGCTACACAGGCTTTATCTTACCAAGAGCGCTCTGCAGGCGCGCTAATGAACACCGATACGGTGACCATTCGCCCAGACGTTACACTTGATGTTGTGCTGCGTTATATTAGGCTACGCGGTGAGCTGCCAGAGGGCACCGATGATTTATACGTTGTTGATAAACATAACTGTTTTTTAGGTGCATTATCACTTAGTACACTGTTAACTAATCCGCCTGAAAAAATTGTTCAAGATTTAATGGATGAAGACTGTGAGTCTATCCCTATTTCGATGGATGAAAGTGAAGTTGCTCAGTTGTTTGAGCGCCATAACTGGATATCGGCCCCTGTAGTCGATGATAACGCCCACCTGCTTGGACGTGTCACCATTGATGATATTGTTGATGTTATTCGTGAAGATGCAGAGCACAGCTTATTAAGCCTTGCCGGTCTTGATGATGAAGAAGACACCTTTGCACCTGTTTTAAAAAGCTCAAAAAAACGCTCAGTATGGCTTGGCGTTAACTTACTCACAGCCTTAGCTGCCGCCTTTGTGGCCAGCTTTTTTGAAAGCACCTTAGATATATTACCTATTTTAGCTGTACTCAATGGCATTGTGCCCTCAATGGGTGGTGTAGCAGGTAGCCAATCTTTAACTCTGGTTATTCGCGGTATTGCCGTGGGCCATATTAACCAAACTAACCAACGATTTTTAATGGCTAAAGAGCTGGCGATAGGCGCATTAAACGGGGTTCTTTGGTCAATACTTATAGCCAGTGTAATTGCGCTTTGGCAATGGGATTTTATGCTTGGCGGCGTGCTCGCATTTGCAATGTTTATGAACCTTGTAGTGGCTGGTGTTGCTGGCGCATGTATTCCTATTTTATTGAAAAAAATGAATATAGACCCTGCACTTGCCGGTAGTGTTGTACTTACAACAGTAACTGATATTGTCGGTATTTTTGCCTTTTTAGGCACCGCAACGTGGCTACTTATTTAGCAACCTGAGCTCAGGTTAAGTAGCCACTACACACTAAAACATATAATTAAATTGGTGAGCCCGGTGGCATTGGTAAACCACTAAAGTTTTCAGGCCACTTACCTACTTTTAAAAACTGTTTTATTTGCTCTGCTAAATACTGTTTAAACGCGCTTTCTCCTACACTGGTATTACTTAACATTGAGTTTTGATTGTACTCTTTGCTTAATTTTACCAAGTAGAAACGTAACTGCGCCTGCACCTCTGGGCTTACCTTGTCGCTAGTGACTAAATCAGCCATATTTTTTGCAGTTAAAAATTGCACCCGCTGGGTGATTTTGCCTTTCATTGTATTAGGTGATGACACATTAAACACCTGGCTGTAAAGCTGCTCTAACAACTCATCTAAGCTGTAAAAATTAGAATTACGTACTTGTTGTTGAGCTAAACGATTTAAACGCTGTGGGTTTAATAATAACGATAAACTATGCTGCGCAGCTACTTCTGGCAAGGCCATCGCATCAAGTGTTACACCCGTACGCCCTGTTATGCTTTCACGCGATTTAGATTCGCCATACGCTTTTGGCGGGATAAGCGCTAACACCGACTCAGGCAAAATTAAATTAGCCGGTTTTAATGTTGTTAAAACAGCACTAAGCGCCGCTTGCTGCTGCGCTTTTGCAACCACTTGCGCGCCCTTAGCAGGTGAGTTGTTACGTGTTTCGTATTCGTAGTTAACCCCCGCAATTAGCTTAACTGCAGCCTCTACTTGATAGCGATGAAATAAATAAAGCGGCACGAGTTTTTCTTCTAACTGCGAGAGTGCCTCGCCCGTTTTAATGTTGTTAATACCAAATTGCGAAAGCGCTTTTTTACGTACATCAAGCACTCTAAGTAACTCTTGCGCTGGGTTAGTACCGTTATCCCATAAGTGCGCTGTAGGGTGTGCCCCGCCCTTTGCGCGTGCGTCGCTATCAGATATAAACTCAAGGCCCTTTGTTTTGTTCTCTTTTAATATTGCTGCAAGCTCAGCACTTTCATCTTGATTAGTAAAGTCGCTGTAACCATACTTAATAACTTGGGTATCCCATACGCCCATACCGCTTGCATAGCCGCGGGTTACATCAAGCTCGCCTTGCTCGTTAAAGCTAAGTAGTGGGTGCGGGTAATCCATAACTGACGCTCTATCCCCCACCGAGGCTGCAAAGTTATGTGCAATGCCCAGCGTATGGCCAATTTCGTGTGCACTTAACTGGCGAATCCTATCAAGTGCCATTGCCTGTAAATTTTTAGCCACCTCGTTACCTTTTAAATAAGGCGCACCAAGGGCTTCTGCAATTAAAATATCTTGGCGTACACGCAATGAGCCTAGTGTTACATGCCCTTTGAGTATTTCGCCGGTACGAGGGTCTATAACAGAGCTTCCGTAAGACCATCCGCGTGTAGCACGATGCACCCACTGAATAACGTTATAGCGAATATCCATAGGATCAGCATTGCTCGGCAATACTTTGACTATAAATGCGTTTTTATAGCCGGCTGCGCTAAAGGCATCATTCCACCACTTACCGCCTTCAAGTAACGCGCTTTTAACCGGCTCAGGCACGCCAGGATCTAGGTAGTAAGTAATGGGCTCTTCGGGTTCACTAATCGGTAAACTTGGATCTTTTTTAGCTAAGCGATGGCGCGGTATATAGCGCACAAACATAGATTCACCAAGGGGGGCTGCATAGTCTTTATGCTCAATGCTCCAATACCCTGATTGCGGGTCAAATTTGCGCGGCGTGTATTTATCATCAGGTAATTTAATAAGTGAGTGGTGCATATGTACAGTAAGTGCGTATGCATCGGCGCTTACTTGGCGCACAAATTTACCTGGTTTAGTACCCTTAAACGTTAATACTGCTTCAAGCTCGGTATTTTTTACAAACGCTTTTGAGCGATTCATATATACAGCGCTGCGTGATTCATCAAGGCTAAAGCTGCCTTGCTTGCGCGCTGCAAGCGTACGGCTTACCCCGTGTACATCGCTTAATAAATAGGGTGTGTAATCAATCAGGAGCGTTTTTTCGCTTTGCGCTACCACTTTAAAGCCCGCTAAAATACTGGATGCAAAGGCCTCTTTAATACTTTGCTGCTCAGCTTTGTTAGTGGTATTTGCACGATAATATGTATTTAGCGCGCGCAACATTACTTTATCGCCAAAACGCTCAAACTGAACCAAATGCGTGTTACCAAGTTGGCCTCTATCTAAGCCTATATCGTTAGAACCAACTCCATAGGGTAAGCTTTGCTGAAGTAAAAATTGCTGCTCTAATTTATCTACTTTTAAAAACACTTTGCCGTTTTGAGTATCGTAATAAAACGAAAAGTACCCAGGAAAGTGATTCATTTGCGCAGTAAATTCATCTATAGGCTTAATTGCTGCGTGCGCTTGGGTTATCATAGAGCACAGCACAGTAAAGAATATGTAACTTATTAGTGGTATTTTTTTCATAATCTTATCTTTGTTATTGGCGTTTTAAGTACGATTAGGTGGCACCATTATTACAGTGCTATTTAAACAATACAGGTATTTAAGACGAAATTCAGCGCACTAAGTTAATCTCTCTCACATTTAGATTAGCTAGTACACGTTATCAGGAAAATAGAATGCGTAGACTCCCACCAGTATTACTAGAAGACGGTTGTCCTAGAGAACTTTTATCGTTAATTAGAACCATTTTAGCAGCATGTAAAGAAATTTCGTTTCGTGTTGGCCAAGGTGCGCTTTCTGGCGTATTAGGCTCAACGCTTGATGAAAACATTCAAGGCGAAACCCAAAAAAAGCTCGATGTATTATCTAATCAGCTTTTAAAAGATATTTTACTGGAGTCTGGGTCGGTTAAAGCCATCGCCTCAGAAGAGGAAGACTACACAGTAGCTGGCAACCAAGACGCTAAATACATTGTGGCGTTTGACCCGCTTGATGGCTCATCAAATACCGATATTAACTCGCTAGTGGGTACTATATTTTCAATTATGGAAGCCCCAGAAGGCTCAGATGCCGCCGATCAAAGTATATTTATGCAGCCAGGCCACAAACAAGTTGCTGCAGGTTACGTGCTTTACGGCCCATCAACTATGCTTGCACTTACTACAGGTAAAGGCACGCGCATGTTTACGCTAGATAAAACCCAAGGTAGCTTTTTACTAACACAAGACTTTGCCACTATCCCTGCTGATACAAACGAATTTGCTATTAATGCGTCAAACCAGCGTCATTGGCAGCCAGCAATGCAAAACTATATTAATGACTTACTCGCTGGCGATACCGGCCCACGTGCTAAAAACTTTAACATGCGCTGGATTGCCGCTATGGTTGGCGATGTGCACCGTGTACTTAGCCGTGGTGGTTTATTTACCTACCCAACCGACACCAAGGATGCAAACAAACCTAATAAACTACGTTTACTGTACGAAGCCAACCCCATGGCTATGCTAGTTGAGCAAGCAGGTGGTATCGCCTCTACGGGTACTGAGCGTATTATGGATATTCAACCCGATGCAATCCACCAGCGTGTGGCGGTAATATTAGGCTCTAAAAACGAAGTAGAAACGTGCTTGAGATATCATAAGTAAACAAGTTGCTATTGCCGGCACAGTAAGCTGTAAAAATAATGACCTTGTGGGTTTTACCTGCAAGGTTTTTTTATGCCTAAATTATATCTGTTGATTTAATAAAATATTTTAGGGGCTGTTTAATATTGATAAGTGCTAAAAACAAAAAACCCAGCATAAGCTGGGTTTTTACAATTCTGAAAGAAAACTAAATTACTTGATTTTAGCTTCTTTGAAAATCACATGTTTACGAGCCTTAGGATCGAACTTTTTGATTTCCATCTTTTCAGGCATGTTACGCTTGTTTTTGTCGGTAGTGTAGAAAAAACCAGTACCAGCAGTTGAAACTAAACGGATTTTATCGCGCATGATTCAGTTCCTTAAACTTTTTCGCCGCGAGCACGGATATCTGTAAGTACCGCGTCGATGCCTTTTTTATCGATAATACGCATACCTTTAGTAGTAGTGCGTAGTGTTACAAAACGTTTTTCACTTTCAACCCAAAAACGGTGTGTTTGTAGGTTAGGTAGGAAACGACGTCTAGTCGCGTTTCTCGCGTGTGAACGGTGATTACCAACCGTTGGACGCTTACCTGTAACTTGACATACTTTAGACATGTCTATATATCTCCAATAACTTCGCTCGAGCTTAATTTAACCTAAGGCCATGTATTTGTGCCCTAGATAAATCGAAGGGCGCTCTTTATACAGCTTTTACAGGCAAAGATCAAATACTGATCTATCCAACCAGCTCATATGTAAATTTGATAGCGGCTAATTATAAAGATCGAATGCCCTTAGGGAAAGTAAAAACTGCATTTAAATTAAACTAATTTGCTAAAACCGTCCAAACCGCTCATTTTTAACACACTTATTCATCAAGCAACCTTAAATCAAGCCTCGCTGTGCAAAAGAAACACACGTTTCTCCTCCTACAATGATGTGATCAAGCACATTTATGTCTACTAATTGCAGTGCTTGTTGTAATTTATTAGTGATAAGTTTATCTGCTTGGCTTGGTTCAGCAATCCCGCTTGGGTGATTGTGTGCCAAAATAATGGCCGCAGCATTATTTTTTAAGGCCGCTTTTAGAACTTCTCTGGGGTAAACGCTGGCTGAGTTTATCGTGCCATAAAACAAAATTTCGTCTTTTACTAAACGGTTTTGGCTATCGAGATAAAGCACCATAAACACTTCTTGCTGTAGCCCACGCATTTGCAGCGTTAAATATTCATACACCGCATTTGGCGAATTAAACACCGCATCGCGCTGGCAACGCTCCTGCATGTAACGCTGGCTCAGCTCAAGCACCGCTTGCAATTGCACATATTTTGCCATCCCTAACCCTTTTTGTGCGCAAAACTCATCTTGGCTGGCGTTAAATAAATTATGCAATGTTTTGTTTTCGTTAAGCAGGTGCTGTGCAAGCTCAATCACATTCATACCGGGTAAGCCCGTACGCAAAAATATCGCTAATAACTCAGCATCGGTCAATGCTTTAGGGCCTTTTGCAATGAGTTTTTCGCGTGGGCGAAGTGAGTTAGGTAACGATGTTAATTGCATTATTCATCCTTGATGATTAAAAAACAGTCTTATAACTGTAATGCAATTTTTAAAATTAGCCTGATTATTTAATCCTAAAAACTTAGCTCAAAGCACAAAGATTTGTTATTTTAGCCTGCATATACACTCAAGCAAAAAACACTCATGACTAACTTAACAAACAAAAAAATCGTACTTGGCATCACCGGCGGCATTGCGGCCTATAAATGTGCAGAGCTCGTTAGGCGCTTAAAAGAGGCAGGTTGCGAAGTAAAAGTAGTTATGAGCGAGTCAGCTAAACATTTTATAACCCCATTAACCATGCAAGCGGTGAGTGGTGAAATGGTGTCTGATTCATTACTTGACCCCTCAGCAGAGGCTGCAATGGGCCACATAGAATTTGCCAAATGGGCTGATTTAATTTTAGTCGCGCCTGCAACGAGTAATACCATTGCCAAAATGGCCGCAGGCATAGCCGATGATTTACTTACCACACTATTACTGGCAACCCCTGCTAAAGTGGCAATAGCCCCAGCAATGAACCAGCAAATGTATGCACACCCTGCAACACAAGCAAATTTAGCCACTTTAAAAGCACGTGACGTACTTATTTGGGGCCCGGGCAAAGGTGAGCAAGCGTGTGGCGATGTAGGTGCTGGGCGCATGCTAGAGCCGCATGAGCTTGTGGCTTTGTGCACTGCTACAGAGCAGCCGCAGTTATTAGCAGGTAAAACCATTACAATTACGGCAGGGCCAACCCGCGAACCGCTTGACCCTGTGCGTTTTATCTCTAATCACAGCTCTGGAAAAATGGGCTTTGCCCTGGCCGAGGCCGCTTTAAAGCTTGGCGCTCATGTCAATTTAATTTCAGGGCCTGTCACTATCAAGGCCCCTGTTGGCGTTAATTTAATAAACATTGAAAGCGCTGAGCAGCTATTAAATGAGTCATTAACCTATGCCCCACTCTCTGATGCTTTTATTGGCTGTGCAGCCGTAGCCGATTATAGAGCGGCTAATGTAGCAACTCAAAAAATGAAAAAACAAGGCGATGAGCTTACCCTCACCCTTGTTAAAAACCCCGATGTAATAGCCGCCGTGGCAAACTTAACGCAAAACCGCCCTTACACTGTGGGTTTTGCTGCTGAAACGCAAAATGTGGAGAGCTATGCAAAGGGTAAACTTAAAAATAAAAATCTCGATATGATCTGCGCTAACGATGTATCGCAAAGTGGTTTAGGGTTTAATTCCGATCACAATGCTTTAACACTTTACTGGCAAAATGAGCAGTTAGCACTTGCGGTAAATAGTAAAACACGCATTGCTCTTGAGGTAATTAAACAACTTGCTAAGCAACTATAAAGTGCTGGAAACAAACTGAATAAAACATTAACATAAGCCACTCATTTGAACAAAAAATGATTAGCAGCTAAAAATAACAAATAAAAAAGGAAGGTTCATGCCTGCGACAAAAAGAAGTAATCGCAAAGAGCAAATACTGCAAGCCCTCGCGCAAATGTTAGAAACCAGCCCAGGACAACGGATTACAACTGCAAAGCTTGCTGCTGAAGTGGGCGTGTCTGAAGCTGCGCTTTACCGTCACTTTCCAAGTAAAGCACGCATGTTTGAAGGCCTAATAGAGTTTATCGAAGACACGCTTTTATCGCGCATTAACCTTATTTTAGAAAACGAAAAAGAAAGCCAAACACGCGTTTATAATATTTTGTTGTTGCTACTAACGTTCGCAGAAAAAAACCCAGGTATTACACGCATACTTACCGGCGACGCCCTACAAGGCGAGCAAGAGCGTTTACGCGAACGTGTACAAGGGCTATTCGAAAAGCTAGAAACGCAATTTAAACAAGTACTGCGCGAGCGCAAACTTCGTGAAGGTAAAACCTTTCAAAGCGATGAACTAACCCTTGCTAACTTTTTACTAGCCTATGTTGAAGGTAAAATGAACCAGTTTGTACGCAGCGACTTTAAAGTAAAGCCAAGTTCGCAATTTGAAAAACAATGGCCTGAACTACAAAAAATTTGGTTATAACCTTACTTTATTATTTTACCGTTAGCGCTAGTTAATCGCGCTAACGTTTACCCTTTCGTCCCTTTTCTTATACCGCTTATCTGATCCGCTCGAAATATAAACCAAACTCGCTACAATACTTATTACATTAAAAGTACTGTGAAAAACGAGAATCAATAATGAAAACAACGCTCACCTTTTTAAGCTCAGCACTGCTTGCAAGCTTAGCGAGCCCGGCTGCTTGGGCTCAAAAGCCATTAGAATTTAAAGACGTATTCGATTTTAAGTACGCAAAAAACACCCAACTTTCAGATGATGGTAAAATCCTCAGCTTTAGCGCTAAACCCTACCGTGGCAATGCAAATGGGCAAGTTTATGACTTAACAACAAATACCCTTATTAGCACCGTGGAGCGCGGCACTAAGCCCTTTATTAACAAAGCGGCTAATTGGGTGGCATTTACACAAGTACCCACCCTGCTTGAGCAAGAGACCAGCGAGAAAAAGTCATCACTTAAAAACAACCTCATTTTAGTAAATACCCAAACCGGCGAAAAACAGCAATTTGCTGACGTAAAAGACTATGTTTTAGGTAACAATGGCCAGTGGCTTGCTTATCGAGTTGATAAAAAAGCAGAAAAAGACACACCTGCTGAAGATAACAGCGAAGAAAAAAGCGCTATCACACCAGATAAAAAAGATAAAAGCTTTGAGCTAGTAATAATAAACTTAAAAAACAGCACCACCCACAGCTTAAATAATGTATTTAGTTATGCGCTAAGCCCAAGTGGCGCTCAGCTACTTGCCAGCCAAAGCTTTAGTGATGGCAACAACAATCAGCTTGTACTGCTTGAGCTTAATAATAACTTTGCGCAAAGCGTATTAATTGATGAGCCAGGCGTGGTTGCACAATCAATTAGTTGGCACCCTGATAAAGAAATAGCCGCATTTAACCTCGGTAACTACGTAAACGATGATGAGCGTCGCAGGCAATACTCTCTAAAGCTTTGGCAAAATAACACCCTTAGCACTATCGACTCCCCTAATAAAGAATGGGTTATAGGTAAAACAGCATCGATTAGCTGGTCTGAAAATGGCGAGCGCTTATATTTTGAAAACCACCCAAAGCTGGCCGCTAAAATAAAAGCAAAAGAGTACACCGACCAAGCATCACTGTATGACTTTGACACGATTCGTGAACATAAAGCGCTAAACGTGTGGCACAACAACGATGCCCAAATAAAACCACGAGAAGAACAACAGTGGAACAAGGTTAATAAAAACCGCCATTACAGCGCTGTTTTTCATTTAAAAAGCCAAAAAGCAGTACAACTAAGCAATGAAAAAGTCAGCGATTTAGCGCTTAACACTAATCGTAGCCAAAGTGTATTAGGCTACTCTAACCAAGCCCACCTAGAAAAAATTATGTACGGTGGCTTTTTTGCCGACTACTACAGCATAAACATTAATACCGGTGAGCAAACTCCCATTATTAAAAACTCACCGTTTACACCAAGCCTTGCGCCTAATGGGCGCTACGCTGCCTACTTTGCACAAAGCCAAGTACAACTTAAAGATTTAAAAACCAACAAAGTTACCGCTCTTAGCAAAGCTATTAATGCCACTTTTGCCGATGACAAACACGACTATCCATCACCGCAACCTGGCTATGGATTTGCAGGTTGGTTAAATAACAGCAGCCAAGTATTGGTTTATAGCAAATACGATATTTGGGCGTTTAATGTCAACACTCAACGCGCTGAGCGTTTAACTAATGGTAAACCAAGCAATACGCAATATCGCGTTATTAAGCTTGATAAAAACCAAGTAGGCTTTGCCCAAAACGATACATTACTTGTATCAGCCGTTAACTTACAATCAAAGCAACGTGAAGTAGCCAAGCTTGATTTAGCCTCACAGACGGTTACTAACGTACTGAGTGGCAAAAAACGTATTGATGTAGTTAAAAAGGCAAAACATGCCGATAAATACCTCTTTACCGAGCAAACTTATCATCAGTTTCCTGATTACTACCAAAGCGACTTTAGCTTTACAGCGCCTAAAAAAGTTACCAACTTAAACCCACAAATGGCGGATTTTTCCTGGGGCGAAAAGCCTGAGCTAATTAGCTACAAAGGCTTTGATGGCGAAGACCTACAAGGGGTATTAATTAAACCTGCAGGTTACAAAAAAGGCGATAAAGTGCCCGTTGTTGTGTATTTTTACCGCTATATGAGCCAGCGCATGTATGACTTTCCTAAAATGGAGCTAAATCATCGTCCTAACTTCCCTATGTTTACCTCAAATGGTTATGCAATCTTTTTACCTGACATTCGCTTTGAAATAGGCCACCCAGGTAAATCGTCAACGCAAACCATGATCAACGCTACCCAAAAATTAATAGATTTAGGCATAGCCGACCCAGATAAAATAGGCCTACAAGGGCATTCATGGGCAGGTTATCAAAGTGCGTTTATGATCACTCAAACAGATATGTTTAAAGCGGTTGTATCGGGCGCGCCGGTATCAAATATGACCAGCGCCTACAGCGGCATACGTTTAAAGTCGGGTCTTGCGCGTCAATTTCAGTACGAAACGGGGCAAAGCCGCATAGGTAAAAATTTATTTGAAGCACCCGAGCTATACATCGAAAACTCACCAGTGTTTTTTGCCGATAAAGTAAATACCCCTATTTTAATTATGTTTGGGGATAAAGACGACGCAGTGCCTTGGCACGAAGGCGTGCAATATTACTTAGCCCTGCGCCGTGCGGGTAAAGACGCCACCTTTTTACAATACGAAGGTGAACCACATCATTTGAAAAAGTTTCCTAATCAGGTCGATTTTTCAGTGCGTATGATGCAGTACTTTGACCATTACTTAAAAGGCAAGCCAGCAGCTAAGTGGATGACAGAAGGTGAACCGTTCGTTGAAGAGTAAAACCCATTCGCCATAACACTTAGTTAAGGAGTAGGTTTAAATACTAAAAAAGCCGATATTGTATAAATCAATATCGGCTTTTTGTTTTAAAGTTTCTATTATTAAGCTACAAACACAGCTCTCTAAATGGCAAAGTGGCTGCACCAATGGAGACCGGAAAGTTATTAATGTTTGAGACCACCAGCTTAGGCATTGGGCGTTTAGCACCGCGTCTAAATTGTGCGTAAACCTCAGTACGCGCTATTACTTTTTCGGCCAGCTCTTTAGGTATATGGCCGCCAATAATAATCGCTTCTGCATCTAATAGCGCCGAGCAACAAGTTGCTACTAAATCAAACGAGTCTTGAACTTTAAATAGCCACTCTTCAACGCCTGGCCATTCTGGGTCAAAGTTATCGTGCAAGTCGTAAATTGAATCAACCACTACACCATTTTTTTTCAAAATGCGCTTTAGTAACTCTAAATTGGGATGAGCGTATAACTTTGGCGGTAACATATCGCCAAGCTCGCCAGCATTACCGTAAGTACCACGCAATACATCGCCGTTATTTACGATTCCGCCACCAAATGCCGCCGAGACAAACATATAAACAAAGTTTTTATACTCGCGGCCTATACCTGCAACCCCTTCGCCAGCGGCGGCGCCTGTAGCGTCATTCACCACCCACGTAGGGAGTTGAAAGTGCTTAGAGACAATATCGATAATATCAACCTGCGACCACTCCTCTAGCATATGGTGGGTATTCATTTTACCGTCCATAGAACTAA
Source organism: Pseudoalteromonas sp. 1CM17D (assembly GCF_023161805.1). Classification (NCBI taxonomy): domain Bacteria; kingdom Pseudomonadati; phylum Pseudomonadota; class Gammaproteobacteria; order Alteromonadales; family Pseudoalteromonadaceae; genus Pseudoalteromonas; species Pseudoalteromonas sp. 1CM17D. The sequence goes on along the minus strand of NZ_JALNTP010000008.1, from coordinate 35,086 downwards.
AAAAGCCCGATATACCCACGCCCATTCCCAGCACTTTTTCGCTCGCAATGTTATGCTCTGCGCTTATATCGTCCACCAGCTTTTGCGCACTTTTAAGTACGTTATTAATACTCATGTCTGACATAAGCTGCATATGGGTGTAAATAACTTTGCCGGTAAAATCCATGACCGCTACAGAAATAGCATCAAGCAAAATAGCTAAACCAAAGGTAAAGCCGTATTCGGGGTTAAGCGCAATACCAAACCCAGGCTTACCCTTTTTATTAGGGATAAGCGTATCGGTTTGCATTATTACGCCATGCTGAGTTAACGATTTAAGTAAACGCGAGACAGTTTGCTGCGGAATTCGGGTGGCGCTCACAATATGACTTTGTGTTACACACTGCTCCCAAAAAACCACCTTAATAATATCACGCTCAATGTCTTGAAAAAGTTTATCGCCTTTTCCAAGCTCAAATCCTGAGCGTAATAAGTTACTGTTATTTAGCGAAAACATAGCTATTAACCCTAATAAAATTGGAGCACAAGGTTACGTTAAACCACTTTAAAGAACAAGTAGGCGAGCGCGCCTACTCAATCACTATCACTCTAAAATCGTTAACGTTAGTATTGGTTGGCCCAGTAATAATTAAATCATCAATGGCTTTAAAAAACTGATGGCTATTATGGCCTTCTAACTGAGCGTGTAAGTTTTCGCCAGCATCAAGTGCGCGCGCAATCGTGCTGCTATTTATATACGCACCGGCAACGTCTTTACTGCCATCTACACCATCGGTATCACACGCTATGGCATAAATGCCCGCCTCACCGTTAAGCGCCTCTGCCAATGCCATTAAGTACTCTTGATTAGGGCCACCATCGCCATAAACATCGGCTACCGTTACTGTAAGCTCACCGCCAGAGAACAACATAACGCGCTTACCTTGCGCTTTTTGCTCAAGGGCAATTTTAGCATGTGCGCGGGCAACCTCTTTTGCCTCACCTTGAATGTCGTACCCAAGTACTTGCGTATCCCAGCCTTGGTGCTGCGCTACATCAATAGCACTGTCAATCGCGTGCTGGGCATTAGCTACAATAAAGTGTTTGCCTTGAGTATCAGCTGCGCGTGGTTGCTCAGGCTTTAATAAATGCGCTTCAATTTCGTTAATAACCGGCCAGTTGTACTTTTGTAAAATAGCCAGCGCATCGGCTTTAGTGCTGTTATCGCTAATTGTGGGGCCTGATGCAATGTCACTTGGCTTATCCCCTACTACATCCGAAATAATCAGCGTGACATAATCCGATTTAGCCGCTTGTGCTAACTTACCGCCTTTAACAAGCGAGAGCTGTTTGCGCACAACGTTAATTTCATCAACGCTTGCACCGCTTTTAAGTAAAAACTGATTAAGCGCCTGCTTTTGCTCAAACGGCACATCATCTACCGGCAAACACATAAGCGACGAGCCGCCGCCTGATATAATAAACAAAATAGGAATATAGGCCGGGTTATTTTTTACAAGCGCCAATAACTCTTTACCCGCTGCTAAGCTGTTATCATCTGGCGTTGGGTGATTAGCACTAAGTACTTTAATGCGCCCAGTATCGCCGGCACTTTCGTAGCCGTAACGTGTCACTACCGCACCAAAGCATTTATCACCATAAAAACGGTTAACCTCTGCGGCCATTTCGGCGGCGGCCTTACCGGCGCCCACCACACATAAACCATTACTGGCATCTATATTTTCCAAGTACTTGCTCATACACGCACTGGGTTTACAGGCATTTACCGCCGTGGTAAATAAATCGATTAAAAATGACTTTTTAGAATCCATGGGTTAACGCTCACGAAAAAATTGATGGAATAGCAAGGCAAATTTATACCATCACAACAAACATGCTAAGCAGCATAACGATATCTTTACCGGTTAAAATTGAGTTTGAGATAGTCTCAGCGTTTTGCGCTTTAGCAACCTCGTTTACTTCGCGTGGAATCGCAATGCTTGTCGTAAGCGTAATCACCGCAGTGGCCACAAAGCCAATAAAGTTCCACCAAAACCAAAATACGTCTGGCGCAAATACCGACACCAACAAGTTAATTAACACACCACTAATTAAGCCTATGTTTGCATGCAGCGCAGCACTGCGCTTACTAACTACGGCAATTAAAAATACCGCCAGTATTGGGCCATAAAATAACGACCCTACTTTGTTAATGGCTTCAATAATAGTTGGCGCTATATCACCGGCATAAAGCGATAAAATTAACGTAATTGCACCCCAAATAAGCCCTAAGTATTTAGCCAATTTTAAGTAGGTTGGTTGGTCTAGCTCTTTATTTGAAATACGGCTGTAGTCTTCAATACTTACCGCCGAAAGCGAGTTAATAGCAGAGCTAAGTGATGACATAGCCGCAGATAAAATAGCCACCACTAATAAACCAATTAAGCCATGTGGTAAGTAATCTAAAATAAAGATTGGCATCATCCAATCTGGGTTATCGGCTGGAATTTTGGCTAAAAATTCAGGATTGCTCATAGCCAGTGTGCCTACAATTAAGCCCGACACACAATATAAAATAGTAATAGGAAAACGTACTACGCCGTTGGCTAAAATCATGTAGCGTAAGTTTTTAGGATCTTTTGCACTAAGTGCACGTTGCGCTTGTGTTTGGTCACACCCATAGTAAGAGGCGTAAAGCACCACACCACCAAAAATCATAGGTAAAAAGCCAAAACCATCGCCACTAAATCCAAACGAATCAAATTTTATGGCTTCTAACCGGCTCGAATCAACATTAGCAATAAAGGTATCAACCCCACCTAAGTGATAAAGTCCAAAGCCAATACAAGCAATAGTACCTAGTACAATGATGATCATTTGAATTGCATCACCATACACCACGGCTTTCATACCGCCTTGCAGTGAATATAACACCGTGATCACGCCGGTAAGCACAATGGCTTGCCATGCTTCTATGCCCATGGTGCCTTGGAGAATAAGCGATACCGCATAAATCATAATGCCGGTGGCAAATGCGCGGCTAAACTGAAACACCACACTAATAAGCACACGGGTAGAACGACCAAAGCGCATTTCTAAGTAATCATAAATACTTACAATGCCGCTTTTATAAAGCTTAGGTAAAATAGTCGCTAAAATTAAAATCATCGCCAGCGGCACACCTAACTCATACGAGAGCCATTGCATACCACCGCCTTCACGCAAACCAACAAATGCAGGAGCCGAAATAAAGCTAATAGCCGAAAGCTGAGTGGCCATTACCGACAAAGCTAAAGGTTTCCACCCTAAGCTTTTGCCTCCTAAAAAGTAATCACTTTTATTGGTTTGTTCGCGTAGCATAAACCCCATTACCAATAAGGCACCAAGGTAAAGAGCAACTATTGAAAAATCTAATATATTCATAATTATTTCGCGTATTCACATTAAGAAAACACAGCGCCTTCTCAAAAATAAAAAACTAAACAGCTACATGCTTACTTCTAAAACAGTCCCTAAAAACAAGCCTATCGCTAACTTAGCTGAAAAATGCATCACAATGCAAAAAGCCTATTAACCCCAAAACAGGTTAATAGGCGTAAAGCATTTATTTAAAAGTCGTATTTGACTCTAAATGTAACGCGTCGTGGGAGAATTGGACGGCCTACAAAGTAAGGATTGTCTGACGTTTGACTGTTGCCTAAACGCGGCGAGCCTTCGGTAACACCATCAGAGTCAAACAAATTAAATACCCCTACGCTTAATCGTACGGTTTGCTCTGGGGCGATTTGCCAGTTATAACCCGCATCAAATCTAAACAAGTGGAATGAATCAAGCTCTACAGAGTTTGCATCGTTAGCAAAGTTTTTACCTGTAAAGTTATGATACAAAGCAGCATCCCAATTATCTGCGGTGTAGCTTATAGAAGAGTTAAATAATACTTTTGGTTTACGACGTAACTCGTTACCAATAATAGAAGGGTCTGAGTCAAACTCAGTAAATTCGTGGTCAGTGTAGGTCATGTTGGCATCAACCGCCCACTCGTCGGTAATATCGTAGCGACCCGTAAGCTCCACACCCGTTGCTTTGGTTGATTGCATAACAGGCAGCTCTAATACCCCACCGTTGCCATCGTTAACAAAATCTACGCTGCGTCTGTCTTTTAAGTCGGTTCTAAATAACGCAATGCTACCGCTAAAGTCGTTATCAAAAAACTTAATACCAAGCTCGCCTTGTTCAACAATTTCGGCTTCGTAGCTGGCAGGCTCACCTAAATCGTTAAACTGAATCCCTCTAATTTCTGGGAAGAAAAACCCGCGAGATGCATTCGCATATACGTTTAAGTTATCGGTTAAGCGGTATAATGCTGCACCCGATACTGCAAATTCAGAGGTGTCTACTTCGCCGTAGGTCATTACACCACTGCCTGTGGTGTTTACCTGTAAATTAGGCGCAAGTGATGGATCATCAGAAATTTGTACAACTTGGCTGCCTTCACGGCTAATTTTGCCGTCAATTTCTTCATAACGAACACCAAAGTCGATAATCCAATCATCGCTTTCCATTTGGTCCGCTACATAAAGCGCACGACGGGTAGCGCTAATTGTTTGGTTGGTGTAAGAAATACCTGGGCCACTAATACCATTTTGTGTGTACTGAACAACATCACCATCGGCATTGGTGTACGTTAAATCAACCAGTTCTGGGTTATTGTTAAATTCCCCTAAGTAGGTCGTAATAACGTTATCGTCATCGGCTTCACTGTGAGAGAAAAACGTACCTACGGTAATATCGTGGCTAAAATCGCCAACAAAAATACTTTTAACAATATTAAATTCGGCAGAGAAATCCTCTGCTGGGCGGTCTCTATCTAAAATACGATTAGCAAATAATAAGTCATCGCTTGCAAGTGCCTGCCCCGATGCAGTGTAAGTAAACGCTGCATCGCTTACATCACCTAAGCCACGGTTAGCTAAAAACTCTTCCTGACTCTCAGGTACATTAATAATACCGTCGCCATCTAAAAATAGATTAAATTCGTGTTGGTACTTTGCGTATTTACTGCGCATGTTAATAGCAAAATCGTTAGCGAGCTCTTTTTCAAACACCACTGAAATAGAGCCACCTTTAGTTACCACACCATCACTAATTGGCGATTCATAACGACCATTGGCAGTATCGTAAGACAGGTTAGACACATTAGCAGTTTGTAATGACTCCACTTCGCGTCCATCGTTACCAGTTAAGCGTTCGCGGCTGTCGCCATCTAGCGGAATAGGCAGGTAAAACTGCGCTTGGTCGTCAATGTATTGGCCATACACAGTAAATGAGCCAGAGCCGTCATCAAATTCTTTACGAATATTACCGCGCAGCTGAGTGCCTTTAGTCTCAAGCCCTGTATCTAACGGGCCTTCATCGTAACGGTAAAAGCCCGACAGCGCATAATAAAGGCCATCTTCGTTTAGCGGCCCGCTTGTAGCAAAATCTAAACGGGTACGGCCCTGATCAGAAAGCTCCATTTGCACAGTACTTTGCGGATCATCGCTGCCCGTTTTAGAAATATAGTTAATAATACCCGCTACAGAACCTTGACCAAATAAGTTAGACACACCGCCACGCACAAACTCTACACGCTCAATACCTAAGTCGTTTCGGTAGTACACATCAAACGCCGATGAGTTTAAGCCAAAAACACTCAAACTAGGTGAACCGTCGTACGACAGTGGCGTAAACTGAAACTGACCCGATGAAGGTAAGCCTCTTACTTGTAGGTTTGTTCCAACCTCACCACCGCCCCCTTCTACTTTAATACCTGGGATATAACGTAATACATCAGCTTGGCTGCTTGATGAAAGCTTTATTAACTCATCTTCGCTAATAGAGGTTACTGACTGTGGGGTATCTGAAATAACGCGTCCTTTGCTGGTACCAGAGACGATAATACGTTCAACGTTATTTTCTTTTTTTGCTGTATCTGGCGCAGTCTCTTCTGCGGCAAACGCGCCTTGTGTGAGGCATAAAGATACAATAGAGGCGATCGTAGTTTTATTCACGGGTATTCTCCAATTGTGCTAGTTGTCTGTGTGTAATTACTTAGAGTGTGGCTAAGTAAGTGCGAAATAATCAAGTATACATGTTAGTTTTTTGTTACTTCGAACAGGATTTAAGCACAGAAAAAAAACATTTACAACCCATATTGAGTGCTTTAATATTATCCAAATCGAAAATAACACACAAAGAGCACCCAATATGACTACTACAATCAAAGGTAAACTTGATGCAGCCACAGCGGCATCGCTTACAGAACTTGCTACTAAAACACTTATAGCAAACGATTTAGGTGGCTATACCGTCCCTACGCATGGCCTTTACCCGTTTCAGTGGAACTGGGATTCAGCGATTACAGCCCTAGGGTGGATGAAGTCTGACGAGAGCCGTGCGTGGCAAGAAATTGATGTGTTATTTTCAGGCCAGTGGGATGATGGCATGGTGCCACATATCTTATTTCATAAAGATTCAACTACCTACTTCCCTGGTCCAGATGTGTGGGGCTCTGATAAAAAAATTAAAAGTACGTCTATTTCGCAGCCACCCGTTGTGGCAACAGTAATGAAAGAAATGCTTGCCAGCGCACAAGATAAAACCCTTGCAAAGCAAAAAGTTAAAGCATTATTTTCTCAAGTTGTTGATTACCATTTATGGTGGTACAACGACCGCGATCCTGAAAACACAGGCTTAGTGGTCACTTATCATCCGTGGGAATCGGGTATGGATAACAGCCCATCGTGGGATGATGCCCTTGAAGCTGTACCTGGTGTTGATTGGGAATACACCCGCCGCGACACCAGCCATGTTGATTCGTCGCAGCGCCCGCATAAAAGCGAGTATGACCGTTTCTTATACCTAGTAGACTTTTTTAAACGTAACAATTTTGATAGCAAAGTAATTTACGAAACCTGCCCGTACAAAATGAACGACCTAGGTATTATTGCTATTTTGCACCGTGCGACAAAAGATTTACTCAAAATGGGTGAACAACTCGGTTTAAACGATGCTCGTACCGATTATTTAGCACAGCGTCTAGAACTAACTCAAGCAGCAATTAACACGTTATGGTGTGAGCAAAGCGAATACTTTTACTGTAAAAACGTGTTAACCAACAGCCTAGCTAAAGTTAAAACATCGGCGGCACTACTAACCGTTTATGCTGGTTTAACAACTGACGAGCAAACGCGTATTATAAATACCGCAACAGAAGATTTTATTGAGTCGAGTCAATTTAGTGTGGCATCTACCCACCCTAAAGAAGAAAAATACGAACCACAACGTTACTGGCGCGGCCCTATTTGGTTACACATTAACTGGATGATAGCCATCGGCCTTAAAGAAGCAGGGTTTGTAACCACTGCTGATAAAATTCAGGACGACACGCGCGATTTAGTGCTTAAATCGGGTTACTACGAATATTTTAACCCAGAAACAGGCGCTGGCTGTGGTGGTAAAGATTTCTCATGGACAGCCGCTATTGCGCTGCATTGGCTACTTGATTAATAACTAAGGCAGCATTATGAAACACACAATATGTTTTGGTGAAGTATTGGTTGATTTACTCTCTGGTAAATTAAGCCAAAACAACAGCGAGCACGAAGCGTTTACTAAGTTTGCAGGCGGTGCGCCTGCAAACGTAAGCGTAGCCATTGCAAAGCTAGGTGGTAACGCCTACTTTGCTGGCATGCTAAGCACCGACAGCTTTGGTGATTTTTTACATAACGCCTTAAAAGAGCAAGGCGTAAAAACCGACTTTATGCGCTTTACCGACCAAGCAAAAACCGCCCTTGCGTTTGTATCACTTGATAAGGACGGCGACCGTACGTTTGAGTTTTACCGTGATAACACCGCCGATCTGCACTTTACTAATAGTGACTTTAGCAGTGAATGGTTTGAGCAATGCGATATCTTTCATATTTGCTCAAATACCTTAACCGACGAACGCATACGTAAAACCACCGCGTATGGGGTTGAATTTGCCAAGCAAAATAACTCAATTGTCAGTTTTGATATTAACTTACGCCTCAACTTATGGCCTAGTAATGCTAACCCGCGTGAACACATTTTACCCCTGTTAAAACACTGCTCTATTATTAAAGCCTCTAAAGAAGAGCTCGAATACTTAGCGGGTGAGCAAACGGGTGAAGAATTTATAGCCGACACTCTCAATAATGGCTGTGAGTTATTTGTGGTTACCGATGCAGGCAACCCTATGCATTGGTATACCAAAAATGCCAAGCAAACGCTTCACCCTAAAAAGGTTACTATGGTTGATGCTACCGCCGCAGGAGATGCGTTTGTAGGTGGATTGCTGTATCAACTAGGCTTACAAAACCTGACACCTAGCTCTTTTAGTAAGCTTTGCAATAACCCCGAAACACTAACAACTATTTTTGAATTTGCTTCGTTATGTGGTGCTCATGCAGCATCTTACAAAGGGGCATTTACGTCTCTTCCTAACGAAAAATCGCTTAACGATTTTAGGAGCGCACTATGAGCCACACACCTGATAACTTTAAAAGCCGCGAATTTTTAACACAACATATTGCCGATACGCTGGCGTTTTACGAGCCAAACATAGACGACGAACACGGCGGTTTTTACCAAAACTTTTCGGATAATGGTGAGGTATTTGATAAGCAAACTCGCCACCTAGTAAGCTCTACTCGGTTTGTATTTAACTATGCACGTGCGTACCAAACCTTTAATGACGAAAAGTACCTAAACCGTGTTAAATCGGGTATTGAGTTTATTCGTAAGCACCACTTTGTTGAGCAAACAGGCGGTTACAATTGGTTATTGAGTGTTGAGCAAGGTAACGCCACTGTACTTGATGATACCAACCACTGCTATGGCTTTGCGTTCGTGATTTTAGCCTACAGTTGGGCATACCGCGTAGGTGTTACAGAGGCGCGCGAATATCTAAACGATACATTTCAAACAATGGAAACGCATTTTTGGGATGCAAAAGCGTGTTTATATAAAGATCAGCACAACAGTGACTTTACTAAGTGCGATCCGTATCGCGGGCAAAATGCCAATATGCATACGTGCGAAGCACTTATTGCCGCTTATGAAGCAACTCAAGATGAGCTATTTTTAAATCGCGCACTCACATTGGCCGATAACATGGTTAATCGCCAAGCTAATTTAATGGGTGGGCTTATTTGGGAGCACTACGATATAAATTGGCAGGTTGATTTAGAGTATAACAAAGACGATCCTAAAAATTTGTTTCGCCCGTGGGGTTTTCAGCCAGGTCACCAAACTGAGTGGTCAAAACTACTAATGTTTTTAAATAAGCATAAGCCACAAACTTGGCTTGTAGAGCGCGCTCAAGCGTTATTTGATAATTCAATAGACGTTGCGTGGGATAAACAACACGGCGGTATTTGTTACGGATTTGCGCCAGATAAAAGCATATGCGATGACGACAAGTACTTTTGGGTGCAAGCCGAAACACTGTGCTGTGCGGCCTACCTTTATGAAACCACAGGGGATGAAAAATACCAGCAGTGGTATGACAAAATTTGGCAGTACTCGTGGCAGCACTTAGTTGATCATCAATACGGTGCGTGGTTTAGAATTTTAACCGTAGATAACAAAAAAATAGATACCATGAAAAGCCCAATTGGTAAAACGGATTACCATACTATGGGTGCCTGCTTTGATGTGTTGGCGTTATTAAAATAACCCAATAAGGTAAAACATTTAATTGTGTTGTGTAGACCTTTAAACCGCCTTTTTGGCGGTTTTTTTTGCCTAAATAGTTACGCCTTTAACACCCTAAAAATAATCACCACAAAATATAATTTTGTGCGCCCCCTACTTTTTAAACCTCATATTTTGAATAAACACCTAATAATAAAAAATTTTGCACGCCAGCGGCGTATAGTAATATAAAAGATAATAAAAAAGAGAAACTGGCAATGCCAAACGGGAACGACCCCCACACTATTAATAGCAACGAACTTGTTGCCTGGCCGCGTATTGCAGCCATAGCCGCTATGCTCAGCTTTTCGCTGCCCACTTTTATCACCGGCCTAGAAATACATCAAAGTTCAAGTGTGAGTAATACACTGTGGGCGTTAGTTATTGGCTCACTTATATTAACCCTTATTGGTGGGGCTATGGGCACCATAGGTGTAAAAAGCCGCTTAAGCTCTTATTTATTGGTAAAAATAGCGTTTGGTAATGCTGGCGCGGGCATTGTTAATATTGCCTTTGCTTTATCATTAATTGGCTGGTTTGGCGTAAATATTGATTTGTTTTCTAATGCCGTGGTGCGCTTACTCAGTGCAGAATTTAATATTATTATGCCCGAATGGCCCATCGATATAGTCGCAGGTTGCGCCATGCTCATAACCACACTGTATGGGTTTAAAGCCATTAATGTGCTGGCCTCTATCATGATCCCTATTTTGGCTGCGGTCACCGCTATGATGCTTTTTGGCGCGCTCGATAGTATGCCACTGGTTGATTTTATTAATTTAGAAAAATCAGCAACGCTTTCTCTTGAAGATGGTGTAGCTGCCATTGTTGGCGGCGTTATTATTGGCGCAATAATATTGCCCGACATAACCCGTTTTTCTAAGCAAAAACGTGGCGGCGTGTACACCTCGTTTATTGCGTATATGGTTATTGAGCTTTTGGTTATTTTTGTGGCTGTATTTGCCGCAGCCGCCATGCAAGAAACCGAAATATTAAGCTTAATGCTTGCGCTTAATTTAGGGTTTTCAGCGTTTTTTATTGTGATAGCAGGCAGCTGGATTTTAAATTCGTTAAACCTTTACAGTACCGCACTTAGCGTAGAGGCTACCTTCCCGCATTGGCATAAAAAGTGGGTTATTGTGTTATTAGGTTTGGTGGGAATTGGCGCAGCCTTTATAAATATTTTAGATATGTTTATAAGCTTTTTAGCGTTTTTGTCTGATATTTTTGTACCGGTAGCGGGCGTAATTATTGTTGATGCACTGTTTATTAAACCCCATGCTTATAACGCAGCGGCTTTGGCAAATAACGCTAACTTTTCACTTCCCGCATTTAGCGCATGGTTTGTAGGCGCGGCATATGCGGTGTGTAATGGCGCTTTATTTAACGTATCAATGAGTGGTATTACCGTGATTGACGCCATTATATTAACGGCCGTTATTTATACCCTGTTTGCAAAAGCCATTGCGCCCAAACCGGTTATTCAGCAATAACTTTAAACAATAAAAAGGCGCATAAAGCGCCTTTTTATTAATCTAAATTAGGCAGCTACTCTTCGTCGTCTACTTTCATTTCGTCTCGCCATTTAAGTTTTTCCAGCGGGTAGCCTAAAAAGAACTTAGCGCGCTCAAGCACTATGCGTGTAGTCAGCTTTTTTATTTCATACTGTGAGCTGCCGGTTAGCCTGTCGCACATTGCATTAAGCGCTTGAATATCGGCAAAACAACAAAAAGAAATATAATCAATATCACCACTTAATTGCATGCAGTCCATTATTTCGGGAATGTTGTGTATGTCAGCTAAAAACTTACGCCGCGCTGCTAGGTTATTGTCCTCTAGGGTAAATTCCATATAGGCAAACACGTGCTCACAAATTTGCTCTAAATTTATATCAGCATGAAAGGTTCTAAAATATCCCGCCTCTTTTAATGCTTTTACTCGCTGAAAACATGCACTGGGCGACAAGTTAACTTGCTCGGCCAATTCAACGTTTGTTAAATCGGCAGTTAGGTGCAGAATTGCCAGTATTTTTTGATTATACCTGTCTATTTTTATCGTTTTTTTCATAACCGGTTTCACATTTAATAATAATTAATTTTGTAAATTTAAGGTCAACAAATACATAAAATTACGCGCTTAAGCGTTATTTTCAGCAATTTGTGTGTGCTGTATTAAGGGTTTACAAAATATTATTTTGTCTGAAAAAGCGACAATGTTTATCACTAAGTAACATCACCATGATAGTCACATTAGGACATAGAACATGAGCAGATACAACAAAATACGCTTTCGTAAAACACTATTAGCATCGGCAGTTACCCTGTCGTGCATAAACTATGTGCATGCGCAAGAACAACAACAAACAGTAACTGACACTATAGAAAAAATTTCGGTGATATCGCGCGGGCGTGTTGAGTCGATACAAAACGTGCCCGACTCTGTTACCGCATTTAGCGCCGAGACAATCGAAAATTCACGTATTACTAACTTTCGTGATGTTGCTAATTTAACTCCCAACTTATCGCAGCTCGATAATTTTAGGCCCGGCCTTGCCCGTATTACTATTCGTGGCTTAATTACACCGCAGGTGGGCGATCCGCCATTAGCGTTTGTAGTTGATGGTGTTACCGCCCCCGATTTAGAGTTTATAAACCAAGACCTAGTTGATATTGAACGTATTGAAGTTATGCGTGGCGCACAAGGGGCACTGTATGGCCGCGGCGCCATTGGTGGTGCGGTTATTGTGACAACTAAAAAACCTATTGAAGACTTTGAAGGTAAAATTAAAGGCTCTGTAGGTAATGGCAACACGTATAATTTGAATGCGGTTGTATCGGGTTCGCTTAACGATGAAAACACCGCTTATTTTAGAGCCGGTGGTTACATTAAAGATACCGACGGACTGATTAAAAATACCTACACAGGCGATTACGCCGACCCGTTAAAAGAGCAATCGGTTTTTTCACAGTTAGAGTTTGAGCTAAGCGAAGACACCTCAATAAATCTTAAAGGTAAATACACCTCAAGCGAAGCTGGGTTTGCTTACTACCAAGGGGTGAGCGATGACACCATTGAAGACTTTTCAATTAATACCTCACAAAATATTATTAACCAAGATGAGCGTGATGTGTATGAGCTAAGCGCCAAGCTAACCCAACATTACGATTTAGGTAAATTTGAGTTTGTAACTGCGTACAGCAATTCAGAAAACGAGCACTTTTACGATGGCGACTACTCTGCCGATGCCACTTTTATTGACGAAGATGGCTTTTTTAGAGCCCCATTTGGTACTGAAGGATTATACGATATTGAATCGTTAACGCTAGAGTCGCGGTTTATATCCCAGTCGGATCAGACTTTTAGATGGTCGGTGTCGGCGTTTTATCAACAGCGCGACCGCGATACTGCGGTATTATTTTACGATGATTTTACCGATGCCGAAATTTTAACGCGTGCAGATTTTGCCAACGACGAGCCCTACCTTTCAATTATCGATAATAACAGCAGCGATGCATGGGCACTTGCTGGGCAGTTTAACTACGATATAAACGAGCAGTTAGAGCTCACCGGTGCAATGCGTTACGATCACGATACTCGTGAGTCGTTCGACCCAACCAATAAAGACGCCACTTACGCTAAAAAATCGTTTAGCCAATTACAACCTAAAGTTACCTTGGCGTACCAAATGAATGACGACCTACTGCTTTACACCGGCTACTCGCGTGGTTTTAGAAGTGGGGGCTTTAACGAGCCGGCCGACGGTATTAGCCGCACCTTTGATAAAGAAATTTCTGACAGCTACGAAGTAGGCTTTAAAACCGCTTTATTTAGTAACAAAGTTACCCTTAATGGCGCCGCGTTTATTATTGAGCAAGACGATGCGCAATTTACCCAATTTAATATAGATACCTTCACCCTTGAAAACCTCTCTATTGACGAAGTACAAACCAAAGGCTTAGAGCTAGAAGCCGCCTTTGCTGCCACCAGCAATTTAAGTATTAACCTCAGTGCAGGTATTGTTGATTCAGAAATTAAACGCTTTGCACTGCGCCCAAAACTGGCTGGCAGGCCACAATTTTGGGTACCTGAGTATAACTACGGGCTGTCGGCAAATCATAACTTAGCACTAAACGGTGAGTGGTCATTGTTCTCGCGCGCTGAGCTATTAATTGAAGGCCCGAAAACATTTAGTATTGATATTCCTGATGTTGAGTCGTCGCGTTATACCTACCTAAATGCCGGTGTAGGGCTTAAATCAGAGCAGTGGAGCGTTCAAGTTTACGTAGACAACCTTACGGATGAGCGCGCTATTGAAGATATTTTTCTACTAGCCGATGGGGTTACAGACTTAGTGCGCCAACCTAATAAGCCTCGTAGTTACGGTATAGAGCTCAGTTACCAATTTTAATTTTTTCACCTTTACAGCAGGTATTTTTTAATGCCTGCTGTTTTATACCAATCCGCTTAATTAAGTGATCTATTTTGGGGATGGGTATGAGTTAACCAATAGCGATACACACATGCAAATTCTTAATCGTGACCAACTTATTGATATTTTATACGGCTGCGCCATTTTAGGCACTGGCGGCGGCGGTGAGTTAAGTGAAGGCATTGCCTATATTGACGAAGCACTCGCACAGGGTAAAACCTTTAAACTAATTAGTGCCGATGAAGTCCCCGCGGGTGAGCTTGTTTGTACGCCTTACATGTTAGGCGCTATTTCTGCTTTAAGTGAACAAGAAGAACGCGCGTATGCAAACCTGCCCCGCAGCACTAAGCACGCTATTTTAGCTGCTTACCAGCGCACCCTTGAATACACAGGTAACGATGCTATTTATGGCACTATTTGTTGTGAGCTTGGCGGCTCAAACACCGCAGTATCGTTTTACTTAGCTGCAATGTTTGACGGCTACATTATTGATGCCGACCCCGCTGGGCGCGCAGTACCGGAGATCACCCATTCAACCTATTATTTAAATAACTTACCCGCAGCGCCCATTATTACCGCGAATGAATTTGGTGAGTGCTTTATTTGCGAAAATGTAATGGACGACTTACGCGCCGAAACAGTCGTGCGAGCACTGGCTAAAATTAGCCGTAACGACATAGCAGCTATTGATCATATTTTACCTATTGAGCAAATGAAAAACGCGGTTATTCATGGCACCATTAGTAAAGCCCTTAAACTCGGTAAAGCAATGCGTGACGCCAACGCACAGCACGCTAACACCGCACACATAATTGCCAAGCACGGCGGCGGCTTTGTTGCCTTTGAAGGCGAGGTAAGCACATTTGAATTTAACACCGTAGAAGGCTTTACCTTAGGCGAAGTAACACTTAAGGGGTTAGGCGAGTTTATAAATAACAGCTACAAAATAACGGTTAAAAACGAAAACATGGCCGCGTTTTTAAATGATGAAGTGCACGTAACTATTCCTGATTTAATATGCTGTATTAACAGCCAAACAGGCACACCCATTACTAATCCTAATTACGCGGTAGGCATGAAAGTAGCCGTTGTAATTTTACCAGCGCCAAAGGAATTTACAGGCCCTAAAGGTTTAGAAATATTTGGCCCGCGTTACGCAGGCGTTAACACCCCATATAAAGCAGCGATTGCAAATTAATTATTGCTAAGGGCGTGCTGCAGCTTGCTATACAATGCAGCATGGCCTTTACCAAACTCGGTGGCGTTTCTATCAATGCGACTAAGCCATTCTTTCGCTTGTACCTTTTTACCTATTTGTAAATATACCTGCGCTAAACGTAAGCTATAAATAGCATGGTAAATGCTTGAGGGCTCAGTAAATTTGAATGCGGTTTTATAATAATTTATAGCTTCTAAATACTCTTTATTTTGCTGATAACTGTACGCTAAGTTACCGCTAGCAAGCACGATTTTAGCAGCGTGGTTGGTGTTTTTTATGGCGTTATAGGCCATTAAATTACTTTTTACTGCGTGCTCGTATTGCTGCCACTTTAAGTAAATATGCGCTTTGTTAATGTGCAGCTCTAAATGAAAAATAGGATCGTTATTTTTTGCAAAGCGCTGCTCGGCATCTCTTAGTAATCGCATCGCTGCTTTTTTACTACCAAACACATAGTGTAGGTTAGCCAACTCCACTAATCTTAAAGGGTCACCAAAAGCATTATATATCCCGTCTAACTGGGTAAACGCTTTAGCGGCATACGTTTTAGCTTCTGCTTTTTTGCCAATATAGTTAAGTGCTTTCGCGTAATAAAAATACATTTGTAGCTTAAATACATCGGGCAGCTTATCTTGCTCTAAAAAAGGAGTAATAGCGTTGAGTAAGTTTTCGAACTGTTGGTAGTCGTAGTAGTAATCAAATTGGTAGGTTTTTATTTTGTACCACTGTGCAGGGTTATCTTTGACTTCATTAAGGCGCGTTTCAATATAAGTTAAACAGTGCGTTTTGGGCTGTTGCAAGCAAAACGCTTCATGATCGCTGTAGTTTTCTGATGCTAATGCATTAAAACTTGTAGCGACAATACTTAACAGCAAAAATATACGCACCAATATTACACTCTTTAAAATCACCTTAATTAAGAGTGTAATATTTTTATCTCATCTATCACAATACGCTGAAATACTTATGCATATTGCCCACATGCAAACCCACAGCTCCACGCATACTGGAAGTTGTAGCCCCCAAGCCAGCCTGTTACATCGGTTACTTCGCCTATAAAATATAAGCCTTTGGCTTTTTTAGCTTCAAAGGTTTTAGAGCTCAGCTCATCAGTATCAACGCCGCCCAAAGTTACCTCGGCGGTACGATAGCCCTCTGTGCCATTAGGTTTTATTTGCCATGCGTGAATATAGCTTGCTAACTCATCTATTTGAGCATGGGTAAGCTGATTAATATTACAATCTGGAATAGCTTTGCTGTCGTGCAGTATGTCTATAAAGCGTTTGGGTAAAATAGTCGCAAGACTATTTTTTAATGATTTTTGGGCTTGTGTTTCTCGCCAATCAGCCAGTTGCTGTTTTAAATCGAGATCAGGGAGCAAGTTTATGCTTACTGCCTGCCCCGCTCGCCAAAATGAGCTTATTTGCAATATGGCAGGCCCCGATAAACCTCGGTGAGTAAACAAAATATTCTCTTTAAATACAGTGCCGTCTTCGCTAGACACTTCGCACGGTATACTAATTCCTGAAAGCCCTTCAAAGCGTTCTTTATCGTGTTGATGCAAAGTAAATGGCACAAGCGCCGCCATGGTAGGTAGTACGTTTAAGCCAAACTGCTCTGCAATTTTATAGCCTATAGGAGTGGCGCCAAGCTTGGGCATTGTTAAACCGCCCGATGCGATAACTAGCGATTCACAAGTAAGTGTTTCTTGTTCAGTGGTAACACGGTAGCCAATGTCGGTTTTAGCCACATTTAACACTTCGCTGCGCAATTTAATATTAACACCAGCCCACTCGCATTCGGTAAGTAGTATATCGACTATATCTTGCGCGCTGTTATCACAAAACAGCTGGCCTAAGGTTTTATGATGGTATGCCAAGCCGTGGCGGTCTACCAGCTCAATAAAATCGTGTTGTGTATAGCGGCTTAAGCACGACTTAACAAAGTGAGGGTTACTGCATAAATAGTTTTCTGCACTGGCATTTTCATTGGTAAAATTACAACGCCCACCACCACTTATTAAAATTTTTCGACCAGGCTTTTTGCCCATATCAAGCACTGTAACGCTACGCCCGCGATAACCGGCTTGTGCTGCACTCATTAATCCGGCTGCACCTGCGCCAATCACAATTACATCTACTTGATTCATTACTTCGCCCTACTCAAAAATTTGCCCGATTATAGCAAAGTTTGTTTAAACACTCTGAATAGAATTTATTATTAAATTTATAGCAACAAATGTAACCAAGGCTAGCTATGGGCTTTTCTAAACAGTGTAAAAATAACAATCCTTTATACTTATTTTTGTTTTATATGATAAATACTAAACAACGACAAAGGCACCGTACACCTAGGTTATAACTAAAAGAAATAGGTACATAAGCAATTATTATTTTAAAGAAATTAACAGATCATTTACCTTTGTTTCTGTTTCGTAATTTAATATTACGAACTAACTAATAACAACTAGGGATAATTATGACAACAAGTAAATCATTTAAGCGTTGCGCTATCGCGCTCACTATTAGTACGGTATTTGCAGCATCTGCAAGTGTTGCTCAAGATGTGTCTACCTCTATGGCAGAAACCACAGCCAAACTACAAAGCCAATCGGGTTTTGAAACTCAGTTTATTATTAAGTACAAAAATAGCGCGAACGATATGCTAAGCATTTCGTCTGCTGACGCAAGCCCTGCAAATATGAAAAAGCGTGCTCAACGCTTTGTAAAAAATTTCGCTTCTAAAAAAGGTAAAGTAAAAGCGAAGTACATCCGTGCAATGGCGCTTAATAACCACCATGTTATGCGCGCAGATAAAAAACTAAGCGCTGCAGAAGCACAAGAATTTATGCAAGAAATGGTTGATTCTGGCAATGTTGAATACATTGAAGTGGATCAAATGTTAAAACCATTTGCAACGCCTAACGACCCTCGTTACGGCGATCAATGGCACTACTACGAGCAAGCTGGCGGCCTAAACTTACCAACCGCATGGGATACTGCAACAGGCAGTGGCGTAGTGGTTGCGGTACTTGATACTGGCTACCGCCCACATGTTGATTTAAATGCTAACATTTTACCGGGTTACGATATGATCTCTAACCTATCGGTAGCTAATGATGGCGGCGGTCGCGACAGTGACGCACGCGATCCGGGCGATGCTGTAGCCGCTGGCGAATGTGGAAATAACGGCGCACAAGGCTCAAGCTGGCACGGTACGCACGTAGCAGGTACGGTTGCGGCTGTTACTAATAACGGTGAAGGTGTTGCCGGTGTGGCTTATGGCGCTAAAGTTGTGCCTGTACGTGTACTTGGTAAGTGTGGTGGTTTAACGTCAGACATTGCTGATGGCATTATTTGGGCATCTGGCGGAAGTGTATCGGGCATTCCTGCCAACTCAAACCCTGCTGATGTAATTAACATGAGCTTAGGTGGCAGCGGCTCGTGTAGCTCTACCACACAAAACGCAATTAACACGGCACGCAGCAACGGTGCAGTCGTGGTTATTGCTGCCGGTAATGATAACGATAACTCAGCAAACTATAATCCAGGTAACTGTAGTGGCGTTGTCAATGTTGCCTCTGTTGGCCGTAACGGCGGACGAGCATATTATTCAAACTACGGTAGCAATATTGATGTTGCAGCGCCGGGCGGCGCACAAAGCTTTGCAAACGACTCTGAAGGCGTTTTATCAACCTATAACTCAGGCTCGTCTACACCTTCAAGCGATAACTATGCGTTCTCTCAAGGTACATCAATGGCGGCGCCTCATGTTGCCGGTGTTGCAGCCCTGATAAAGCAAGCTAAACCAAATGCTACCCCAGATGAAATAGAAAGCATTTTAAAATCGACCACCCGCTCATTCCCAGCAACGTGTACAAGTTGTGGTACAGGTATTGTTGATGCAGCAGCCGCTGTAGCTGCAGCAAGTGGCGGTACAACACCTCCTACCGGTGGCGATAGCGAACTGACAGATGGCGAAGCTAAAACAGGCTTAAGCGGCGCTGCAAGTTCACAAGCGTATTACACGATGACAGTACCAAGTGGCGCAACGAATGTTACGTTCACAATGAGTGGCGGTAGCGGCGATGCAGATTTATACGTACGCGCAGGCAGCCAACCAACTACCTCAAGCTACGATTGTCGTCCGTACAAAGGCGGTAATAGCGAAGAATGTTCTATTGATAACCCAACCGCCGGTACATACCATGTAATGCTTCGTGGCTACTCGGCTTATTCTGGCGTTAGTTTAGTGGGTAATATTACAGGTGGTTCTACAGGTGGCGGTTCAACTACACCAGAAGCCGGTGGCGGCACGGTGAGCGATGTAACGGCTACAACAGGTAACTGGAAGCACTATACCTTAGATGTGCCAGCAGGAATGAGCACATTTACAGTCACCACCTCAGGTGGTACAGGTGATGCCGACTTATTTGTTAAGTTTGGCAGCCAACCTACCGCATCTAGCTACGACTGTCGTCCTTATAAAAACGGTAACGCAGAAACATGTACGTTTAGCAATCCGCAAGCGGGTACGTGGCATTTAAGCGTTAACGCTTACAGAACCTTTTCGGGTTTAACATTAAGTGGCCAATACCAGCCATAATTAAAAGGCCCTAAGTGCATGCACTTAGGGCTTTAATAATGCGATTATAGTTTTTCTAACACAGATTCAGCACGGCTTACTGAAAACTCTTTGTCTTTTTCAACAAACAGTCCTGTTACTACATTATCGTCGACTACCATTGCATAGCGAGTAGAGCGTGTTCCACCAAAACTGCCGGTGTCTTTATCAAGCCCTAACGCTTTAGTAAAACTGCCATCGCCATCTGCTAACATGTCGATTTGTTGGGCATTTTGAGATTCTCCCCACGCTTTCATTACAAAAGCATCGTTAACCGATACACAGTAAATTGCCGCAATACCTTTTGCTTTAATTTTATCACTAAGGGTTATAAATTCAGGTAAATGCGCATTTGAACAGGTAGGCGTAAATGCACCCGGTACAGCAAAAAGCACAACCTTTTTACCATTAAAAAGCTCAGCGTTAGTGTGAGTTTGCATGCCTTCGTCTGTTAGCTGCGTTAATGTAACTGCGGGTAACGTTTGACCTTGTTCAATCATGATAAATCCTTAAAGCATTTGATTAATGAGCCTACAGTATAACGCTAATTACCTTTGTGTTAGCAGGTATTTACAAGCCAAGGTTTACTTTTATGGTTTGCATTTGCTGTTGTAACTGGCTATGAATATCGTCAACAAGTAAGCTTGATTCGCTTACTTGGCCTTTCATACTTTGCATTGACTGGCTAAAGTTATCTAGCAAATTACTTTGCTGTTTAGCCAGCTCCATGGCCTCAAAGGCCACTTTGTTGGCTTGCTGAGCGTTATCGGCCACGCCCTCTGAGTTTACTTTTAGCTCTTGCGCGTTTTGTGTTTGCGACTGCGCGCCATCTGCTAAGGCCGCAATTTGTGTAGATACTGTGCCCGACTTTTCGCTCAGTAGTGTGAGCTGCTCATTAATATCGCTCAATGAGCCTTGAGTTTGACGGGCAAGCTGGCGTACTTCATCAGCTACAACAGCAAAGCCTCGGCCATGCTCGCCAGCACGTGCTGACTCAATTGCTGCATTTAACGCTAGTAGGTTTGTTTGATCGGCAATATTGCGGATCACTTCAATAATTTGCCCAACGCCTTCAACCCCCGCAAGCAGCTCTTGTAGGTTTTGCATACTTTGCTCAACCCGTGTTTGCGTGTCTGAACTGGCACTTAGCATGCTTTGTGCAAAGCCTAAACTTTGCTCCATTGCACTAAAAGTGTGTTGGGCGTTATCAGCCACTTGGGCATTAATATTATTTACCTGCTCGCCAATTTGTTGAATATCAGCAAGCAAATGTTGGTTTTGCTCCACTTGCCCATGACTTGTAGACGCTTTTTGACTAATAGTTTGCAAATGATCACTCATTTGCTGCATAAAATCATTTACCACTTTTAGCATTTGGGCACGCTCTTGTGCCTCTTTGCGCTGTCGCTCAATTAATAAATTAAAGTAACTGGCTATTTCGCCAACCTCTGTTTTTGGGTTCTTACTTTCAATATTTTTAAGCTCGTTACTTTCAATTAAAAAGGCAAACCCGTCTCTGAGTTGCCTTAATGGGTTGAGCACTTGGTTACGCTGCACAATATAAACCCCTGCGGCTAGCATCACCAAAGCGCCAATAGCAAAGCAAAATACCCAAAATACGTTTTCTTTAAGCGCCCCTTGTGCGTGTTTTAGTTGCTGCTCTGCATTAATAACGGTTTTAGAGAGCAAGCTAATTTGCTCACGCAATTCATTGGTGCCGGCTTCACGTTGCTGGGCTTGCGCTAATGTACTGGCTAAATCGCGAGGGTAGCGGTTAGGCCAGCTGGTAATTTCAGATTTTATTTCATCGGCCAAATCTTCAGCTTCTTCGTCAAAAAATAGAGCATCTTCGTCAACCTCGCTCATAACACCTAAATTAGGGAGTTGCTCTATTTTGCCTGCTAACGCATTTAAATTAGCAATACTTTGCTGCAAACTTTGTTCAGTATTGCTGTCGTAACTTACGATTAGTTGATAAGTAAATAAGGCAAGGTTGGTCACCTCATTATAGTAATCTGCGCCAAGTCTGTAATAAGCTTGCGCATCGCTATTTTGATTAGGGGATTTTTTTGCATAACCAATCAGTGACGAGGCTGAGCCGGCCATTTGGCGAATTGCATTATCAAGTAACGCCGTTTCGTTGCCCGACAATTTACCCAGCGCTCTGTACTTACCTTTAATATCGGTATCTAACGTGCTGAGCTGCTCATTTAATTGCTCGGCAAGTACCGAGGGGAGCACTGCGAGTTGCTGTGTTTTAACTTGTTCAATTAGGGCTGATGATTGATTTAAGTATTGGCTATCACCTTGTTCTAGATAACTGCCTAAGTCACCGGCTAAATCCACTAAAATCGTGTTTTTTAATTTACTGTATGCGCTGTCTTGTTGCTCAAGCTTAAGTAAAGTTTGGCTTGCCCAAAATAGTGTGATGGCTAATAAAATACTTGCCAATGTTAACAGTATGGCTAACAGCCGAGTAAAAGATGATACGCGCATAAATAACAACCCCTATTGTTTAAGCGCGTAGACTATTAACTATTTATGACAATTTTATGTAACTCAGGGAAAACACGTATATTTGCGGCAAATATACGAGTAAAGGCTTAGCGAATACAACGCCTTTATTAAACCAAGCAACTCAATTTATATGCTATTAAAGATAAGAAATGCAGGTTAATTACAAGGTGAGAGTTTCATCACTTGGGTGGGTAAATTATAAGAGGCTTAATACAGCTATCACCATTACTAAAGCGCTGCGTATTAGCTAACGCCAGGCACAAAAAAACCGCGACCCGCGCGGTTTTTATTTTATTGTGTTAATTAAAGGCCAGCACGGTCTTTAATTACAGCAATTAACGGTGAGCCACCGTGGCCATTGCCTTCGGCCCATGCTATATCAGCGCCATCAGACAGTGCGCTTTTTGATAAGTTTTTAACTATGTACTCGCCCGAGTCAACAGCGTTACTAACTACAGCATGGCGAAGTAAATTATTACCATTACATTGAATAGCATCGTAAATATTGCGAATTTTTACACGTGAGCTTTTTAGTTTACTACGTAAACGGTTTTTATCATCAGCTGCGATATATTCACAAATAGATACTGCTAATTGATCATTGGCTTTAGCAGGCACGGTATACATTAACGAACCAGCAGCAACGGCTGTAATAACAATTAGCTTTGACAATTTAAACATGAAACACCCTTTATGGTACTTTTTACCTATATTTATTGTCTAATATTGTACCAACCCGCTGTAAGTTTCGCAATAATGTTAATCTTTTTTATGTAAAGTTACGAATTTATAACTATATTGATTCTTTTCATCGGGTTTATTTGTCTGTTCGTCGACGTTTTCCCACGTTGCTACCGCTTGGTAATCTGGAAACTGCGTATCCCCTTCAACCTCTAAATCTATAAAGGTTAAATATAAACGATCGGCACTTGGTAAAAACTGCTGATAAATATTACCACCGCCAATTATCATCACCTCTTCTTCGGCTTTAACCAGCTCTAGCGCAGCCTCTGGGGTGGTGACCGTCTCAATACCTTGAGCACTATACTGGCTATTACGGGTAATAATTATGTTGCGACGCCCAGGTAAAGGACGACCTATCGATTCAAATGTTTTACGCCCCATAACGACAGGTTTGCCTGTCGTTACCTTTTTAAAATGCTGTAGATCGGCGGGTAAATGCCACGGCATTTTATTATCAAGACCAATTACACGGTTGTTTGCCATTGCGGCGATCATTGAAATTATCACATCAAATACCTAGTACTTTATTCTTAAAAAATAAAAAAGGAGCTTATGCTCCTTTTTAAAATATGTTTTTTATTAACGCTCGTAGACCACTTCTACATCGTAGTCGTCTTCATCCCAGTCGTCCCAATCATCATCATCGCCTTTGGTTGCTTTTTGATGATAAGTATCCCACTTGAACTCAACTTCTTCGTCTTCAATCTCAACGAACTTCTCTTTAGGCATGCTATCAAGTAATGCCATAATATCGTGAATTAATGGCTGAGTATTAAGCTTATTGACTGCTGAAATACGGTAAACGTTTTCTTCTTCACCTAGCTCTTGCGCAATTTGCTCACACAAAGCTTGCGCTTCTTCTTCTGGCAATAGGTCTATTTTATTAAACACTAACCAGCGTGGCTTTTCTGCAAGCTTAGGGCTGTATTGGTGTAACTCATTAATAATGGCAAATGCATTATCAACAGGGTTTGAACCATCAACAGGCATAACATCAATCACGTGTAACAATACACGACAACGCTCTAAATGCTTCAAAAAGCGAATACCTAGGCCAGCACCGTCTGAGGCACCTTCAATTAAGCCCGGAATATCGGCTATTACAAACGATTTGTTAGCCTCTGGGCGCACCACCCCTAAATTAGGAATTAGCGTGGTAAACGGGTAATCAGCTACTTTTGGCTTTGCTGCCGATACACTGCGAATAAACGTTGATTTACCTGCATTTGGCAACCCTAATAAGCCTACATCGGCAAGTAGCATAAGCTCTAATTTAAGGTTACGAACTTCGCCTGGAGTACCTAACGTTTTTTGACGTGGGGCACGGTTAGTACTTGATTTAAAACGTGCATTCCCCAAGCCATGGAAACCACCTTTTGCAACCACAATTTTTTGACCATGCTGCGTTAAATCGCCTAACGCCTCTTGAGTGTCAACGTCGGTAATACGTGTACCCACAGGTACTTTTACTACCAAGTCTTCGCCCTTTTTACCTGTACAGTTACGGCTTTGACCATTAGTACCACGCTCTGCACGGTGAAAACGCTCAAACTGGTAATCAATTAGGGTATTTAAGTTTTCATCAGCTTGTAGATAAACACTACCACCGTCTCCACCGTCACCGCCGTCCGGGCCACCGTCTGGTACATATTTTTCTCGACGGAAAGACACGACACCGCTGCCGCCGTCACCAGCTTCTGCGCGAATTTCTACTTCATCTACAAACTTCATGATTACTCACTTTAGGGATTGGCTTTAATTTAACTATTATATACCCAAGCCAACGTAAATGCAGGCTTGGGTATATATTTGACGTTTCTGAAAACAAAAAACCCCGCAAAGGCGGGGTTTTTTACTACCTTACTGATTACTCAGCTACGATAGTTACGTATTTACGGTTTAAAGGACCTTTTTGTTCAAATTGAACTTTACCATCTGCTTTTGCGAAGATAGTGTGGTCTTTACCGATACCTACGTTTGCGCCAGCGTGGAAACGAGTACCACGTTGACGAACAATGATGCTACCCGCTAGAACTGATTCGCCACCAAAACGCTTAACACCTAGGCGTTTGCTTTCTGAATCGCGACCGTTACGAGTACTACCAGCTGCTTTTTTATGTGCCATTTCTAAGTACCTCTAATTAAGCGCTAATGCCAGTGATTTTAACTTCAGTGAACCATTGACGATGGCCCATTTGCTTACGAGAATGCTTACGGCGTCTAAATTTAACAACCTTAATCTTCTCACCGCGACCATGTGAAACAACCTCAGCTGTTACTTTACCACCGTTTACGAACGGTACACCGATCTCGATTTTCTCACCATCAGCAACTAAAAGTACTGAATCAAATTCAACTGCTGCACCAGTTTCAACGTCTAATTTTTCAAGACGAATCGTTTGACCTTCAGTCACACGATGCTGTTTACCACCACTTTGGAAAACCGCGTACATAATTAACTCCGTCTGTGCGCCCTCAAATCGACGCAACTAAAATATTCTTCGATAGGGCGCGAAGTTTACGCTAATGCATAAAAACTAGCAAGCCTATTTTGTAATTAAAATGAATAAAAAGTAGCTGCATTGAGAGCAATTCAATATTTCCCCCATTTTATATTAAATTGCCCTGTTGCCAAGCGCTTTTTAGTGCAAAGACAAAATAAATTTACGTGTCGCTATGCCTACTCCAGAACCCATTGACTGCGCAATAAATAGTCGCGCTTTGAGTGTGAAATATACAATTAAATACCCTAATTAAGCGCTAATTAAGGTTTTTAACTCGGTTTTTTTAATGAATCGTCACAAAATATCGAGCTAGTGCTTTTTTTGTTGTACAATCGGCGCCGTTCACACATAAAAATTGGCTCGGAGATCAATGGATATAAAAGCTATCCAGGCGTTAATCGAAAGCGATATGAATGACGTCAATCAACTTATACACGCGCAAATGCGCTCAGATGTGGCGTTAGTCAATCAACTTGGTTTGTACATCGTTAACAGCGGCGGCAAACGCGTACGCCCGATGCTGGCAATATTGGCAGCAAGAGCTTTGGGTTACCAAGGTAAAGATCACATTACTTTGGCAACGATTGTTGAATTTATTCATACTGCAACACTATTACATGATGATGTTGTTGATGAATCTAACCTGCGCCGTGGTACACCGACTGCAAATGCCGAATTTGGTAATGCTGCCAGCGTGCTGGTTGGGGATTTTATTTACACCCGCTCGTTTCAACTTATGGTGGGGCTGGGCAAAATGCAAATTATGCAAGTGCTTGCTGATGCCACCAACGTGATTGCTGAGGGTGAAGTATTGCAACTTATGAATTGCAACGACCCTAATACCACCGAAGCAAGTTACATGCAGGTTATTTACTCTAAAACGGCTAAATTATTTGAAGCCGCTACAGGGCTTGCAGCTATTATTACCGAGCAAGATAACAGTGTGTTAGATGCGCTTAATTTATATGGTATGCATTTAGGTACTGCTTTTCAGTTAGTTGATGACGTGCTTGATTACAACGCAGACGCTGACCAATTAGGTAAAAATATTGGTGATGATTTAGCAGAAGGTAAGCCAACCTTACCGCTAATATATGCGATGAAGCACGGCAGTGATCAGCAAAGAGCCCTTATTCGCGATGCCATTGAGCATTGCAATGGTATGGATAACCTTGAGGCTATTTTAACGGCACTTAAACAAACCAACGCACTTGAATTTACAATGCAAAAGGCGCAGCAAGAAGCAGACAAGGCCATTGCCTGTTTAGACTTTTTAGCAGAGTCGCAGTACAAGCAAGCGTTAATCAGCTTAGCGCGTATAGCTGTAGAGCGAGATCACTAACTTTGCAGCCTCCCTTAATTAGTGTTTAAGGGCCATAATTTTCGAGCAATAAAAAAGCCTGCATAAGCAGGCTTTTTTGTGCATAACTTGGCTATTACGCCATGAAATCAACACCTTCTTTGATGTCTTTTTTCAGAGTTTCAAGCATGTCGTTTTTAGCTTTTTCTTCAAATGCGCTTAGCTCGCCGTAAGAAAGAATTTCTTCTACGCCGTTTGTGCCTAAACGTACTGGGTGAGCAAAGTACTCTGCATCGCCATTTTCAACAGCAACGTATGCGTAATCTACTACGTCTTCACCTTGTAGGCCTTTAACTAAAGACATACAAAAACGTGCTGCAGCAGCACCCATAGATAATGTAGCTGAACCACCGCCCGCTTTAGCATTTACTACTTCAGTACCTGCATTTTGGATACGTGGAGTAAGTGTAGCTACTTCTTCTTCAGTGAAGCTTACGCCTTCAACTTGAGAAAGTAGAGGAAGAATAGTTGTGCCAGAGTGGCCACCAATTACTGGTACTTTAACGGTTGCTACGTCTACGCCTTTAAGCTCAGCAACAAATGCTTCTGAACGAATTACGTCAAGCGTAGTGATACCAAATACGCGCTTAGCGTCGTAAGTACCTGCTTTTTTGAATACTTCAGCAACAATTGGCACAGTGCCGTTTACTGGGTTAGTGATAACACCCACTAACGCTTTAGGACAGCTAGCTACAATGCCTTCTGCTAATGTTTTGATGATACCTGCGTTTACGTTAAATAAATCCGCACGATCCATACCTGGTTTACGTGGCATACCCGCTGGGATAAGTACGATATCACACCCTTCAAGCGCTTTATTTAAATCGTCTGCGCCAAAACCTGCCACTTTAACATCTGTAGGGATGTGAGATAGGTCAACCGCAACACCTGGTACAACTGGTGCAACATCGTAAAGTGATAATTCAGAACCAGCTGGTAAGCCTGTTTTTAATAATAAAGACAACGCTTGACCGATACCGCCTGCAGCACCTAATACAGCAACTTTCATTGGAATTCTCCGTAATTTGAGGTAGGAAATATTTGTGGCTCTTAAGATAATGAAATTAGCGACTAAAAACAAATTTATCCTGCTTATTTCAGCTATATTTTCGACCATAGTTGTAAACTTTGTTGGTTTATCGCTGCAAACTGGCAAGTTAACTAAACAACTGCTGCATAATTATTCATTTTTGTGTAGAATTTGCATTATAAATAACAAAAATGAATAAAGACTATGCAACCACAAGACAAACAAGAAGCGCTGGTAAAAGCGTTTAAAGCACTTTTAAAAGAAGAGAACTTTGGCTCGCAAGGCGAAATAGTCGAAGCATTAAAAGAGCAAGGCTTTGACAATATAAGCCAAAGTAAGGTGTCGCGCATGCTTAGCAAGTTTGGCGCTGTGCGTACCCGTAATGCTAAACAAGAAATGGTTTATTGCCTACCCGCAGAAATGGGCGTACCGACTGCTAAAAGCCCACTACGTCAGCTTGTTATTGATATTATGCATAACGAAATGATGATTATTATAACCACCAGCCCAGGCGCTGCGCAGTTAATTGCCCGCTTATTAGACTCACTAGGCAAAGCGGATGGTGTATTGGGCACAATTGCCGGAGATGACACCATTTTTATTGCGCCAGCAAAAATATCTGAAATAGACATTACACTAGAGCGCGTACGCATTTTATTTGATACGGTTTAAAGCTGTTTTAAAAAACTAACTGACGGCGCAAAAAACGCTGAGCCCATATCGGCTTGAGTAAAATCAAGCCAGTGGTCGTAACACTCCCCTTTTCCTATGCGGCTGTTAAGTACCTTTTCAAACGCACTTCCCGATGCAGAGCATGTAATACTTAGCATGCCTTGCTCGTAAACATCGCCATACGGCATGCTTTGGTTAAGCAGTATTGCTTGGCCGCTTTCATCTTTTAGCTCACTTCTAGTCGCGTGGCTCGTATCTACCTTAGGCTCAATTAAGGTGTTATCTAAACGTGTACGCCCCATAATATGCTCTTGCTCGCTTAGTGATAAATGCTGCCATACGCTCAGGTCATGCTTATAACGCTGTACATGAATATAGCTGCCTTGGTGTTCAAAGCTGTCGGGGTTATTAACCAGTGCCGTGATTCGTTTTTGGCGTCCATGTGGGGTGTCGCCTGCATAAATAAAGCCGTTAAAGTCTCGCCCATCTAAAAACCTAAAATTGCGAATTTGTTCAACCAGCTCTACATCGGGCGAAAACAACTTTAATATTTGCAATGCAAAAAGGTGATTAACATCTTCTCGGTCTGAGCGAATTTGTATGAATAAATCACATAGCTGTACGCGCATAACAAAATCACTGTGATTTATATTAGGAAAGCTTTGCAGCTCGCTTGGGATATATTCAGGTAGTATATGCGGCCAATATTGCGCGCCTATAGCCACCATGCAAGAGAGCATGGCTTCGGAGAACTGATCACTAAACTCTTCTTCAATTGCGCTTACGCGCTTAAGCTTTGCGCGCAATGACTCGTCTTGACCATCAAATACATTAAAAAATAAATGCAAACCGTGTAAGTTTGCTTCAGCACAAATCCCAGATTGCGCTTGCGCCATTGTTATTCCTTAGCTTTATAAAACACAGCGAATAACACATTTGTTATGATTCGAAAAAATTCACCGTGTGAGGTTTTATTTTTATTATAACCTGCTCATTTATTTCAAATGACTGGCCATATTGTGCGGCAACTTCAATCTCTTGCTCTGCAATTACAACAGTGTAAACATAAGCCGAGCCTATAAACCGACGGCTTAAAATGCTCACACCTTGAGGGTTATCGGCCTGCGTATTTTGCGCAAGCTCAATATGGTGTGGACGAATATACACCACCCCTTTTATTGCACTGTGCGTATGCTCATGCTGCGATTGCACGACACCAAAAGGCGTTGTGTATTCAGTTGCCGTTAACACTTCTGCGCCTAAGTATATGCCCTGACCCAGAAACTCTGCAACCTCCTTTGTCTTTGGCATGGCAAAAAGCTGCTCTGGTGTACCTTGTTGGGCTATTTTTCCTTGGTGCATAATGGCTAGCGTGTCTGAAAACGCAAAGGCCTCTTCTTTTGAGTGGCTAACAAATACCGCAGAAACCTGCTGCGCTTTAATAATGCGCCTAATATCAGCAATTAACTCAAAACGTACTTGTGTATCTATGTTCGAAAAAGGCTCATCAAGAAGCAATAAACTAGGCTTATAAGCCAAAGCCCGCGCAATAGCCACGCGTTGCTGCTGGCCACCCGAGAGCTGATGAGGGTAGCGTTTTGCACACCCTGTTAAATGCACTAGCTCTAGCATTTCCTCTACCCGTTGCTGTTTTTGAACTTTGCTTATTTTACCCAGCCCAAACGCAATATTATCGGCCACACTGAGGTGCGGAAACAGGGCATAATCTTGAAACATCATCCCTATATTACGATGCTCCGGTGATACAAATGTATGCTTGTCGCTTACACATTTGCCATCTATAAATACACTACCTTCATTTATTTCAATAAGGCCAGCAATTGCTTTTAAGGTGGTTGTTTTACCGCAGCCGCTGGCTCCGAGCAAGCACACAATTTCGTTTTGACCCACCGTTAAATCTAAATTGTGTAGCACATGCGTGCCACTGTAGTGATAACCCACACCTTGTAAATTTAAACGGCTCATTTAACTGCGTTGCTCCATAGAACGATTAATAAAATACAAGGGGATCAACCCAACCAAAACAATAAATAAAGCGGAAATAGAAGCAAGCTCAAGCTGCTCATCGCTCACATATTGAAATACATGTGTGGCTAAACTTTCAAAGTCAAAAGGCCTTAATAGTAATGCGGCTGGCAGCTCTTTCATACACTCAATAAATACAAGCAATGCAGCTGTTAAAAGACCTCGACGTAATAAAGGAAGGTGCACTAAGCGCAGTGTTTGCCCTTGGCTTTTACCCATAGATTGGCTAGCCATATCCAGTGATGGACTAATACGTACAAAGCTCGATTCTATAGCACCGTGCGCAATGGCATAAAAGCGCACTAAGTAAGCCACTATAATAGTGATAATGCTACCGGTTAGTAATAAACCTATATCTAGGTTGTAGCTCTCAAGGGCTGTATTTATTGAGTTTTCTAATGCGCTAAGCGGTAATAACACAGCAATAGCCAGTACCGTACCTGGCAGTGCATAGCCGGTGCTCGCTAAGCGACCAGGTATTAAAGAATAGCCTTGCTTTGCCACACGCTGATAAAAAACAATGAGTGTAGCGAGTATTATGCTGACTACGCTTACAATAATAGCTACTTTTAAACTTTGCCACGCGTAACTAAAAAATGCCGTGTTCCACGCTTTATCAAAGTAAGTTATTGCATAATTTAGCAATACCAACATAGGTATAATAAAAGCAATGAGCAAAATAACACTGCAAAATGACGTAGCCAGCCATGCATGTTTACCTTTAAGTTTATACAACGACTCGCTATTAACACCTGATTGACGCTCAAACACGGCTTGGTTACGCCGACTAAAGCGCTCCGCCATTAAAGCTAAAAACAGCAGTAAC
The DNA here is from genome assembly GCF_023161805.1 of Pseudoalteromonas sp. 1CM17D. NCBI lineage: Bacteria > Pseudomonadati > Pseudomonadota > Gammaproteobacteria > Alteromonadales > Pseudoalteromonadaceae > Pseudoalteromonas > Pseudoalteromonas sp. 1CM17D. The sequence continues at coordinate 3,381 of NZ_JALNTP010000008.1, read as the reverse complement.
AGCATAACGCCCGATATTTTCGCTGCAGCCGTGAGTGAGTAATAACCAAACCATGTATCGTACACTGCGGTGGTTAAAGTGCTCACTGCAAAGTAACTTACCGTTGCATAGTCGGCCATGGTTTCCATGCTTATGAGCGCAAGGGCTGCCACAATTGAGCCACGAGAAAGCACTATACTTACCTTAAAAAAGCTTTGCCAAGGCGATAAACCCATTAATTGACTAGCTTGCACTAACTTAAATGACTGCTCTCGCAATGCGGTTTTAAAAATTAAAAATAAATACGGATACAGCACAAGTGCAATCATCACCATAGCGCCGGGCAAAGTGCGAATATCAAAAAACCAGTAATCCGTTGGCGAGTGCCAATCAAACCAGTCTCTTAGGGCTATTTGCACAGGGCCTGCGTAATCTAGCAAATCGGTATACACATAAGCTATTAAATAGGTAGGCATTGCAAGGGGCAGCATAAGCGCCCATTCAAATTGCTTTTTCCCGGGGAAGGAGCAATACGCACTGAGCCAACCAAGCGGTAGTGCAATTGCACAGCTAAGCAGGCATACGCCAAAAATAAGCAGCACAGTATTAGTAATATAATCCCACAGCACGGTATCCCACAGATGAGAAAATACCTCTGAGTCGCCTTGTAAAGATTCATATATCAGAAAAAACAGCGGGGCCGACAATAAAAGCCCTGTCGACCAAGCAAAGAGCTGCCATCTAGACAGCTTAAATATAAAATTCATTAAAGGTCGAACTTCACCTCATCTATTAGCTTAAGGGCTAACGGACGATATTTACTGATCTCATCAAGTGCCAGGCCATCTTCTTTAAAGCTTCCCCAAGAGGCGACTAAACTTGATAGCTCAACGCCTTGCTTAACCGGGTACTCCATATTTACAGAGGCATACATATTTTGTGCTTTGGTTTCGCTCATAAACTCAATAAGCTTAAGGGCATTATCAGGGTTTTTTGCATATTTAGTAATGACAGCACCCGAAACATTTATGTGTGAGCCGCGATTTTGCTGATTAGGAAAATTAATATAAACAGACTCAGCCCACGCTTTTTGCTCGTCGTCTTGAAGCATTTTGCCAAGGTAGTAACTATTACCTAAAGCAAGATTACACAAACCTTCTTTTACCGCTTTTACCTGCGCGCGATCGTTCCCTTGTGGCTTACGTGCTAAATTAGCTTTAACACCTTCTAACCATGTTTTAGTTTTTTCCTCACCGTGATGAGCAATCATCGAAGCAACTAAGCCAAGGTTATAAGGATGCTTGCCAGAGCGTGTACAAATTTGTCCTTTATACTGTGGGTTAGCCAAATCTTCGTAGGTGAGTTCAGGTAATGCACCTAGGCGCTCTTTTGATGAATACACATTACGAACCCGCTTAGTTAATGCCACCCACTGCCCGTCGCTATCTCTATACGACGCAGGGATATTGTTTTTAATGCGATCACTTTTAATACTTTGCGTTAAATTTAGATCTTCTAGCTGAATAAGTGCACTAAAATTAGATGTTAATACTAAATCGGCTTTACTGTGTTTTCCTTCACGCTTAACACGCTCTATTAACCCTTTTTTTGCAAAAACCACATTCGTCTTAATGCCAGTTTGCTTAGTGAAGTCAGTTAAAATAGGTTGAATTAAAAACGGTTGACGAAAAGAGTAAATATTAACAACATCGCTCGCAAACGCAGGCGAAGCGCTAATAATACAAGTAAGTATAGCCAGTGCAGTTCTCATATCAATTTACCTAAATAGTAATTATTTACAGGGGATTTTATCGTGATACGTGAAAATATACACTCTTTACATAAATGTAAATAAGTAATTAATGACCAAAAGGGAAATACCGCGTAAGACATCTCTTACAGAGCTGACAGCTAATGAGTAAAAAAATCTATAACAACCCAGTGAAATTAATGTAAGTACCTGTTTTTATTTGATTTGTTATAAATACTCATTTTTTATAAGTAAATCTATAGCCGTTTTAACCTATTTTAGTTGCACCAGCACGCTACAATTACTACATCAACCAAGCAGTGATGCTTATCGAGTAAAAGGAAATGGACTGCTTACTCGAACAACCAATGATTAGGTTACTACGGACAACACGGAAATTAGGACAGGCTCAGGATGAGTATCGCAATGGATTGTTGCACAAAGGAACGTATCAGGACGATACAGCAAGGATAACAACAGCGGATAGTTGTTTAACAGGATGTGACAGGAATTAAATGGACAGGCCCTTGAGGCAACACAATGGAATTGTAAATTAATGGACTGCACTAGGATGTGCCAAAAGGAATAGGTAATAGTTTTTACCACTACAGGATGTACAGGGATGTACAGGGATTTAAAGGAGATAGGCCCGGATAGCCTAAATTACATAGAACTAAAAAGTAATATCGTAATCACATGGATAAGTAAAAATTGGAGTTGATTAAGTTCAATTGCAGGATGCAAAATTAGAAGATTCCGCAAGCGCGCCTAGAGATAGAGCGCGCTTTTCTTTGCCTAAAATTAAGTTACTGTGGCCTGCCCTTATTTCGCTTACCAAGTAAGTACGCATCACGAAATTTTATAAAGTGCTGTTCAAGCTTTAAGGCGGCATCTTGCTCACCTGCGAGCGCTAACACCATAATGCCTACCTCAGCAGTGCCTAACTGGTATGCGTGAGGTGCAACGCGTAAACGGTAATCTGATAATTTATCAGCGGTGATCGACAACACCGGTAAATTATCTAGGTACGGGCTTTTGCGGATCATTTTTTTAGCTTCGCGCCAGGTACCATCTAAAAATATAAATAATGGCTTTTTGCCAGGCTCAATGTTTACTTCGGTGGTTGCCCTGCCCGGCTCTACATCTTCAGCTGGAAATATCACCATAGGTTGATAATCAGCGTTGTTTAGTAAAGCTAATAGCTCAGCGCTTGGCTCTGTTCTGTCCCATCTAAATGCATAGTTGTCAGGGACTATTTCAGCAATTAAACGCCCTGTGTTTGACGGTTTAAAGCTTTCATTATGATACATTAATAAACACACGCCAGCATCGCACTGCGCTTGTTCTACACCCTCACATATACAGTAATGCTTAGCAATTAAACACTGCTCACAGCGATCCATTTTGCCGCCACGGGCATTAAATTCGCGACGCGATTCGCTAATTTGCTGAGCACGCAAAACTAATACTGAGTTATGTTGGGGATTTTTCAACGGGGCTATTACCTAAAATTTGTTCGGCGCGTATTGTAGCTAAAATAAAAGGGAATAGATATCAGCTATCAGCTATCAGCTGTCAGCTATCAGCTATCAGCTATCAGCTATCAGCTATCAGCTATCAGCTATCAGCTATCAGCTATCAGCTATCAGCTA